>JAFGFI010000121.1 GCA_016931185.1 Anaerolineae bacterium
AAGCCGCCGGAAAAGAGGGTATTTTTTGATTGCGAGCGTAGCTCGCAATCAAAAAATACCTACTTAAAAGCGATTTTAATCGCAAAACCCCAACCCTATTGCGGCTAAATATCCTACAGTGAAAAAGTGTCCGGTAGCTAGACTACGTTTTACACCTTGCGTTTTTTATTTTACCCGCCACGTCCAAACTGCCGGGTGAGCTGTTCCAAAGTAAGTTGTAGGATCGTGGGCCGTCCGTGCGGGCATGTGCGTGGATTACTGGTGCGTTCCAGATCGCGGATTAACCGTTCCATTTCTGCGTGAGATAACACTTGTCCGGCTTTGACCGCTGCGCGTTTGCAGATATGCCGCACGATGCTTTCTTCCAGCTCTTCCTGGATTCGCGTGCGCTCTAGCCCTCTATTTCCGAATGACACATCACTTCCGGATGACGCGTCATTTCCGAATGACGCGTCATTTCCGAATGACACATTATTAATGGATGGCGCGTTGGCAACCGCGACATCCGCCAATAGTTCTGCCGGGGAAAGGGATTGTAGTGGCGCGGGAACGCCACGAATCAAGAAGGTTCCCGGACCGAATGGCTCTACCTCCATTCCCAGTTGGCGCAGGGTAGGCAGCAGGTCCTGTAATTGTGCTGCTTCGTCAAGGGGCAGCGAGACGGTTTGTGGCTCTAGCAAGGGTTGCATAGGAACCTGACCTTGTGCCCGCTGCGCGAGCATTTGTTCGTACAGCACGCGCTCGTGTGCCGCGTGTTGGTCAATCAGATAGAGACCATTAGGTCCTTCGGCAATGATGAAGAGCGTTGCAGCCTGGCCGATCACGCGTAGCGGGGGCAATTTTGATGCTCTTTGCGTGGGGCTTTCAATGATCTGCTGTCGTTGAGTGTCTACACCTTCCCAGTCCACTGTTTGTTGTTGTCGGACGTCCGCATCTGCCCCGTTTACTGGTTGCTGTTGTCGGATGGTTGTATCCGCACCCTCTATTGTCGTTGGCATCGCAATTTGGCGCGCGCTGGGGGTAAGAGCAGCCAGTCGCGCTCGCGTATCAGCCATAGAAGTGTTGGTAGCTGGATTGGAAGTTTCTGCCGTAGCCGGTGATAAGGGTAGCGTCCATGAGGCTGTGGCTGGTGTTTCATCTATCACTGTGGCACGGACTGCCCGCTGGATTGCGCGGAAAACAGCATCAGCATCCCGGAAACGCACTTCCGTTTTGGCCGGATGTACATTAACATCCACTTCTTCCGCCGGCATCGTCACCATCACAAAAGCGACGGGATAACGTTTAGTGGGGAGCAGTGTGTGATAAGCTTGAATAATGGCATAAGTCAGGCGTAAGTCTTGTACCCAACGTCCGTTGATAAAAAGTGTGATATACCCTCGATCCGCCCTATGAACAGTAGTAGGGCCGACGAAACCACTAACCCGGATCGTGGAAGGCAAGGCGGATGCGGACATCCGTGATGCGGATGTCTGTATCGTAGTGTGTGCATCGGGAATTGCAATGAGATGACTTCCCAAATCCAAACCATAGACCTGAAGTAGCGCTTCGTCGGGAATGTTGTTGCCGGGCGTAGAAAGCATTTCTCGTCCGTCGTGAGCTACATAAAATGCAATATCTGGATAAGCGATGGCATAGCGGGTGAGAAAGGCATCGGTATGGCGACGTTCGGTGCGCTCGGCGCGTAGAAACTTGCGCCGTGCAGGCACATTATAGAAGAGGTCTTCGACAAGCATTTCGGTGCCCCGTGGTCGCCCGATAGCGGTCTGGGAGACAACGTTCCCACCTTCGATTCGCAGACGACTACCAAGCTCTTCGTTCATATGGCGTGTGGCGCAGGTTAACCGGCTGACGGACGCGATGCTCGCCAGAGCTTCCCCTCTGAAACCTAGTGTCTGAATGTGTTCAAGGTCGGCGGCTGTGGCAAGTTTGCTGGTAGCGTGACGGCGAAAGGCTAGGGCAACTTCGTCCCGTGGGATGCCCTGCCCGTTATCGCGCACACGAATGAGCGCGCGTCCCCCCTGATGGGTTTCCACTTCGATGCGGGTCGCGCCTGCATCCAGACTATTTTCGACCAGTTCTTTTACTACAGACGCGGGCCGCTCTACCACTTCCCCTGCAGCAATGCGCGCTGCTATTTCTTCGGATAATAAATGAATATTCATTACGGATGAAATTGTAATATAGAGGGGGAAAAAGAGCAAGGGGCAGGAAGGAAAAAGAAGAATGAGGAGTTGCGAGTTAGGAGTTAAGAGGAAAGGAATAATCTGTTGCTTTCTCACGCCTAATTCGCAACTCTTAACGCTTCACTCCTCACTTGTCACTATAATATAAGTGATGTTGTTGTAGGGTTGCCCTTGCCGCTCGTGGGTTTCCAGGACTGCACCGTAGGTGGTGTTGACATTGGCGGAATCGACATGGGCATAGATTTTGGTTCCCCCCGGAATGGAGGAAGGGAGGTCGCTGAGGTCAGTTCTGAAGAAGGTTTGTCCTTCTCCTGTGCGCAGTCGCAGTGCAGTTCCTGGTGCGATGGGCAGTGCGTTGGAAGTGATGCCCCAGGTAGCGCCATGTTCACTCACATCTTGCCATACCTGGTTGACGGCAGTCGGTGGGGGATCGGGATTAAGGTAGAGATCTACCCAGAACGTGGTTGTAACAGATTGGCTACCCTGGTTGCGGATTGTAACTTCTATTTGACGATCTCCGGTGTCTGCATCTGTAATGACGGTGATCGTATCCACGACCAGGTCCGGGCCGGAGATGTAATTGCGCATTGTTAGGGGTAAATAAACTGTGCGCCATTTAACGCTGGTAGTTGTCTGTATCTGATTGTTCTCTGGGGTGATATCTGAACCTAGTGCGCTTTGCTGGGTGACCAAAGCAGTATTGGTGAGAATTGTACCTTGAGCGACATCAGGATTGACGCGCGCCATTACAGTGAGTGTGTACCGTTGCCCCGCGTGCAGCTTGAAAGTTGGCCAGGTCACGGTATGCTCTATTGCCTGGCCCGCGTGACTGGCCCCGATGAATTGGGTCTCAAATGGCAATGTATCGGTTACGAGGATAGAGGCAATGTCCCAAGTGCCAGTATTATCCACGAGTAATGTGTAGGTGATAAGTGCGCCGGGATAGACTTGGGGCGCGTGGCCGTACGTTTGAATGCGCAGATCGATGATGCCGTTGATGCGATCACTGTCCCTCGCGATATTATCCTCAGAATTGACCTCTGGACCATTGGTACCATCATCGGTGACCACGGCGCTGTTGGTGAATGTGTAAATATCCGATGGTAAAGGATCGGTAAGTTGAAGTGTGACAGTCCGGGTAAGACTTGCACCACCCGGTAACATAGGCACGGTCCATGTAATAGTGTTATGGGAGATCGTGCCTGCATTTGAAACTTGGAGCACGGTAACGTAGGAGGGAGCGGATGGTTCCAATCCAAGTGTATCTGTGATGCAAATGTTGGTTGCCCCCTGGTTTCCACTGTTGGTGAGAGTAAGAGTGTAAGTGAGAGTTTCTCCAGCTTTGACTTTATGTTGTTGATTCGTCTTGCTTAGAACCAGGTTAAGAGTAGTATGAAGCGCTGTTTGTACCTCAGCTATGTTGTTTTTCGGATCAGCATCCGGGCCGTTGGTGCCGTCATCACCGATACGGGCGATGTTTTGGATGTGTACCACCCCGGCAGGTATGGGAGTTGTTACGGTGACAACAAAATTGATGCTGCCGCCCTCATCTACGGGCAGATCAGGTAGGGCATATATACATAGACTACCACTTTGTATCCCGGCGGAACATTCCCATCCCCTTGTGCTGGCAGTGGCATTAAATGTAGTGTGCGCGGGCACCGTTTCTGTGATCCTCACGCCAACTGCCGTTTGTGTCCCACTGTTGGTGTAAGTTAAAGTGTAATAAATGGATTCCCCTGGCGTAACCGTGTTTCCGTTATCATGCTTAGTTAAAACCAGGTCGGGCAAAGCCAGGATAGGATCTCTGTCATAAACAATACCTGCATTCCCGTTCCCTGTACTGAAGGTAGCAGTGTTGGTAATTGCTTCTACACTTGTTGAGAAGATTTTCCCAATCTGTAAAGTGAGGGTACGGGTGGCGACTGCTGTGTTTCCATTTAGCGTGAAGGGCGGCCAGGTCACATACCCCGGCGGCCCCTCGTCCCCCCCGTCTGAAACTGTGAGTAGAGTAACATTGCCAGGAAGCGTGTCAGTGATGGTGACGTACCGCGCTTCCCGGTCGCCGGTATTTGTAATGGTGAGAGTATAGGTCAGGATTGTGCCCGGTATAACATTGTCCTGTTGATTGCTCTTGGTTATTGTGAGTACCGGGCTGGCGATAACGATGTTTGTATCCTGCGCGGTAGCCATAGCAGGGGGCGCAGGTTCAGTACTGCTGATTGGACTGGTTGCAACCACCTGGTTGGTGATCGTGTCAAGATCTGCCGGAACTGTGTCGTTGACACGCGCAACGACCGTGTGGGTGAGGTGGGCCAAACTGTTTAAATTGATGGGGGGCCAAGTGACGATACCCGGCATGGTTTCGGTACCGTTATTTGATGTGTGGACAAAGGTGGTATGAGCAGGAAGCGTATCTGTCATTAGAACCGGAGTGGCAATACCTGTGCCGATGTTTCCTAGGACAAGTGTATATGTGAGTAACTCACCTGGTCTGACATAACGTTGCCGGTCCGTCTTATATAATGTCAGAATCGGAGCAGCAGTAAATTCGACCGTAGTCGTAGCAATGGTGATATTATTCACCGTTATGCCAGCCGTTGCCGTGACCTGTATTTGGCTGTTCAGTGTAGAAGTTAAAATTATTGTGGCTTGTCCATAGGCGTCCGTTACCTGGACGGGATTGGCAAGGCTTCCTAAACTGGTAGTGAAGACGATTTCATCTCCACCCCCATTTTCTAATGGCGCGCTTGGTATGAGGAAACCGGTGATAGTCGCTGTTAGGGTAATCGGTGTGATGCCATTGGCAGGTTGGGTTGGCGGGGTGCCGGTAAGCGTCAGAGTATAGAAGTCGATTTTGGTAAGCACATCGTCATTTCCGTATGACACGTTATCAGGCGCGTGGTACAAAGTATTCTCTATTTCACTCACAGTAGTATATCCCCAATCATTCCAATAAGCTGCAATAGTGGGGGCTGTGTCGGGCAGAAATACTTGGACATTACTATTTTCCCCAGCATTTCTAAAAATATTGGCTAGTTTCGGAGATCCGCCTAATGTAGCGGTGATAGGAGATGTGCCTGTAAACACAATGCCGGCACTCAAATATGGAGGGTTTTCTTCGCTCTGGAAAGTATTGTTGGTGGCTTGCAGTACAACACCCCCGTAATGGCTATTTACCTCAAGTCCTATCTGTGATCCATAGAGTGTATTGCCGGCAAGGATCAGGGAAGAAGTGTAGGTGAGGGTGTCGGAGACCATGAGGCTACATTGTCCACCCGTAATGCTGTTCGTGAGTAAGCGTGTTGTGTCAAGTATGTTGCCTGCGATGGAGATGCCCGCCCCGGTGGATTGTGTGAGGGTAATAGTGTTGGAAGCAATTATGCTGCTGCCAGTAAGATAGCTCCGGATGCCGGTGTGTACGGTGTGAATAGTATTATCGTGAACCTGGATGGCATCACTGTTTTCCAGCATAATAGCTTCTTCCCCTATGTTTTCCAATTGACTACGCCGAATAGTAAAATTGTGTACGCCCCATGCCTGTATCCCCCGTTGTGTGTTGCGGATGGTGATATTTTCGAGCGTGATGTTCGTCAAGGGCACACCATTCCCAAATGGTCCCCCACTTTCTGAAATAACACTTATTCCGAATGGTGCAACATCTCCGGATGGTACATAATCGCCATCCAGGATCAAGTCTTGAACCCGTACATCGGAGGCTTCTATGCGAATGAGGCTGCCAGTAGGTATATCATCGGGGCCATTGTTTTGGGGATAAAGTATCACACCCGGCATACCGGTGAGCGTGATGCTCTTGGTGATCGTGATTGGCTCTGTGTAACTGCCGGCTGTTGCGCTGATGGTCTGCCCGGCGTGCGTCGTCGGAGTATCAATAGCATCCTGGATCTCTCTAAACCACGTCTGAGTAGTCATATTTAATACACGCGCGCTTTCCGCGCGATGCTGCTGGGTATATCCACAGCACACGGCTACGGTAACATCAATCACGCCATCAGGCGAGAAAAGGAGCGATTGCACTTGACTGTTTACAGTATGAGTCACATAGATTGCATTGTCACTCTCTATAAAGATACCGTTGTTGGTGGTGAAAGTAATCACTTCTCCATCGACCAACTGATAAGGGGGAGCGTGCAGAGAGACAGCGATATGGGCTGTGCCCCCGGTGGGAGGAAGTAAGTCAGGTACAACCGTCATCTCAAGCAGAATCGGGCTGCTGAAATCTCCTGGGCCGGTGTATTTATGATCGTTTTCCGGCTGATTACTGCACCACCAGTTGCCACGTGCATCCACATCCAATAGCGTTTGATTATCCAGTTCCACCGCCTCATCTCCAAATGACGCCCCGTTATTGCAAATACTATTGTTGTGCAATGTCCCCCCGGCCGTATCGCTGAGAACAACGCCGGTATTCAAGTTGTTGGCTATCGTACTGCTGACCACGTCTAATGTGCCTGTACCGTGGATGTAGATACCGATGCCATTGTTGATGATTGTCGCACCTGCCAGCACGACTTCTCCATCGTTGACATAGATGCCGTGCTCCGCGTTGGCAGTGAACCGGGCATGGTGTACATTAAGCGCAGCACGGGCGTTTTCTACAACAGCTCCCCTCAGAGCGTTGTGGATAACTGTATCGCCCTGGAGGAACAGTGTAATGGCGTGAGTACCGGAGATGGGATTGTCCCAAACGTAAATTCCCGCGTCACTTGCATCTTGGATGGTCATACCGTTTACAATAACTTGGCTTGTTCCACTGCCTATGCCATAGGTGGAACTGTAATTGTCGGCCCAGATCCCAACGCGAGTTTGGCTGACTATGCCACCACTGAGATATGCATTGCCGTTCGGAATGTTAAATAGTTTGATCCCGATGTCGGTCCCGGTGATGATATTATCCGTAGCCGTGACGGCTGCAGCATTCTGGATGTTGGAGAACCACAGCCCCACACCCGGCGCATCGGGGGGCGAGGTCAGCGTGTTACTGGTGATGGTAGTGGGAGAGGCGTTTTGGCTGTGTTGATTGTACCAGATACCTACATGGGTGGATTGGATTTGATTGCGTTCGATGCGACTGGGCATATCCGTGGTGGGGAGCCAAAATAAATGATACTGAATCCCGTTGTAGACGCGGGTCATCACATTGTCAGAAATATTAGCATAAAAGTTATAACCGGCATAGATCCCCAACCCTTCAGTGGCGGATGAGGGCATGTTGTCAAATTGGTTGTGGGTGATGCTACCGAAGGCAACTTCATTCCCGAAGAGTTGCACAGCACTACCGACAAGATTCTTGATGATGTTGTGAGTAACGGTAATGCCTGTTTGGTGTATCTCCCAGTTGGAGACACCATAGGCTGCATTGGCATCTGCTTCATTAAGGAGAACGCCAGGAGCAATCGCTGGGTTATCCCCATCTAGCGTAAACCCATCCAGTATAACATGATTTGCTTCCAATTTGATAATGACGCTGCCGGGAGAACTCAATTCAGTATCGTTATGCGCGGGATGAATAACCGCCTCAGGTTCTCGCGTTATGATATTGGGATCAAGGCCAGCATTGGGACCTTTCAAGGTTACGGACTTGGTGATGACAAGATTTTCAGAATAGGTCCCGGATGCAACAAAGACTGTGCCGTATGTATCCACCGCGTCAATGCCGGCTTGGATTGTGGTGAAAGCATCGATGCCAAATGCTTGAGCCGGGCCGCTTCCATCTGGATCCTGTCCCACGGGAATACTTGCCCAACTATCATCTACGTACACCAGGGGAATACCATCCGCGCGTACCCATTGTGTTTTTAGTCC
Organism: Anaerolineae bacterium; assembly: GCA_016931185.1. GTDB lineage: Bacteria > Chloroflexota > Anaerolineae > B4-G1 > SLSP01 > JAFGFI01. The sequence continues at coordinate 8,013 of JAFGFI010000121.1, forward strand.
TAATCCGATAAATACTCCCATGAGTAAATACGGCCAAAGTTTCTTTAGTATTTTTTGGTTAATCATAGTTTTTTCTATTTATATTTATACTCGTTGTTATATTTGCTTTTTACAAGTTTGGATGTTTATAGCCACGATATCTGCGTCCATCGCGTCTACGCTTGAGAAAATCTATTTTTTGTAAATATTTTTTGAAATCACAAGCAATTTTATTTAATGTTATGCCATTTGGAAACGGCGGATTATTAAGTTCGTTCGGATCATGATGAGGATAGATGTATTTATTAACACGCATAAACGTTGGGACGTAGCCGCGCTTTCCATAGCGCGTTCTTGATACCCACCGGTTATATGCGCTACCATGTATTTTGTGGTGCGTATGTGTCTTTAGATAAAGAATACCTTTATAAATATTATAACGTACTTTAAGATCTTTGGGAATATGCATTGGGTACTATATGCATTGACAAATTCAAGCTTTTGCATACGATAGTAATATAAAATTTTCTTTATATGTTGGCTGTGTTCAATGGATCAGATTTCAGAAGTGGAGTTGCGTCAAATAGCGAAAGAGGTCGGAGCGTTGCAATCTGTGTTACGCTTGCGCGTGCTCATTGAGCTTGCGCGTGGGGATTCCAATGTGATGAACTTAGCCGAGCGACTACACATCAGCCAACCCTTGCTTTCCTGGCATTTGTTACAACTTAGACAAGCTGGCCTGGTGGGGGCGGAGCGCGTGGGGCGGGAAGTCCGATACAGTTTCCAGGAAGAGGCTTTTCGGGAGTTAATACGACAATTGGAAAGGTTATTGTGAACTTGTCCTATTACGGATGTTTGCATTCGCGATATCCGCATTTGCAAGGAGGTAGAGATAGTATGGAGCAGGCAAAGATTAAGCAATATGAGTCATTTACAGATTGGTTGCGGGTACAGGCGGCGGTAGTTACGCACCCCATTGCGCGTTTCCTGGGAAAGTTAGGATTTCATCCTAACACAATTACAATCTTGGGGTTTGCGTTGAGTGCTGGTGTCGCTATCGTGATCGCGCGAGGCCATGTTACATTGGGAGGGGTGTTATTGCTTTTCACGTCTTCAGTAGATGCACTGGATGGCGCGTTGGCTCGGGTCATGGGATCGAAAAGCCGCTTTGGCGCGTTTCTTGATTCTACATTGGATCGGTTTTCAGAAGGGGCGTTGTTGTTGGGTTTATTAGCGTGGTTATTGCCTCAAGGGAAGATGTTAGAAGCTTACCTGGTTTTTGTTACCCTGCTAGGGTCGGTGATGGTCAGCTACACCCGGGCGCGGGCCGAAGGAGTAGGGTTTGCGTGTAAAGTGGGAATTCTGACACGAATGGAACGCATTGTATTGTTAGGTATAGGGCTTATTGTTGGATGGGTACGTCCGATGTTGATCCTGATGGCAGTTCTTTCATGGGTAACCGTGTTTCAACGGATAGCCTATGTATATCGAGAATCATTGCGCGAACCTTGAAGAAACTATATGAACTTTTCCAACGGATGCGCATCCACCAGGATTGGTTTTATGCGCTGATCTTGTGTATTTTGGCTGCACTGCCGCGTTTGTGCTATTTGGAGTTAGCCGAATTTAAGTTGGATGAGGCCAATCACTATCGAATGGCCTACGAACTTACACGCGGCAGTTGGCAATGGGTGGGTTCCGTTTCTTCGGTAGGAATTTCTAAACCGCCGCTTTTTGTGTGGGCCCTTGCACTGCCATTGGCCGTTACCCGCGACCCGCGTGTAGTGACCGGATTTTTGGGAGTACTCGCTTCTTTGTCAACCGGGGGCTTTTATCTGTTACTGCGGCGCTTTTGGGGACGCAAGACAGCTTTTGGCGCAGCACTGTTGTTTGCATTTAATCCGCAGGCGGTGCTCTATGCGCGTAAACTCTTCACGGCGGATCTGTTACCTCCGTTATGTGTGTTGTTCCTCTATGCTGGATTGAATTTTCTGGAGGCTTCTGTAGATGCAGAGCCGGTAAGGTGGGGGATCGGGAAATGGGCTGCGCTAACGGCCTTTGCATTTGCATTGTTGTTGTTAACCACGTTTTCTCCATTGATATTGGCTCCGGCGGTATTTCTGCTTTTCTGGGAGCGGCGGCACGATCTGGCATGGCGTGATTGGGGAGGGGCGTTTACAGCCTTTATCCTGCCTTTTGTTCCCTATTGGGTAACTCTTGCGCCCGTGCTATTGTTTGCCGCGCGTGATGGGTTAGTGGAGCAAGTTGCAGCAGAGACCACGATTGCAGAACTACCGCCAATCGCTGATTGGCTTCTGAGTTGGTTGTTGGGTACGGCGTGCCCGGAACACTGGATTAGCTTGTCTGGAGGCCTCGCGGTTGCTTTGTTGGTGTCTTCTGGTGTTGGGTGTGTGTGGTTATTGTGGAAAGCTCGAACTCGTAGCTGGGCGCGCTTCTTTGTAATGTGGTTGTTGGGTGCGCCACTGGTATTCCTGCTCGCGCCTATCGCGCATTATGCGCACTATCTCATCGTACTCTGTCCATTACTTTTTGTGTTGCCCGCCATTCCCATAGACCTGCTGGACCGCAAGTCACTTGCCCTAGGGTGGGCGGGATTGGCAGGAATGGTGGGGATTGCTATTGGGTATGTGGGGATATGGATCGGGATGATGCAGGCTGTTACGCTAGGGGTCGAAGGCTATGGCACGCCTCTCGGGTACTGGCGTGAGGCAGCAGAGACGGCGCGCATGCTTGCCCGGCAATATAGTGCTGCTGAGGTGTTGGTGTTAGTGCCTGGTGATCAACCATGGGATGAGAAAGCGGCTGTGTTAGATGCCTTGCTTGGTAATCAACCTCATCGTGTGGTGAATGGCTACACGACGGTAGTTTATCCTTCCCACCCGGCCATATTTGTGATTGCGTCTGAGGTAGATGCATCATTGACCTATCCTTGTACCCAAGAGTTGGCAAATGGGATAGCCTCACCTTACGGAGATACTTATCATTATCGTCTATGGCAACCTGACGCAGAAAACGCTTCGGCGTGTGTAGCTGCCCTTATGCCGGCTGAAGAATATTGGGCTTCGGGTACAGCTTTGTTGGGGTATGGTGTGGCAGATGTACAGTCGCGCGAGCTACTGGCGCCGGGTTCCTCTAGGCAGTTTATACTTTATTGGGAAGTGCGCAATGGCCCGTTGAACGAGGATGTACATTGGTTTAATCATCTGGAGGATGAAACAGGCCAGCGCTGGGCACAATTCGATGGTGTGGGATGGCCGGCAAGTCGTTGGAAACCTCAAGATCGGATATTGTGGCATTTTGATATGACCCTCGCGTCAGAAGCCGCGCCTCCTCCCTATCGTTGGCGCATTGGGCAGTATACATATCCAGCGATGGAAGGAATTCCGGTCGTAGACGCTGCCGGGAATCCGGTAGACAGTGCGATCCTATTGCCGCTACCCTAATAAATAACATAAGTCTTTGTACAGTATATTGTGTACCGTAACCTCGTAAAACGTGAAATACAAACAATCTTTTATGATTCACGCATCACGTTTTACGTTTCACGCTTTATGGTAGAATCGGCACGATGAAGATAAAGTTTGCGATATGGAAATTGTTGGTGTTGTTGCTCTTGTTGTTGCCCGCATTGCTGCCGTTTTTACAACCCACGCGTTTTCCATGTACCCACGATAATTCGTTGCACTATCACCGTATTGTAGCGATGCGTGAAGCATTGCGTCAAGGATGGGTATTCTCTCGCTGGGTGCCGAATTTGGCATTGGGATATGGGTATCCCTTTTTTAATTTTCGCGAGCCATTGCCTTACCTTGTAGGTGAATTGTTGTATGTGTTAGGTCTGCCCTTGCCATTGGTGTTGGGTATACTTTATACTGCCAGTTTTCTGGCAGCGGCGGGGGGGATGTTCTTGCTGGCCCGTGAGGTATGGCAGAGTGAAAGGTCTGCCTGGGTGGCTGCCCTGGCGTATGGATTGGGTCCCTATCTTTTGCTTGATGCGTTGCGGCGGGGAAATATGCCCGAATCGGTAGCCCTGGCGTTGTTGCCCTGGGTGTTGTGGTCGTTCCGGCGGGTGGTGTTAGGTGCAGGGCGGGGCGCATTTATGACTTCAGTAGGGTTGTTGGTGGCACTCTTTCTGAGCCATAACATTTCATCGTTGCTTTTCGCTCCTTTGTTGGGGGGATATGTCGTGTTGCTCGCGTGGATTTATCAAGAACGCCGGGCGTGGCTCTGGGCCTTTGTCGCAGTCGGATTGGCGTTGTTACTGACGGCATGGTTTTGGGTGCCCGCGTTGTTGGAGCAGGATACCGTCCATTTACATCTTTCTCGCACAACGCGCAACAACGATTTTCACTATAATTTTGCGACCTGGCGTGAAATTCTTTTTACCTTACCTACACCCTATGATGTGCATTTTATCAACCCGCCGATGCATGTCCCTTTGGGTATTGTGCAATGGGGGGTGGCGTTGATTGGGGGGATCGTAACATGGGCGCGTGTCAGTGCGCGTAAGAAGAGGGTAGGAGCGATTCGTGAACAGCACGCCACTTTGATTTTCTGTGCGGTGATAGCATTGGGTTACCTATGGATGAGTAATTCCACCTCTGTTGGTGTTTGGGAGGCATTTTCACTCCTCGCTTTTATCCAATTCCCCTGGCGTTTGGTGGGACGCGCTTTGTTGCCCGTGGCTTTGTTAAGCGGTGCGGTATTTGCGAATCAGCAAATCGGTGAATCACAAATCGCGAATCATAAATCACGAATGATGAATTATGTATTATCCGGCTTCCTAACCACATCATTATTTTACCTTCTACTAGTGTTGTTAGTGGTTACATCGTGGTCGGGTACATATCCACCAAAAGGATGGTGTGCGATACCGGAGCAACTAACGATGGCGGATGTGTACGCTTTTGAACGCTCCGGTTGGATGGGAGTGGACCCGGAAGGAAGTTATTTCCCTGTGGCTGTGGAACAACGTCCGGATGATGCATCATTTCCGGGTGGCGCGACGTTGGCTGAAGCTTTTGAGCGTGGAAACCTACCTGCGCGGCTGGATATTGAGCGTCTCCCTGATGACGCGCGCGTGATTGAAGCAACCTATCGCCCATTGCAGGCGACCCTGGTAGTAGAATCCCCCGTGGCCTTTGAGGCGCGCTGGTTAGGTTTCTATTATCCCGGTTGGCAGGCACGTGTAGATGGGGAGCGTGTGGATGTTGCGCCTGAAGAGGATACCGGCTTACTCACGTTTGTTATTCCTGCGGGTACGCACAAAATACAGGTCTATTTTGGCACAACCGTGTTGCGCGGTACCGTGTCTCTGATCTCGCTATCCACTTTGTGTGTCTTCCTGTTTATGATATTTGTCCCGGATGTCAGTGTCCGCATCCGCATCTTCTCCATTCTCCGTTCACGTTTCACGCCTCACGCCTCATGCCTCACGTTTCACGTCTCACGTTTCACGCTTCACCATTATCTCATTGCGCTTATTGCCTTAGTGTTGTTATTATTTCGGCTCCTGGTGATAGACCGTGTGCCGAATCCGGTGCAGCGCGCGCGCTTGGAGGCCGGGGCTTTGCCGGAGGTAGAGAACCGGCTTGAGCAGCCGTTTGCGAACGGGATGACATTGCAGGGCTATACCATAGGAAATCTTGTGGTGAAGGGGGATGCTGAACTTGAAGTGGATTTATTATGGGCTGTGTGGCAACGTCCCGCCCGAGAAGCGCGGACTTCGATTTTGCTGATGGGAAGCGACGATCAGGCATGGAGTTTAATGGGTACCGCGCGTCCGCGTGGATATGAATCCACACCGCAAACGACACAATGGTTGCCGGGACAATATGCTTATGATCCACATATGGTGATGCTATTACCTGGAATTCCTCCGGGGGATTACCAGGTAGTTGCCTCTATTTTCGACAAAGATAAGTGGTACGCGGTCTCGGTATTGGGTGAGGATGGCAATCCTGCCGGCCCGGATTTAACTTTGGGAACAGTGCGGGTGACATCACCTGTTCAGATACCCTCATTGCATGACCTCGAAGTGCCGAGTGACGCGGAAATGCAGTCTTGTGGTGCATTAGGCCTGTGGGCGATGACGGCAGATCGTACACAGGCCGCACCGGGCGAGGTGATGGGGGTGCGGTGGGTGTGGGAGGCATTGGCTGTTCCCACTACAACGACAGTCACGTTAACACTGCGAGATCTGGCGGGGCAACAATTCCAGTCATGGTCGCTGCCGCCCGTTGCTGAGTGGTGGCCCACTGACCAATGGCGCACAGGGGAACGTTGGATCGGTCGTCCTGTGATTCGATTGTCTGGTAACCTGGATAGCGGCAATTATGTGTTGGAAACGCGACTGCCAGGCTGCGAGCAGGTATTGGCGACAACGGCACTTGAAGTCATTGCGCCGGATCGTACCTGGGAGGCACCTGATGACTGGACGCCATTGGAAGTCAGTTTCCACAATGTAGTGGAACAGGAGGAAATTCGGCTAGTAGCGTATGAGTTTAACTCTCTTTCATTACCTCCCGGCAATCCGTTCCGTGTGCGTTTGGCCTGGCAGGCATCGACTGAGTTGGACACGGCTTACCGGGTCTTTGTCCATGTACTTGGAGCAGATGGACGCCTGCTGGCCCAGAATGATGGAGAACCGGCAGAGTGGGCACGCCCTACTACCGGCTGGGCAGTAGGGGAAGTGGTAATTGACAAGCGTAAAATTGTACTGCCCCGCGATGCGACGCTGGGCGACTATCAAGTTCGTGTTGGATTATACATCCCCGATGGCCCGCGTCTGTTGACCCATACTGGCGAAGATGGATACGTTATAGACATTCTTCAGATCCGTGATCCGTGAAACGTGATACTAACACGTATCACATTTCACGGTCCCGCATACCCCAGATCTGCGGCACGGATAAACGCATCCTGGGCTTTCTCAGGTTCGCCGGTAGCCTGGTAAGCCAATCCTTGCAAATAGTGTGCCTGTGCCAGGTCAGGGCGCAGAACTAGGGCCTTCCCCAACAAGAATAATGCACCGGGCATATCGTCTATATAGAGTCGCGACCATCCCTGGAGCATAAGTGTCTCGGCGTCTTCTGGCGCTAACGCTACGGCTCCCATAACCGCATATTGCCCCACACTGTCGGGAGTGGTTTCCTGGTATAGGTTCCGTTCCAGGTAGAGGCGAGCGACGGTTTTCCAGATGTCAATATCTTCCGGTGTACGTTCCAGGGCGGCTTTGTTCCAGATGTCAACCTCATTGTATTTTCCTTGCTGGGCTTTCAATTCGGCGATAGCCAAACAAGGCGCAGGGCTGTATGGGTCAAGTTGGTGGGCAGTAAACAAGACTTCTTCTGTCTCTTCACTTTTACCTTTTTGGATGTAGGTGGTGCCTAATAGCAGCCAATTCAGGGGAGAATCTGGCGCCAAACGCGTGGCAAGTTCAAGATGTTCCTCTGCCTGGTCTGAGTATCCTAAACGTCTCAGAGCTTCTCCTAACCAGGTGTGTGCATCTGGAGATGTGGGATCCGTTTGTAATACTTGCTTGAATGTACAGGCTGCCAGTGCCCAGTTGCTCTCGCGGAGCAGATTGTGTCCCAGGGGAAGCATACAGTTGCTCAGATCACTTCCGAGTGGCGAACAGCTATCGAGGATAGAAGTATATTCTGGCGATACTTTGTGTAGGAGCAGAGCATCACTGTGAAGTATACCCCGTATTTTGAGTGCGTCTTTATTTTCCGGCGCGACTGCTTGCCAGCGGGTAGCAGTTTCCGCCGCGAGATAACATTCGACTTTATGAAGTTGACTTAATGTTAACGTTGCTAGGGCTTGGGGATTTTGGGGATCGTCGTAGAGTGTCACCAGGGCTGTATTCTCTGCATCGTTCCATAATCCTGCATCCACCAGCAGGCTGAGTTTTAGAGAGTCAATCTCACTCTGTGTGGCACCACGCCGTTCCGCTTCTGCAAGCGCGGTCAAACCTATCTCCGGTTGCCCCCATGTCTGGTAAAGACCTGCCAGGCGGAGTGCTGGAATAGGTGTTGTTGTGGAGATCAGCATTTTCTTATAGATAGTTGCCGCTGCGGTATATTCTCCGGCAGCCAGGTGATTCTCTGCCGTTACTAACTGTTGCTTGGAAGTGGCGGACTGGGATGTGCAAGTAGATAGTCCGAGAAAGCATATAGCTCCGAAAACAGCCATAAGGCCACGGAGAACGCGGCATGAACTCAGCCAGAACATAGTTACTATCAACCCCTATTTGCACGATGCATAACCAATGGGAGATAGAGCCTCCCACGAATAAAATGCATTGTTGGGGTGAATGTGAAATGTTGCACAGTGTTTTCTATATTTGCAACGTCAAATATAATGTCCATCTGTATATGTTGGGGATGGCGCAATTGTAATTGATGTGTGCCACTGCGCACCGTTTGGGTGATCTGCCAGAACGCTCCCACTGTTTGAGAAATGACTTCGCCTGTATTTCCGCGCCAGGTGATGGCGACGTCTGACAGGGGGATAAGTCCACTTTGTTCCTGATCGCTCATCGTGGTGACGGAGAGCACGACGGTTGTGTTTATAGAGAAGTCGGTGGATATTTCAGCCCCATCTGGCCATGCTTCCCAATTTCCCACGCGATCTCTGGCCCGTGAGCGGAGATACCAGACCGGGTAGGCTGTACTAGGTTGGGGTAGCGAGATTATAGTCTGTGTGACACTTGTAGTTTGTTCATAGTCAGCAATGATCGTCCAAAGCCCGGCTGTGGTAGGCGCGTATGCAATTTGTTGGTACCAGTAACCTGCCAGGGAGTCGGTAACATTCCATGTGAGGTGTAATCCGTTCAGCGTAATATCTTCTTGTTGCAAGGGGCGCAGTGCTGAGATGGGCGGTTCAGTGTCTTCTTGAATGAGCAATCGGGGTGGGCCACCAATGAAGTAGTAGTCGGGATCAGAAGCTAGATAGGCGGTGGCCGATTCTAGGGGAATGGTGAAAACACCATTTTTGGCTATTAAGGTCCGCGTTTGGCCTTGATGTGTTACGAGTGTCGCGGCAGGCAGGATTGCGGGCTGTGTATAAGTTATAGGGTCGTTAAGTTTGTTCCACAATACATCCACACGACCATGAGGTGTGCCCCAGAAGGTGATGCGGCGCGCGCCAGATGCAGTGTCCACGCGCGTGATTTGATTTTCGCCATGCAAGTAGTGAGCTGTGACTTGATAGGCTATGTAAGCTGGGCGGAGCGTGTAGTCGTTGCGGATCAATCCGAAGCTCTCGCTCATTTCATCGTCATGCATGCGGAAAAAGAAGAACTTTTCGATATTGGTGGCATGAGCCTCGGCATAGCCTTCGATCACGTAGGCGGCTGCTTCTTCAATGTCGGCAGACCAGTCGTAACGGCTGGCCGAACCGCTAGGATGCTCATCCCAGAGCGGTACGCCAGTTTCTGTAAGCCAGATGGGATGGTATCCCACTCCCTTATCCGTCATATTTTCGTAGATGGCGTTAGCTACCACCTCCATATTGTAAACATTGCTGTAAAGGTGGAGTGATAGCACATCAAAATAATAATGATTCTCGGTTGCACCTTCAAGTTGCGTTAGTGACTCAAATACATTAATGTAAAAGTCTTGATTGGCCCAATAAGCTAGGCCTGCAAAAAGTACCGTCGCCTCTGGATTGGCAGCTTTGGCTGCTTGATACCCTACTTTAAGCAGTTGAGCATAATCTGCCGGTGACCCGGTCCAGAATGTGGTACCTAAATCGGGTTCGTTCCAGATTTCCCATACCATCACCCGGTCGCCAAAATACGATACCGTTTGATAGACGTAGGCACCCCAGTAGTTATCGGGATCATTCCAGGGTAAGTATAAATTATCTGGAGGACAGGGACGCCACCAATAATCATCTTTCACTGCCTGGGGTAGGGGCGGGTGGCCTGGAACTTTCACAATCGCGTTATCCTCGGATTTGCGTACTGGGCAATTGCTGGTTGCCCAATCGGCAGTAGATCCCAAAATTCCTACCACATTGATGTTGTGCGCCAAATCACGGTTAACAACCGTATCGTGTGGGCTAAAATCAAAGTCTCCCTGTGTATCCTCAATAACATTCCAGCGAAAATCAAACCGATCCCACCGCGACCCGGCTGCATAAGCCAGGGGGGGAAGCTCTTCTTCATAAAAAGTATAGCATGTGCCTAGGCTTCCATCGGCATTTTCTACATCGGGAAGTGGGGATAGGGATGAATACTTCCCGGTTATTTCTGCTTGAGGGGGGAAAAACATACACAACAAGAATAACCAACTTATCAAACCAATTCGGAGCAAGTATTTATGTTCTTTGTACAAGCGTCGGTTGTACATCGGGACGTCTCCTTGATGATATAAATTTTATGTGCTATTTTAACACTGCTTTGGATTCATCCTAGTACTTTTTTCCTAAAAAGCCCGAATTGTTGAATTTTCAAACGGAATTCAAAAACGGTACGCTTAAAATATATAAATAGGGTATTAGGGTATTAGATTTTGAGATATCGGTTTAATAATGATATAACTGGAAATGATGTTATAGCCAGGGGCATGATTTTTATCTAGTAGGGAGGCTATAAAGTGAAATTTGCGCAAAAATTATTAACGGTCTTAACTTTAGGGATAATGTTATCCTTATTGAGTGTGCCATTAGTTTTTGCTGGAGATAACTTGGAGAGTAGGGTGTTATCCCCAGATAATATGGTGATTCCTGGTCCCACGTGTGACATAGCTGTGGTGGATGGTGATATTGACGAGTGGGATTTGGATACTGATTTCTTTGCCGATATGTACCGCGCGGCTAATGGGGATAAACCGGTCGAGTCGAAGCTCTATTTACGTTATGATGCAGCGAGTGAGGTTCTTTATGCTTTAGTTCTCAGTATAGATGGCGTGCCGGTGTTAGAACGACCCGGTGATGCCTTCATTAAACTGGGCAATTCGACCAAATTGGTAGATGGAACTTATGGCGATGATGGGACAGCGCCAGACTTCGCGTGGGTTATGCTTGACGGTGAATTGCGCGGGTGGGAAGCTTCTACACCCCTTGAACAGGATTATTATGATAATCTTAACGTCCATGTTCAAGTTTACGACGATGGTGAAGCGCAAACGTCAGCCGTTGTTGGGCGGGCTATTAGTATGTACGTGGAATGTGAAGAACCCGACCCGCGTGAACCTGAAGATGATGTGGATAGTGTTTGTGCTGCCTACAGTGATAATTTTAATGATGGTGTCATTGATTCTCGTTGGATAAGTGTTGATATTAACGCTAAGGGGAGTGCAGTGCCGTTGGGCAGTACTTCTGAAAGCGACGGTTACCTGACGGTCACAAGTGATGGCAGGAGTCTCTTTTCGGGTAGTGACGATCAACGCTTCGTTTATCAGCAAGTATCAGGTGATTTTGATGCGACCGTGCAGATTGTAGATACTACCTTGAATGCGAGTGAATGGTCGAAAGCAGGGTTGATGGTTCGCGCGAGTTTGGACGCAGATGCAGATCGCGTGATGGTGCATTTTACTCGCGATCATGGGTTACAGTTCGCTTATCGTAAAGATGGCGAAAGTGATCGTATTTATGATGACACGGCGATTTCCGGACTGCCCGTGTGGGTGGGGATAGAGCGCGACGAGGATTTATATTTTGTGTCTTATTCGACCGACGGTATCAGTTGGACGGAAGTCGGTTGGTTAGATGTTGAATTGGGCGAGACTCCCTATGTAGGGTTAAGCGTAGCCTCGTATCGGGATGGTGTTGAGCAGGGAGCCGATTTTGATGATTTCACATTATGTCAATCTCCTGCACCAGAACCTCCCACACTACCTCCCACGTCTATGCCTACCATTACTACAACTCAGATCATCACTTCGGAAGTTTGTGGTCAGGGAGATATTGTACTTTCTGTAGCCGGTCAGGGTGAAATTACCAGCTATCATCGTCCAGTAGACCTGATGATTGTTCTGGACCGCTCGGGGTCAATGGACGATGCCGGGCAGAACCCCGATCAACCTTTGCAGGATGCTAAGGATGCGGCTAAGACACTGATCGATCAGTTGGATTCAGATTATGACCGTGTCGGACTGGTTTCTTATGCGCACGATGCCAGTTTTGATTATCCTTTGAGCAAGCGCTATGATGCGATCAAAACTACAATTGATAGTCTCGACGCTGAAGGGTATACAAATATTGGAGATGCTGTCTATGAAGCGCGCGAGGCACTGGTAGCTTACGGGCGTGAGGACGCAATTCCCGTTATTGTGATTTTGAGTGATGGAGTCGCCAATCGCAGTCATAGTGATAAAACTTGCCAGTTAGAGCCGACTGCGGATACAATATGTACTGAAGATGCAGTTGCACAGGCTGAGACGGCTAAGGACTTGAATTTCACGGTGTATACGATCGGTCTTAACCTAGGCGGTGTTGGTAATGACGCAACGGAAGAAATTGCGCGTGCGACATTGGAAGCTATGGCATCTGCATCTGCTTATTATGAAGCCCCTGATTCTAGTGATTTAACAGCTATCTACGAGCAAATTGCCGAGCAGGTTATCAATGTGGCAGCGTATGACACGCGTATTATTGCTTCACTTCCCGCTGGTGTGGATTATGTCGCAGATTCAGGAAGTATTGAGCCTTCTGCGATAGAGACGTCGGGTGAGAATACGATTCTTACTTGGAATGTGGGGATTGTACCTATCTCTAGTTCCCGGACGGTTTCTTTCTCGGTGGAAGTTGAGTTGCCTGGGGAAAGTGTGTTGTTGAATGCTTACCCGGAAACACGGGTTGAGTATCGGGACCAAGAAGATACTCTACGCGAGTTGGATTTCCCCAATGTGGAAATGACCATTGAAATCGAGCCCTGTGATATCTGCCCTGATGATCCAGATAAGATTGAACCTGGGGACTGTGGCTGTGGCATACCCGACGTAGATAGTGATGGAGATGGCATCCTGGATTGTGAGGACTCGTGTTGGAACGATGCGGACAACGACGCCGATGGGGATGGGGTCTGCGGGGATATGGATGTCTGCGCTGCCGGCGATGATAACGTAGACATTGATGAAGACGGCGTGCCCGACGCCTGCGATGATTGCCCGGTTGATGCAGACAACGACGCCGATGAGGATGGGGTCTGCGGGGATGTGGATATTTGTGCTGCTGGTGATGATAATGTGGACAGTGACGAAGACGGTATACCGGACGCATGTGATACCTGCCCGGCTGACGCAGACAACGACACCGATGGGGATGGGGTCTGCGGGGATGTGGACATCTGCGCTGCTGGCGATGATAATGTGGACAGTGACGAAGATGGTGTGCCTGACGCCTGCGATGATTGCCCGGTTGATGCAGACAACGACGCCGATGAGGATGGGGTCTGCGGGGATGTGGACATCTGTGCTGCCGGTGATGATAATGTAGACAGTGACGAAGATGGTATACCGGACGCATGTGATACTTGTCCGGCTGATGCGGACAACGACGCTGATGGGGATGGGGTCTGCGGGGACGTGGACATCTGTGCTGCTGGTGACGATAATGTGGACAGTGACGAAGATGGTGTACCTGACGCCTGTGATGATTGCCCAGATGACCCGAATAAAACAGAACCTGGTGATTGTGGTTGTGGTGAAGTAGACACCGATAATGACGAAGATGGTGTGCCCGACTGCGAAGATAATTGTGGTGATACTGTAAATCCTGAGCAGACCGATAGGGATGGCGATGGTATAGGCGATGCTTGCGATATTTGCCCGAATGATGCGGACAACGACGCCGACGGGGATGGGGTCTGTGGGGATGTGGACATCTGCGCTGCTGGCGATGACAATGTGGACAGTGACGAAGACGGTGTGCCTGACGCCTGTGATACTTGCCCAGAGGATCCGAATAAAACAGACCCTGGTCGTTGTGGTTGTGGTGAAGTAGATACGGACAGTGACAAGGACGGTGTGCCTGATTGTAATGATAACTGTGTGGATACTGTAAATGCCGGCCAAGCCGACAGTGACGGCGACGGTATAGGTGATGCTTGTGAAATTGTGTTGGTTTCGGGTATTGGTATTGAGAAATCTGTAGAGGGTGATCATGAGTTCAATATTGGGGATACAGTTACTTTCCGCATTACCATTTTGAATACAGGTGAAGTAGATCTTTACAATCTTGTGGTTACGGATCAACTTGCGCCAGACTGTGATATTTTGCTCCCAGATCTTGAAGTAGGCGCGCGCGCAACTTACGTATGTGAATATCTGAATGTGGTAACCGATTTCACCAATATTGCGAAAGTGGTAGGCACTACGTCTGAGGGTGAGCAAGTGAAAGCCACGGACACGGCAGATGTGACGGTTGTTGATGGCGATGGCGTACCGGACGCACTAGAGGGTAATGGCGATACTGATGGTGATGGGGTGCCCGATTATGAAGATGACGACGACGATGGCGATGGGGTGCCGGATGCGGCAGAAGGAGGCGGGGATACAGATGGCGATGGTGTACCCGACTACCTGGACGATGACACAGATGGCGATGGTATTCCTGACGCGGTTGAGGGCAGCGGTGATACGGATGGGGATGGAGTACCTGATTATATGGATGACGATACCGATGGAGATGGAATTCCTGATGCCATAGAAGGTGGGGGTGACACGGATGGTGATGGTGTGCCCGACTACCTGGACGACGATACCGATGGAGATGGCATTCCTGATGCGGTTGAAGGCAGTGGTGACACAGACGGTGATGGCGTGCCCGACTACCTGGACGACGATACGGATGGCGATGGCATTCCTGACGCGGTTGAGGGCAGTGGTGACACGGACGGTGATGGTGTGCCCGATTACCTGGATGATGATACGGATGGCGATGGCATTCCTGACGCTGTAGAGGGCGCAGGT
>JAFGFI010000122.1 GCA_016931185.1 Anaerolineae bacterium
AAAGAGGTGTTTTTTCGTTGGCGGGCTACGCCCGCCAACGAAAAAACACCCCCAAACCCTCATTTCTGTCTGGAGCAGGTGACAGAAAACGGTAATTGCTCACGAATCTAAACGGTTACATCAAAACAAAGTCGTACAAAGTATAAAATACAAGGGCGGACCCTCAGTCCCGCCCTTGTTTGCATGGATGTTTGCATCTGATATCTACTGTCCGCTGTCTACCATCTCAATCACAAACACACTCCCATCGCTCCGCCCCCAAACCTCGGGGAAGTACATCTCGCTTGCGGTGGTGGGGATGGCGTTGTAGGTGCCGGGCACGGCGGCACGCAGGTAGTAGCGTACCTGGTAGGTACCGGGCGCGAGGTAGGAAGTGTAGAAGACGGCACGCTCATCCCGTAGTTCCTCATGCTCAAAGTGGGGCCACCACCAGTAGCTAGAACGTGTCGTAATCGCCATTTCTGCTTGAACGTCGTCCGGATTGATATTCAGCGTGGGATCTACCGGCTCCATTCCGGCTGGATAGTAGTCTTCTACCAGCAGATAATTGCGATAGTGGGGTAGGGTCAAGGTCAGACGCACTTCCACCAAATCACCGGGCTGTGCAGAAGAGATTGGGGTACACGCGCCAAAATCGTTATCCCCAATATAGTAATAATTACCGTTATCCCGGTCTGTTTCCGGCACACAGTATTGCCGCTGCACGGTGATGCCCCGGCTTTCAGCGGCTACATCTTTCACCGGGCGATAGAGCTTCAGGTCGGCAGTGTAATAAAGTGTGCCGTTGCCTTCACCACGGGCGATTTCCAGGGCATTGGGCCAGGTGCGCAGCATCTCGTTCACGGGTATAATCTGCTCTGTGGGCGTGCGCAGGGTTTCTTGTGTAACCTGCCCTTCGGCCAGTGTCTCAATGTTGAGTGCAACTCCCCATTCGTAATCTGCCTGTAGTTCCCCGGTCGCTACCATATAGTCGGTGAGCGCGATGATGGCCCAGGCGTTCTCTTGCGTGGTTTCCCAGCGATCCTTGGCGCGCGCCGCCATCAGCCAGCGCACGGCTTGCGGTAGCAGGGGATCGTCGGATGCAAGGCGAGACAGTGCATCCAGCGCAACCGAAGTGGCGCGGGTCCACGTCACCCAGTATGTGGATTCCGTGTCTTCCCAATGCGCGCCGCTGGCCGAGAGTACTGCATCCGCACGGAGACTCTCCAACAGTGTCGTTATACGAGTGTCAGCCGGGTCTTTCAAACTCAAGGCGAGGGCAAGGTAAGCGTGTTCGGTGCTGTTTAACAGATTGTGTGCTTCAAAGAGTAGATGATCTGCTCCATCTGGCCAGGTGTATCCTCCTTCAGCGAGGACGTAGAGGGCGAATACTTGGGGTAGGGCGCGTGTGCCAGCCTGAAGGCTATTTTCCAATTCTTGTTGTACATACACTACAGCATTATCCAACATCCCTTGGGGAATAGCGAAGCCTGCGCGTTGAGCATGAATTAAGCCTAGCACTGCATACGCGCTGGTTTGGAAGTTGCTGCGTTGTTCCTCCCCAGACCACCATCCCCAGCCTCCATCATAGTTCTGGCGAGTTGCAAGACGTGCCGTAGCATCGGCGATGAGTTCTTGTAGGGTGGTTTCTAATCCGGATTCTGTAAGCCCCAAGTCGCGCAGCGCGCGATAGGTGACGGTGTTGGGTAGGAAGCGACTGACCAGTTGCTCGGTACACTCGTGTTCGAAGTGTTCCAGATAGGAAAGCCCCTCGGTCATCCCGGCAGCAAGCGTGGGATTCAGGCGCACCGTGAGTGTGGAATCCGATCCAGCTTCCGGGGGTACAATGATAACTTCCATTCGCGATCCCGCCTGAGTTAGCGTGCCGGACGTACTGACTACGTCGGGCGTTTCATAGCGATAGATAGGCAATGCATGATCTGTCTCGCGGCCCACATTAGGACGCGCCGCGTCCTGGTATCCGCCGCCCGCTACCCGGAATGTCAAATCTGCCCACTCCGTGCCATTCTCCGGCACTTCTATCAGCCAACTTACCCGCGCGCGACCATTTCCCTCAACACGTACTTGTTGAACTGCTTCTTCGCTTCCTTGTAGATTGGTCAGCAATGACACATCAACTTCCAGCGCCTCCGCCGTGTTATTTTGGATAATGGCGGCGATTTCGGCCCGGTCTCCGGCAGTGAAGAAGCGCGGGGTGACGGGGCGTACGATCAGGGGTTTGGTAACGACAAACTCCGCTGTAGTCTGTCCCACGCGCGTATCGGCAGTAACCGCGCGTGCATCAACCACCCAGGTAGTGAGGGAATCCGGCAGTTTCAGTGTGACCTGCGTTTCTCCCGTAGGTCCGGTGCGCAAGTGTGCTTCCCAGAGCGCGGTGTCGGGGAATTCGTCGCGCACGTCGGGGGCATACATTCCGTCTCCTCCGCCCCCTCCACCAATGCCACCATAGAGCGCTTCCAGGGCTGCTTTTTGCGCGCGTTCTTGAAGGGCCTCGATATCAGTCGCCAAACGATTGTGCAACATCAGTAAGCCATCCCCGGTGACAACCCGTAGCGGGCGCGGGCTGTAGAAAGCATCTTTGAGCGTTGGCGCTGTTTCATCAGCCAGTGCTAGCACGGCCTTGTCCACGATTGCCAGGGCAACTTCAGCTTCTACGGGCGCGCCAGTATGATCGAGAGTGCGGACGTTAAGAGTGGCGGTGTCTCCGGGAGCATAGGTGCAAGATGAGGGAATAGGGGAGCTAGGGATTAGAGAAGTGGAGGTGCAGTCCGGAATGATTTCGACGGAAAGAAGTTGTTTGACGGGTTCAACTTCTAGTTCAACCATACCGATCCGCACGTCGGGGGCCGCCCCCCGGCCGCCATCCGTTGACGCACCAATTCCTTTAACCAGTACGAAGGAAATGATGACATTTGGCACGTAATGTTCCGCGATAGGTATATCTACCAGCGGGTTTGTAGTATCGGCAGTAAAGCGATGGACGTCCAGGATACCGTCGCGCTCGACGGTCATTAGCACTTCATAGGGGGCCTCAAAGGGTGTGGGAAGCAGGATGTGGGCGACATCGCCTGGCTTATAGCCGCGAGCGTCGGCTACCGGCTCAATCCGGCCTTCGGGTAGCCGCCAATATGCAGCCCCAGGGCCACTGACCCAGAGAGAGGTTTCACTGCGCACCATGTTGTTAGATTTGTCGGTAGTTTCAGCAATGACGACATAGGGGCCGCTATTGGGCACTGTTACCTCTGCGGCGGCGGCTCCGGAATTATCGGTTGTAATGGCGAAACTATCTATAACGGTATCTTCGTAGGTCCACTCTGGGGACTCAAACGGGACTGTAGTGGCAACTTGCTTCCATACACGGCGAGCCAGGGTAATATTAACCGTTTGTTGTGGAACAGGCTGCGTGTCCCAATCCAGGGCCAGGACATCTACGGTTGTAGGCACATTAGGTGTGACTACCCACGAGCGGGCTTTTAACCCCAGGTAGAAGTGCGTCGCGTGGACAGTGACGTTGCCGGATTGAGTAACGGGGAAGTTGGCTTCGTCGGTAACGGTGGCCTCAATTTCACAGCTCTGCGCGCCGGCAGTTTCGTCATTGTAAAAAGGTTCCAAGTTAGCGGGAAGTTCTAGTAATAAATTCCCTTGCGCGTCGGTGGTTGCATCCCCTTCGGCAATTACCTCCGAATCATGCCAATAGTACCAATAGAGGTCAAGACTGCTCCAGTTCCACCAGCCAAGCAAGTCGCGGACGCGGGCATCCATATTAAAGCTATAGGGGCGGGCGAGAAGCCGCCAATGGACATTGGCGTTACTCACCGCGCCACCGGCATAGTAGCGAGCTTCCACATGCGCGCGCAAGGTATCGCCATTGTAGATATTGTCTTCCTGCGGCGTTACATTCACCTCGAATTCCGGTTTGCGATATGCCGCTACAGCGATTTGCACGCTGATATTCTCACCCTGCTGGTTCACGATTTCGGCCAGGAGCGTGTAAGATCCTAACGTGGCCTCATCAGGCAGCGAGAAAGTGCCATCAAAAGTGCCCATGTCCGAAGGGGCAAATACACGTTCCTCGATCATATCATCGCTATACGAGGCATATAATTTGACATTAATTTGTAGATCGGTGGGGGGCAGCGTGTACGTATTATCATCGTCGTTGCGTACCACGCCTCGGAAATGGACATCCTGTCCAGGCCGGTAGATGGGCCGGTCGGTATGCAGGTAGAGACGGTAGGTGGGCGGCAGCTCATAGTTGTTATTGATGTCAAAATTCCATGGGTTGACGTCTTGGTGCCAGTCGCTGCGGACTACACCGAAACCGGGCTGTCCAGGCGTGCCCACGACGGCAGTATAAGCATCCCAACGGCTACCCTGGGTAGGAATGGCGAAGCGGGCAATGCCATCGTTATCGGTGATTCCCCGGCCTAATTCCTGACCGGTGCTGTTTAACAAACGTGCTTCTGCTCCGGCTACCGGAACGCCGCTGCGCAGGTCGGTGACCCAAACTAGAGCCTCATCTGCGCTCAGTTTGAGCGTGAGATGGCGATCTACGACCGCGAAGCGCAGCGTTGTGGCATAATAGCCCATACGATCACTGCGATTAGGGACCTGCCACTCGAGGTAATAGTAACCTGTAGGCAACGCTGCCCCTTCGGCCAGGTCTACGGGAGTCACCAGGGTTTCATTGCGCTCACCGCCGGGTGTGAGCGTCCAGTTGCGTAAGTGTTGTAGTCCTTGCTGTTCCTCTCTATACCCTAGGAATCCATATTCGGGCAGGCTTGAGAGTGTAAAGGTGGCCTGTTCCAGGTTGACGGCGGAGAAGTAGATGCGGGCAGGTTCTGCCGCATCCAGTGTCATTGCATCTTGCCGGATCACGGGCGTCAAGATGGAGGGCATATCCTCAATAAGGAAACATCGTTCTACAGATCCCGGAAGTGTGTTACCGTAACGATCCAGGATACCCGGCTCTGCAACGACGCAATAAGTTTCTCCTGAGGTTTTGTCCCAATGGACGTAGACGTAGTTATCGGCCTCATACGTATTTGGGTAAAGGTTGGCGTCTATCTCTTGACTATCGTGCGTGACATGAATATGGTTGTAAACAGTTTCCGAATCGAGTAGCCCCTCAAATGTGATGCGGACCCCATCGTAAAAGCTAAGTACACCTGAATCTGCGTTTTCATACGGTGGACCGATTTTCGTCACACGCAGTGACGGCGTGGTGATAAAGCTTTGCCGGTAAGGTTCGGACAATGGTGTGCCACTGCGACTACGGATACGGGAATCCAGGACGACGGTATAGCGTGTTTCCAGAGCTAATTGCTGTGTCGGTGTGAAAACCAGCATTATCCCTTCGTTTTCCCAGGTGATATCACCGGCAACCGCATTACCTTGTGGATCGAGTAGACTAAATCCGGCCACACTTGCAGTCTGATCCACCGGGGTGTTGAAAGTGACCCGCACACCAGTTTCCAATGGCACATTCGTTGCATCCTGATTAAAGACTTCTTGCGCGGGTTCGACATATTGTACTTGCAAAGGAGCTGTGTTGAAGCTTAAATGGAGCGGCGCATTCAGGATCGCGCCATCCACACTGGCAATTCCCTGGGGAATCGTGACCTGGTAGTCTGTGCCGGCTTCCCAGGCGGGTTGTGGGTCAAAACGGTAAAGACTGCTGTTGATCCACATTCCCTGGCCTGCGACGACCGGTTCGATGGTTAAGGGGAGGGTGGGACAGGTTTCTGTGGACTGTGGCGGAACAGGGGTAGCAAGGGGACTTTGAAACGTCCCTATCTCTTGTACTGTCAGGGCTGGCCCCGCTGCAACTTGTCCGGTGCAGTTGATGGGCACAATGGGGTAATTGAAGGCAATGAGCAGAGGGGTATTTCCCCGCTCACCGAGTGCGTTATTCGCAGGACTGACGTGTGTGATGGTCAACGGTCCAATGGTGCTGAATGCAAAGGCTAGTTCTTGGTTAAGGGTCAGTCCGTTGCGCGCGCGCGCGCTTGACCCGAGGGCTACCTGATAACGTACGCCGGAAGCCAGCACTTTTTTAGGGCTGAAAGTAACAGTCGTATCATCGCTCCATGTAAAGTCGCCCTCTACAGCAGGAGAAATCTGCAGTGCGGACTCAACGCTGGCTCGATCCATCGGTTGTGTGAAGCGCAGCAGGATACCCGCTTGAAGATTAACCTCCTCGCCGGAACGCGGTACCGTACTAACAATGGCCGGAGGAAGATCGGCTAGGAAGTCGGGTTCCGGCTCGGGTGTGGGAGTGTATACCGGAGTTGGTATTGCAGTGGGAACCCCATCCGTAGAAACGTCTGCAGTTTCCGGTATCGCGGGAATCCCACGCGGCCATAATATCTGGCTAACAAAGGCCACGATGAGTATGACTGCCGCTGCTGCCCCTACCCATACCGGCCAGCGAATATGGAAACTAGGCCATTGTAGACGCTGCTCTTTTACAGTTACCCGTCGTGCGCGCGTGAGCCGTTTTGTTAACCGTTCCACGAACGTCTGGTTAGGATTGACCTTCGCCGCATTTTCACGCAGTGCCATATGGATGGGATCGGAAGGATCAGGGAGTGTAGGAGTGGGAAAGTTCGCCGATTCGCCGATTCTCAATTCTTTTTTCTCTTCTCTGTTGTCTAATTCTTTATTCATTTAAGCACCTCTTTCTCAAGTCTCCGATTGCACGGGAGATGAGCATTTTGACGGCGGCTTCAGTACGGCGCATCGCTTGCGCAATATCACTCATATTCAGTCCGCCCCAATAACGTAAATATATAGCTTCTGTCCTATCAGCACTAAGTTGAGGTAATATTTTAGCTACACAATCAAGCACATCAGCACAGACAGCGGCTTCTTCCGGTTGCGTAGTTTGAACGTCTTCGGCATCGCCGGTAAAGGCGTCGCTATCCAGTGATGCCGGATCATCGGCATAACGGCTCCGGTAGAAATCGGCGCATTTGTGACGTGCGATGCCGAAAAGCCAACCGAGAAAACTACCCTGTTCTTGATAGAATGTGATAGTCTCAAGGGCTGCCAGAAACGTCTGCGCCGTCAAATCTTCGGCATCGGTGACCGTGTTAGTGCGAGCATAGCAGTAACGGTAGATGGCTGTGATGTGACGACGGTAGAGCGTATCAAAAGCCGCGTGATCATGTTTTGCTTGTTGCGCGAGTCGCGTATCATCCAGGTTTGTGTACGTATTCAAATGTGACTTCCTTACTTCAGCGCTGATCGGATTATCTATGTTATACGTCGTAGGCTTGAGAAAAAGGTAACAGGGAAATGAGTGGAAAATAGATGGCAGATGGGGGGAAATGGATTATGGAAGAGAAAGTGGCAGGTAGATAAAGAGGGCGACGAGGGGCAATGCGCCAAGGATTAGCAAGATAATATCTGTTAATAGCTCTTGTTTGCGGTTCCGAATTTCCATCGTTACACTCCTTTCGTGATATTTTATTAAATAGAATATATGCTTGGTTCCATAAGTTATATCGTTTATCAGGACAAAAAGTAACAGGCAATATATCCTCTTAATATAACGTAAATGACATATATTTGGTTCCATAAAGAGTGTAACAGAAGCGGGGTTGTAGGTCTACTGTGGAAATCTACAGATGTTATATCGGAAAAATAAGAACATGGGTAGCAGTGTAACAAACCCTCCACTTGCCCACCAAGGTTGTATGATGAGGATAGTGTGAGGCATGATAAGTGAAACGTGATGGGTAATCAGTGATGGGGGATCGGTAATACGTTATGAGTAGTACTCATCGTCGATTACTGACTAGGATCACTAATTACCGGCCGCTGATTACTATTTCCCCATCATTCCATAAAAGGAGGAAAAATGACAGAATCGCATATTGTTGTCCGGAACTTAAGTAAAACGTACCGTGTGCCAGAACGGGAGCCGGGGTTAGGGTCTGCTCTCAAAAGCTTAGTACACCGTACCTACCGCGATGTGGAGGCGGTAAGGGATATCAGTTTCACCATTGAAATGGGGGAGATGGTGGGATTTATCGGGCCGAATGGAGCTGGAAAGACGACGACGCTCAAAATGCTCTCTGGTCTGTTACATCCCACGTCTGGCGATGCGCACGTGCTGGGAGCTGTACCCTGGAAACGTGAACACGCTTACCTGCAGCACATTAGTATGGTGCTAGGTAACAAGAGTCAGATGTTGTGGGATATCCCACCCTTGGATAGCTTCCGTACCCTGGCCGATATCTACGGCGTATCGCTCACCGATTATCAAAGCACGCTTGATGAACTGGTTATATTGCTAGATATGAAGGAATTACTCACCAAACCGGTCCGCAATTTCTCTCTCGGCGAGCGGATGAAGTGCGAGTTGGTTGCCGGTTTGCTCCATCGGCCTGACATATTGTTCCTCGACGAACCGACGCTGGGTCTGGATGTCTCGATGCAAGCGCGGCTGCGGCGTTTTTTCGCGGAATACAACCGGCGCAGCGGTGTGACTGTGATCCTCACCAGCCACTATATGGCCGACGTGGTCGCACTGTGCCCGCGTGTTATCCTTATCCATCACGGGCAACTGCTCTACGACGGTGCACTGCAAGGACTAGCGGAGAAACTTGCGCCATTCAAGTTAATCAAAGTGGCGCTAAGCCGGGCGGATACACAATCTATACTTACATTGCCTGACACCGTAGACGTTGTCGAGCGACAGAATGGCAACTTGACCCTGCGCGTCCCGCGCCCTGAGACACCTAGACTGACGGCGCACTTGCTCAACACCTTACCCGTCGTAGATTTAACTGTTGAAGACCCACCTATCGAGGCGGTGATTGATCAAATTTATCAAGAAGGAAAAGTGGAGGGATAAAGTTATGATGTTGCCTAAAGTAATTTTGCATACCGAAGTCAGTGTGGATGGTCGTATGGATTGGATGTTGGATGATAACTTTCTCTATTATCGTATGATCGCGGGTTGGAAGCTGGATGCGATGCTTTCCGGCAGTAATACAATGTTGGCGGCCTATCCTGCCCCCGATACACCTGAAATGCTGGCCGCGCCGCCGCCACAGAAAGCCCCCGGCCTGCAGCGGCTCCTCGTCGTGGATAGTCGTGGCCGCCTGCAGTGTTGGCGTCAAATGCAGCAGAGTCAGTGGTGGGGGGATGTGACGTTGTTGTGTACACAGACCACGCCTCCCGCTTATGTCGAGACCGTTAAACGCCTGGGCATAGACGTGATCGTTGCTGGTCAAGATCACGTTGACCTGCGTGCTGCATTGGAAGAAGTCAACGCCCGCTATGGTATCGAAGTCGTCCGCACCGACAGTGGCGGGACTCTCCACGGGGTATTGCTGCGCGCTGGCCTGGTGAGTGAACTTAGTATACTGCTCAATCCTTGCCTGGTAGGAGGGACGTCTCTACGTTCCTTGTTCGTCGCTCCTGACCTGGACTCCAAAGACGCGCTCATATCCCTGCACCTGTTGGAAGTTAAGAATCTTGAGAGCGATTTTGTCTGGTTGCGCTATGAGGTCCTGAAGGAGGCCGCCCGCCAGGAGGCAGGAGTATGAACCTTCGTGGTGGCCTCGCGCTTATCAAAAACACTTGGCTTATGTGGCTGCAACACCGGAGTTTTTTCTTCCTGCTGGCGTTTGGTTGGATGGTTCCGCCGTTGATCTATCTCTTTGTCTGGAGTACGGCAGCGGGAGCACAGACTATCGGAGGATTAAACCGGGGCGCGTTTGTGGCTTATTACCTGGTGTTGATCCTGGTCAACCAACTCACTTACGCACAGGCTAACTGGACGGTGGGAGATGTAATCCGTTACGGTGGGATGAACCAACTGCTGATGCGCCCACTTTCCCCGGTATTCGATACCCTCTCGACCGAAGTGGCGGGCAAAGTGGTTTACATGCTCTTTGTGATTCCGGTGACGGCAGTGCTGGCCCTGATCTTGCGACCTGAACTGCATGTCACTCCTACGAGTAGTCTCTACTTTATCTTATCGCTCGTTCTAGCATGGGCTTTGCGCTTCTTCTGGGGCTACTGGTTGGCTCTGCTTGCTTTCTGGGCGACGCGGGCCGATGGACTGTTGGCCTTGCAAGATTCCCTGGTTTTTCTATTGGCGGGCCAGGTCGCACCGACGGTGCTGTTGCCCGGCTTGTTGCGCCAAGCGTCCACATTACTCCCCTTCCGCTACATGCTCGGTTTCCCCGTCGAAATTCTGATGGGATTAGTCACCGGCGTGGAGTTACAGCAAGGACTAGTGTTCCAGATTGGTTGGACGGTCGCCGCCGTCGCCATCTTTCTCATTCTCTGGCGTGCGGGCGTGAAACAATATTCGGCAGTAGGGGGATAATATAATGTTGCTTTACCTGCGCTTGATTAAACGTTTTATCAGTGTCGCTTTTCAAAATGTCTTAGCTTATCAGATGAATTTCTGGATCAGCCTATTGCACTCGCTCTTGAATTTGGGAACGGGCGTGTTGGGTGTGGTGGTACTATTCAGCCAGGTGGAGACGGTACAGGGATGGACACTGCCCTCGACGCTGGCTTTGCTGGGCGTCTATCTGATACTGGGCGCGCTGCGTGGATTGTTCATTGGCCCCAGCTTGGAATCGTTGGCAGGGATGGATGGCGAGATCTGGACTGGGAAGTTTGATTTCACCTTGCTGCGCCCGGTGGACATCCAGTTTCTCGCCAGTTTTCAACATTGGCGGCCCCTTGCATTGCTAGATGTGCTATTTGGGCTAGGTGTGCTGATCACGGCTACCGTGCGGCTAGGCTACATGTTAACGTTTGGCAATTTATTGACCTTTTTTCTCGCGCTTATCGCCGGGTTGCTCATTCTCTATGCAATCCTGCTGGCTTTCAGCGCGTTGGTCTTCTGGAGTCCTGGTTTCCTGTTCACGTGGGTCTTCAACGCCCTCTTCCAACTGGCGCGCTATCCCGTCGGCCTCTATCCTGGCTGGCTGAGATTAGTACTCACGTGGGTTGTCCCTGTTGGTATCATGACCACGGTCCCCGTGCAAGCCCTGACCGGCGCACTCGCGCCGGGGATGCTGTTGGGTAGTCTCACGCTCGCGCTAGTCTTCTCCGCGGGTGCGACGGCCCTATTCCGTACCGGATTGCGGCGGTATGCCAGCGCGTCAAGTTAATGAAACCATACCCCCGGTTTCTTCTGAGAGACCGGGGGTATGCCAAACTTATGGAATGTCCACAGCAATGGCCTGGTAGGTATCGTAAGGTCGCGCGGAAGGATCGGGTTTGTAATCTAGGATGATCACCGCGTGCATCTTGCTCCAATCTACACCGCTGAGGCTGTCAATCGTCAAAACATAGGTGCTACTGGCATCTGTCACCAGATCGGTGCTGATCGTGGCCGAAGCCTTGTCATGTACGTAACGCTGCGTCAGTCTCCCCGATACCGGCCCGCTGTCAGACTGTTCGTAGAGCAAAACCCAAATAGTGGCCTTATTGCTCGCGCCGAGGGTCACGCTGCCCAGATTGGTCACATTGATCGTGAACGCGACCGTGTCCCCAGTACATTCCACATTGGCCTGGATTTCGGCCTGCCCTTCGGGCACAGCCAACGCCGAATCAACCATGCTTTTGTAGAGGTTGTAAAAATCGGTGCCGTTCGTCAGGCGCTCGGCTACCTGGTCGCCACTGTCCGTCATCACCATGGGATAACCAACGTAGCCGCCAATAGCCCATCCATCCCACCATCGCGACTGCCGGGGGTCTGTATAGCCCAATTGGACATCGTGCTCTAAGAAAAGTACCGGCCGACCGGCGTATTCGGGGACTAGCTGATCGTCAATCACCGGCGCCACAGTTTGACAATAGTAACAATCGGTGCTTAAGAAGGCTTCAAAGACTATCAAGCGCGTATTATCCTGGGAACTACTGGGATTTCGTATCACCAGAGGCAGATACACAGCATAAGTTTCACCGCTCGTCGTGGTGAAGGACCAGACGGGACCGGTGGTGGTGCTGAGGCCATCTGTAGCGGTGATTTGCCAGTAGTAGAGAGTGCCGGTGATCAGCGAGCCGGGATTATAGCCGGTCGTCGTCACGTTGCTATCCATGACGGGCGGTGGATTGTTGGTGCCAAATGCTACGGTATAGGTGACACTGTCGCCCGAATCCGGGTCGCCGCCACTCCAAGAGAGCGCGGTGGTGGTGGCTATGCCCGTCGCTCCATGGGATGGATGCGGCGCACTGGGTACATTGGGGGCTGCATTGGTCGGTGTTGTCGCGGCGGTGTTCAAATCCAAGAGTTCACTGTCATCTCCAACCGTCACACTTTTGACAGCACTTGCTGCTCCAGAAAAAGTGACATTGTATGTCCCCGGGGCCGTTATTGGAATGGCGTACCCGCCGCTGTTAGACGTGACTGCATAGTATGTGCCGGCATCCGGCATAACCGTGACGCCTGCAATCCCTTCTCCCGGATCGTATATTTCATCAGCATCGGTGTCGTTCCATACCGTGCCTACCAGGAACCGGTTGTAATGATCGGCGCTGCTGGTGTTGGCTTTGCAATAGTTGCCGGTCGTCACCAGAGGGCCAACGCTGGTCTCATCATTATCTTCAAACACCATCGCAATGCCCACGTTGGTATAATCACCGTCTATGGACATAATTGCTTTCCGGTGTCCCCTGCTATCTTGCATTCCATCGGGAGGACTGTTGCCCCAGTCAATATTGAAGGCAGCGTGGGCATAAACTGGGTTATCGGCCCAGACAAACACACTGCCCCGCGCATTGGCGTAAGAAAACCCGGCATCTGTTATTCGTTGAAACTGCCCATCGTGATTCTGATCATCTACGCTAATAAGGTATTGCGAATGGGCTTCTGCGGCATTGTAGAGCCGCCGATCAAAAGCTGCGGGGGGGTTTGCGTCATAACCGGCAAATTCTTGTTGCAACAGGGCCGTATCTACACCGAAGTAGGTGCGTCCGCCGGCGATATTGGGATCGGTTGAGGTGGCTAACCATATTCCCTCTTGCGTTGGATCGGCGCGCGCGCGATTCATCAACCATACCATTGCCTGTTCGTTGCCGTCAGGATGCGCGCCATCCCCAGTTTTGTGGTAGATCCACTCTGTCGTGGGCGCGTAGGGGGCTTTGGATACAGATTGGGTTTCAGGCAGCACGGGTAAAGTGCTGTGCGGTGGATTCAATGCGGCGCTATGATGATCAGGAGGAGTATCTTGAGCTGTCACCCCTGCCCCAGGGTAGAGCATCCAAAGGGATAGCAACATTCCAATCAACAAAATCGATATGCTTTGTCTGGTTTTCATAGTTTAGGCTCCTTGTGATAGATAGGTTTGTTACATAAGTATAACGCAAAGCCTCAAAAAACACCAAAAGAGATGATTACTCTACTCCTCCCGCCTATTCATCTGTCGTCCTATCCACCACATAGAGACCACGGCGATGCCGCCAAGCACCGCTAGATCGAAGCCCAGGCGCGTGGTGATGGGGCCGATAACTACCTGTCGTAGTGCGGAGGATGCGTATGTTGCAGGACTGAACCGGCCTAACACCAGCATAAAGCCCGGTAAGTGATCCGGGGGGACAATCACGGGGCCAAGGCCCGTCATTAACAGGGTCGTCAAGAAGGTTAAGTTATGCGCTTCCTGCTGTGTCCGTCCGAGCAAGCCGAGAACTGCTCCGAGTCCTGCCAGGGGGACTGCGCAGAAAGGCACAATGAGTACAACCAGCGGGTGTAGAGTAATGGGAATATTCAACAGCCAGGGCCCCAGGGCCATGGTTATGATGATGGAGGGCAGGTTGAGTAAGAAGAATGCGGCGACCATAGAGAGTACAAAAGCGTAACGGTGTACCGGCAGTGTGGCGATATAGTCCAGGCCACCCTGGAAACGCATCCACTGCACGCGGCTTTGTACATTGTTCATCGTGCCGAAGAGCAGACTGACCACCACGTTACCCGTCATCACGTAAACGAGGGCTTCAGTGCCCGAATCACGGGCAAAAACTCCCAACCCAAGCAGACTGAACAGTGGGGTTACGATGCCACTGAGTATAGCGCTCCGCCAACACCAACGCCAGTTGGTCATTTCCATCAAGAATAAATCCAATACTTGAGAGGGTACAGATTGACCATAGAACCTCTCTCGCGCGTCACGAGGTATAGTGGACATATAAATCCTCCAGGGTGGCTGAATAGAGCCGGAAATCATCCAGTTGTGTCAAGTCCAGTTGGCTAAGCAGTTCTCCCACCGCGTCCCGTTCCACCCAGGCAATCCATCGCCCAGGCTGAATCTGATGCGCGGTAAGTTGTGGCGGTAGAGTAGAGGGGAGAGCGTCATTTGGAAAAGCTGTAGCAGAGGTGAATATCTCCAGGCGCAATTTCTGATCTACCTGTTTTTTCAAGTCACTGGGCCTTCCTATGGCAACCAATTCTCCATCCCGTAAAATACCCACCCGTTGGACAACTTTCTCGGCCTCAATAGCATCGTGGGTGATGAAGATGATAGTTGTGCCGTATTCCCGGTTGATTTGATTGAGGACATCCCAGACCAATCGCCGCCGCTGTGGGGCCAAATCGTTGGTAGGTTCGTCAAGGATTAGCACGGGCAAGTGGCCCGCCATCGCCACGGCCAGGCGGAGCAGCCGCCGCTGTCCACCGGAAAGCTGTGTGCTGTACTTATCACGGAGCGAATCCATCTGCCATACTTCCAGCAACCGGTCGCGTTCCCGGCGAGCGTCGGTGTGACTCAACCCGCGCAGGTGTGCAGTAAAGTAGAGGGCTTCCGCTACCGAGAGGTTGTTAAGAGCATGGGCCTGTTGTGGCATATAACCCACAAACCGGGGAATATCACGCGGTCTATCGGCAATATCGCGCCCGAACAACATGATTTGACCGGATGTTGGGCGCAATAGGTTCACCATCTGGCGCACGAGCGTCGTCTTTCCCGCGCCATTATCGCCTAAAAACCCAAAAATTTCACCCTGGTGGATTTGCAGAGAGATGTCGCAATTGGCCGGATATTCTTGTTTCGGGTAATACTTGGTCAGGTCTTGAATATTATACACAATGTTCATAATTTGCCTTTGTTTGGACTGCCTGGAAGCCAAAAATTATTCTTAAAGACCAAAACTGACGCCGAGACTCCGTACTTTGTTTGCAAAGAGTCGCTAGCGCGCACAAGTGTTGGGGTGTAGGCGCGCTTTCCATAGCGCGTTCTTCATAGCCCACCGGTTATACGTGTTAACGAAGCGTCTCAGTAGATATCTGGAAGGCACTCGCATACTAATGTCTGGGGTATTCAGGACGGTAACCAAATAGACTCATATCGCCCTTGAGGATGTTGAGGAGTTGCGGTGTTTCATCCCATTTTAAACGTCGAATCCAGTAGCCTACGCGTGTAATTACCATTTGGTTTGTTTCAGGTTGGTATACCATTGAGCGAAACTTATATAGGGTGAAAGTCTCTTCATTTTTCCCCATTCGTTTTTGCTGAAAGATGATCGATCCTGGAGAATCAAGTTTGATCAGGAAGGCAATAATGATAAATGTAGGCGCGGCAATCAGTAATCCGAAAATAGCCATCATTATATCAAATCCGCGCTCAATGGTCTTCAATGGTTTTCCTACAAGTAGCGTTGTCACATAACAGATAGGATTTTGTTGGACCGGCAATAAGCCAGGTGCCCCCTGGTAGCTAGCAGTTTGCATCATAGCTGTGTGGATGCGCGTTTGTAAACTCTCTTGGTAGGCTACAAACAATGATTTGGGCCAGTCCCATATCTCACGCGTGCATACTTGTAGCAAAGCTCCAAATCCCAATTGGGCGGCTTCAGTGATAGCTTCAGTGAAGACACATACCATCTCTTCCTCAAATTCGTGAAGAAATTGGTGGGGATAGAGATGTAGCAAAATCGTGTAGATATGGATGCTTATGGATATTAGCTTGTTCATATCTGTGCCCCTGCTATTTGATGTTGGGCTAATGTTACCAATGCATTGAGTCGTTTGACCTCTGCATTTAGAATATATTTCCCCAATTCTGTAAGGGCGTAAGCTTTGCGTGAGCGTTCAGTTTCATTGGGTATCGGATCCGCTACCTGTTGAATCCATGTTTGTTCTAGCAGTCGTTTGAGCGCGCCATAGAGCGTGCCCGTGCTTAACATGATGCGGTTATTACTCAATGCCTGGACTTCTTTCATGATGGCATAACCATGTTTTGCCCCAGGTAACAGACTTAATAGGATAAACACAGTGGTTTCGGTTAAGGGTAAATAATTTTCGGATGTGTTTACTTGTGTCATTATATTTACATCCTTATAATATGTCGTATGATGATATGTCGTTATGCGACGTATTATAGCGATCTTTTATAATACGTCAAGTGGGATTACCTTTCGCGAAAAATACCTCTAACGCGCTATGGAAAGTGCGGCTACAGCCTTTGATTGACAGAATGGACACCTTACACTATTCTATAATAATGAGAATCCAAAGGCACAAAACGAAGGAAAGATCATTATCTCGCCGTCGTTTTCTGGAGTTGGCCAGTGGGGCAATGGGCGTGTTGGCCGTGGGCTGTGGGCGGGACACTTCGGATATTTCTCCTGAACCTCCTGATTATGCGGATGATGGATGCGGTGTGCCGGTGTTTCGCGGGCCTTATCTACAACGCGATGTCCATATCGCGGCGTTTTTGCTGCCTGCTGATAGCAATGCTTTGCGCCAACTATGCGCGGCGCGGCTGAATACCCCTGCAGGCGATAAGGTGTGTTATCTTCCTTTAGCCTCTTACGTGTTGTTGGTTTATGCTGAGATGCAAGTGCAGTCGTTGGACGATCGCGATGGCGCGTTGGGCTGGATGCGTGAGACGGAGGTTGGCGTATGGATTCCTACGCTGGCGCAACAGCAGATAGCCGGGGTTCGTGTACCTACACATCTTGCCTGGTTTTTGCCCTACCTGTTCGTCGATAATCCACACGCGATTGCTACCGGACGTGAAGTTTACGGATTCCCCAAGACGTGGGGAGAGTGTAATCAATCTGTGCAAATTCAACAGCCTGAATTTACGCTCAAGGTGTGGGGCTTTGAAGAATTTGCGCCGGAAGCCGAGGGGAAACCATATCCTTTGTTGTCTGTACAAGCGGCGGATGTATCACCTTCTCCATCCGGGGGATGGCCCGATTGGGATACAGCTCGCGCCGCGCTCTTTCATCAGCTTTTTGCAAGTTGGGTAATCTCTGAAAATCAAGTGCCCTCTTCGTTATGGTTGGACGTCATGGAGCATACGCCCCTGGTCTTTCTTAAACAGTTTCGGGATGCTTCCCAGTCTCACAAGGCTTGTTACCAGGCCATTGTCGAAGCTCCGCTACATATCACAGCTTTTTATGGAGGCGGCTTGATTGACCAGCGTTGCCAGCTCACCTTTCATTCTCTGTCCAGTCACCCGTTGCCTGACGTGTTGGGATTGCCGGTAGATACAGAGGGATCTCTTGAAGCCTTAGCCACATTTTGGTTGCACCTGGATTTTACGCTAGACCACGGCGTTGAGGTATGGCGCGCCTAATACATTGTCTTAAAATGTAAAATGCAAGCGGATTTTTATGCATCGTGCATCACTACGTTTCATAGTAGATGTTTGCTCAATTCCTGAACACTTGTCGTGTAATCGGTCAGTTCTGTTTGTAGGCGAGCGACGTCGTCGCCGTAGCGCAGGCGGCGAGCGAGGAAAGCGAAAGCTTCGCTGTCGGGAGGGGGTACAGTCAGATCCTTCGCATTCCCACGCACCATACGTAGACCATCAATCAGCCACTGTAAAAAGGTGTGAGCTTTGCGCAGCCGTGTGTAATCACCAGATCTCAGCAATCCCACCTCCGCCAATGCCGCCATCGTCGCGCGCGTGTTGGTCAAGCGTAGCGCGGGAATTCGATGCCCGTGGGTGATCTGCAGGCCTTGCACCAGGTACTCCACATCCACTAACCCGCCGGGGCTGTATTTGGCGTTAAATGTTCCCCCCGTCACCAGGTGGCGTACCTGCCGCTCGCGCATCGCGCGCATCGCGGTCACATCAAAAGGTTGCCCGGTATAGACAAACGCATCGCGCAACTGCGCCACATGTTCCCCCAATCCGGGATTCCCCGCAATGGGGCGTAACCGGACAAGGGCCTGCCGTTCATAAGCCCACGCTGGGCCATCGGGCGCAAAATAGCGCTGGAAGGATTCTAGTGACACTGCCATGCTACCGGATTTGCCGTAGGGGCGCAGTTGCAAGTCAATCTCAAAGATGCCCTCACGTTTGGTGCGAATTGCGGTCACAAACGACTCCACCAGCTTCTCGTAAAATTCTGCCACAGATATCTGCGTCCGCGTAGTGGAATTATGCGCGCCGTCGGTTCGGCCATTGCCGGAGTAGATGAACATCAACTCAATATCCGATGCGAACCCCAACTCACGCCCGCCGCATTTGCCCAACGCGCACACCGCCATTTCGCTTAACTCTCCGTTGTCGAGACGCGGCGTCCCGTAAACCGTGCGCAAATCCTCGTGGCACAGGTGATAGACCGAATTCACCACAACTTCAGCCAGGGCCGTCAATTCTTCCGAAAAATCCCAGAATTCTGCCGTATGTCCCAAAATATGGCGCATATCAATCCGGAACATCTCGCGGTCTTTGAAATCATTAAGCACCCTGCGCCAGGGAGCGTCCTCTGAGAGAGACTGTGACCCGCTGCGGATAGGTTGCAATTCAGACTCTATTTCTGTCTGCAATTGGGAGCGCGTTTTCATCGTCGCCAGCGCGTCCACATCGCGCACGACGGGGAACAGGTTCGCGTGTTGCATCCGCAAGAAATCCTCCCAGAGGAAGTCGCTGACGCCCAACAAGCGGGCCAGTGCACTGAGTACGTCGGGACGCTCCAAAGAAGCCAACTCGTCAGGCCAATCCTCGCGCTGGAAAAGCTGTCCTATAAACTGGCGGAAATACAACAACGCGGATTCAGGATTAGGGGATTGGGGCAACAGATGCGTAAAATGCTTGATCAACACCGATGCCACGCGCAATTGGCGTAATTTTTCCGGTGTAGTGATTTTATATCCATTGGCGTCGGTCACGTACAGCGTATCGTGAACGCGTTTCCCGATAGAATCCACCGTCATCTGGGCAATGTGGATACGATTATAGGCCAGTGCATTGGTAAATTCATAGAGAAAACCGCTGGTATCCAGAGCGTCAATGTGCAGCACGGTATAGGGATCAGAAAGCGTGTTATCAATCTGAATGGCAATGGGATATAAGCTTGGTTCTCCGGGAACCACTGCCTGTAATGTATTGGCCCAGCGTTTTGCCAGGAGCCCTCGCGCCTCGCGGGGCTGTCCATCGTGCATCAGCCGCAGCAACACACCCAAATCCCTGGCGTAGGTTTGCCATGTCCCCGTGGTCACAGTGGCGTGTTCCGGATACACGGTAAAAACATCCACTATCTTGCGCCTTTCGGAAGAGGAAAAAGTAGACGATAGACGGTAGACAGAGGGAAAGTAATCGGCCCGTTCGGATACGGGGCGTTCGGGTTCATAGGTAAACACATGCCCGTTTACAATCGTGCATCCGTACACAAAAATAAGGCCACAGATCAAAGACAATTCCCCCAAATAGTCATACGCAACAACAGTGAGCCGCCAGCCCTTATCGGCCAACTGCGCAGCTTCCACTTCGACCAGGTTATCATTGTTCAATCGTTCCGCCAGGAGAGTGTGATGTTCGATTTCTTCTGCCGTAAACACTTCCATGTAAGAAGGAGCCATCCGGCTAATATGGGCAGCCTGTTCAGAAACAGTCCGTTCAGAAACAGTCCGTTCAGAAACGGGGGGAGTATTTTCAACTACGGATTCCCGGTATACGTCTTTCATTTCCATATCATCACTCCCTAGATATTTTAAATAGATAGCACGGATAGCCGCGCGGTGTTGCTCATAACGGGCCAAAAACTGTGCGCCGGGGTTATTGGACTGGCGAGAAACCTCGCGTGTTTTAGCAGCCGTGGTCCCGGTTGGCACATTTTGGAATTCCAACCGCCGCGCGAGATGTGCCAGAGCATCTGCATCATCGGGCAACACGTGAGTCTGCCGGTAATGCATCATCTGCAAGTGATGCTCGATAGTGCGCAGGAAAACATACCCGTCAACCAATATCCGGTAATCTGTTGCCGAAATAAGATTGTACTTGGCGGCACGCGCCAGTGCATCTAACGTGTTATGACTGTGGAGATCGGGGATTTGCGCCCCATATAACAGTTGTAAATACTGCACTACAAACTCCACATCGCGGATTGATCCTTCCCCTAACTTAACCTCACCCCACTCTCGTCCCTGCCGCCGCAGTTGAGACTCGGTACGTTGTTTCATTTCCCGCACACTGGCACGTAATCGCACTCCGGCACGCAATTCCCGACTATTCACATTGAACAATAACGGGGGCACCTGCATCAGGAAGGCAGCGCCAACCGCCATATCTCCGGCAATAGGACGCGCTTTCAACAGAGCCTGCTTCTCCCACAAGCGCGCGTGCTTCTCCAAATAAGCCAAATATCCATCCACAGATGTTACCAACGCCCCCACCTGTCCCCAGGGTCGCAGGCGCATATCCACCCGGTAAAGAAATCCCTCACCGGTTACACGGGTCAGGGCATCAATCAACCGTTCGCCCAAACGACAATACCGGGCTGCATCAGTACGGGCCAGGAACAACAAATCTATATCTGAACTATAATTCAGTTCTCCACCACCGAGCTTACCCATCGCCAATATCACAAAACCTTCCGGGATGATACCTGACTGTTCCATTGCCACCGTCAGACACGCATTCACCAGACTATCCGCTAGTTGTGAAAGTTGCGTTGTGACGGCAGGGAGATCAAACAAATTGAGTAAATCCCCCATCCCAATCCGCAGAAATTCCCAACGCTGATAACGGCGCAGCGCGTCTAATAAAGCAGGAATGGTCAGGGATTTAAAACCTGCTAAGTCTGTATTGAAAGCATCCAGGGTCTTTGACTGCGTGAGTCGGCGATGAGCGATGAGTGGCTCGAAATATTCTGGATTGCGCAGCAGAATTTCCGTGAGAAACTGGCTACCTGCAAATAACCGCACCAGGATTTCAACCCCGCGTGGGTTTTCGGCTAAATATTTGAGTAGTCTCGCTTTATCCTCCGCGCTGCGAATGAAACGTTCCAAATTCACCAGCACGCGGTCCGGGTTAGCAGCATCGGACAAGGTTAGGAGCAAATAAGGTAACATATCGCTAACAGCCGCCGGGGCATCGGATATTTCAACGATACGCAACAAACATTTATGAGCTGTACGCCAATCGGTAATACCTAGCGGGCGCAGCCATTGTTCAATGCTTTCCGCACTCAACTGCGCGAGTAGTAACTCCCGCGCGCGCTCATAGAGGAAAAAATTCATCGTATAGGGATTATAAAGACAGGATAGGCTTTGTCAATGTGAAAAATGCCCCATTTGGGTACTAGACAAAGGGTATCTAGTACCCTTATAATGGGAGTTAGGAGTTAGGAGTTAAGAGTTAGGAGTTAAGGAATTAAAAGGGGGAAAAACATGATGTTAAAAACAGTTGCTGATGTTATAAAAATGGGAAAAGAAGTACAAATGGTAGATTTGCGATTCACCGATTTACTGGGAATGTGGCATCATTTCACCATACCTGCCCGCGAGCTAACCGAAGAACTCTTTGAGGAGGGTATTGGATTTGATGGATCATCGATTCGCGCGTTCCAGGAAATTCACGAATCAGACATGATTTTGCTCCTGGATCCCAGCACAGCCTTCAAGGACCAAATTTTTGAAGTTCCTACCCTGGTCATTATTTGTGACATTTTCGACCCTTTGACCCGGCAGCCCTATAGCCGTGACCCACGGTATGTGGCAAAGAAGGCTGAGGCTTACCTTAAGCAGACGGGTATTGCTGATATTAGCTATTGGGGACCAGAAGCGGAATTTTTCTTATTCAGCACAGTGCGTTATGGAAGCGATACCAATTCCGCTTTCCATTACATTGACAGCCCTGAAGGTTGGTGGAACAGTGGTGAGGCTAATGGCAAAGGTGGACAAATTCCACCCAAGCGTGGCTATTTCCCTGTCCCTCCTACCGATACCAATCAAGATGTGCGCAGCCGGATCGTATTGGCGCTGGAAGCCGCTGGTGTACCTATCGAAGTACATCATCATGAGGTTGCCACCGCCGGACAGACGGAAATTGATATGCGTTATGGGACCCTGGTTCGTATGGCCGATAGCACAATGATCTACAAATACATCGTCAAGAATGTGGCCCGCCAAAATGGACTGACAGCGACTTTTATGCCCAAGCCATTGTTTGGCGATAACGGCAGTGGAATGCATGTCCATCAAAGCTTATGGAACAGTGATAACAATGTCTTCTTTGACGAGTCTGGTTATGCACAACTATCGGATACCGCCAGGTATTACATCGGAGGTCTGCTTAAGCACGCACCGGCACTCCTCGGTATAGTTGCACCAACGACAAACTCTTACCGCCGCCTGGTACCCGGTTTTGAAGCACCCGTAAACTTAGCATACTCACAACGTAACCGCTCTGCTGTTTGCCGTATTCCTGTCTACTCCAAAAGCCCCAAAGCCAAGCGGGTTGAATTTCGCGCGCCGGATCCCTCATGTAATCCCTATCTCTGTTTTGCCGCGCTGTTGATGGCAGGTTTGGATGGGGTGCAAAATCAGATCGATCCTGGCGAACCGATGGATAAAGATCTTTATGATCTACCGCCGGAAGAAGCTGCCAAGGTCAAGCAAGTACCTGGCTCATTAGAAGCCGTGCTCAATGCATTGGAAGCCGATCATGAGTTCTTATTAAAGGGTGATGTGTTCACACCCGATTTGCTGGAAGCCTACATCGCCTACAAGCGACAAGCTGAGGTCAATCCAATGCAAATGCGTCCACATCCTTATGAGTTCACACTATATTACGATATTTAATACTTCAACACTTCTGGGAGGTTAACAATCGTTCTATTTCAACAGAAAATTGGCTGAACCATACACCTGAACCACGTAAACACACTTGTAGCCTCCCGGAAGATGGCAGCCTGACCTATTTATTGTAGTTGAAGGACTGAATAGAGAAGGGGGAGATAAAACTTCAGTCCTCATGATCTGAACTAGACAAGGGAGTCCCAAACTATAACCTTGTATGGGTGACGGATCTTTATATTGGTGTGGGACGAGACATTCCGTGACTGTATAATGTGGGCAAAGAGATAGGGAAAAGGCGTGTCTCGTCCCGGCTTGTTTAATGACCTCGCTTATGCTAAAATTATTCCCACCTAAATATAACTAGGTGGGGTTAATGCGTTCAATACCACACATGCCAATCTTGACAGATGTTGACCTGGAAAATGCCGATCCACGCTTGCTCAATGCGTTGGCGAGCCTCAATGAAATCGGCGTGGCGATCAACCGCCTCAATCCCCGTAACAGCGTCGCCGATACATTACGCTTGATTGTCGAGAGCGCGATCCAGGTGATTCATGAGGCTTCGGCAATTATTTACACCTACAATCCTTTAGAACATACCTTTGATATTGCCTCGCGCGTGTCGGCAGGGGAATCAGAGAGATATACTAATCATAACATATCTACAGAAGATACTCCCCGCGTTGATGGCATCGGTATGCGCGCAGTACGTCACAGACGGCGTGTACTTTCTTATGAAGAAAGTGATCTCCAAATCCATCCGGCCAAACTCCAGGTGGGAGCGAAAACAATGGTTTGTTTGCCCCTAGTAGTGGCAGAGGAAGTGGTAGGAGTGATTTATGTTTATTTACATCAAGCACGCCATTTTAGCCAATTCGAACTGTTGATGCTGGACAACTTCGTCAACCAGGCCGCTATTGCCATCTACCAGGCACGCCGGATGGCAACAGCGCAGCGCGAGTTGGCGCGCAAAGAAGAGGAACTGAATCGCTTGCGGCGGGCCGGTTTGCTCATCTCCTCCCGCTTGGGCTTACAAGAGACACTGGAAACTATCTTGCAAATGGCGCTAGAGGTTACCCATGCACATTATGGTATCTTCCGGCTGGTAGATGCACAGGGGCAAAGTCTAATTACCCGCGCTGTTTCTGAGGGACGTACTATCGCAGGTACTGCATCGGAAACACGGTCAGAGACCGGACCGGATAGAGGCTCGGTTAGAGGTCGGCCCGAACAGGGGCTTTCTGATCAGGTATACTATGCAGCTCTTCCCATTGATGGCAATAGCATTATGGGGTGGGTCGCGGCGCACCAGCAGCCTTTGTGCATTCACGACCTGTATGCAGCTCCGTGGACACGTATCTATTATCCACTTTACACCCATATGCGGATGCGTTCTGAACTGGCGGTACCGCTTATTGGGTCCGGCGGACGTCTTGAGGGCGTACTTAACCTGGAAAGCCCTGTTATTGGCGCGTTCAGTGAACAAGACAGCCTGTTATTGCAATCGTTGGCGACCCAGGCCGTCATTGCTATCCAGGAGGCACGATTGGTGGACGCATTGTTAGAGGTCGCGCAACGTCTGCTCGTGCATCCTTGCCAGGATGTGCTGGAATATCTCGCGCGCCTTGCCTGTGATTTGCTCAATGCCGCTGCTGGTGCGATTTGGATATTGGACACAGATGCAGAATCCGGCGATACCCTGGTTTTAAAAGCGGCCAGCGATGTGGCAGATGAAGATGTAACCCAGGGATTGCAGATGCAGACATCGTGGAGGCAGACTACACTTGTGAGAAACCGAGTTATCAAGAAAAGAGTCGCTAATGAACGGCTACCTCTCCACGGCAGCCTGACAGGACAAGCGATTCTGACCGGCAGACCTGTCACGTCTGAAAATGTGTGCAATGACCCCCGATTTCACCGCCGGGACCTGGCACGTGCGCAACAATGGAACCACGCGCTTATTGTTCCGCTGTTGACACAGCTCGACCATCACCCCATCGGCGCGTTCAGTGTATATAGCGCGCGCACCAGCACAAGTCACTTCACCGAATCTGAATGGGATGCCAAAGTTCTCACCTGTCTGGCGCACTATGCGACACTGGCACTTCACAATGCAGAACGACAGGCTACCTTACGTGTAGTACAGGAGCAGCATGCTGTAGCCGAAACGTTTGCTGCCGTGGGGGATATAGCCGCCAATGTGCTGCACCATCTTAATAACAAAGTGGGCACGATCCCGGTGCGTATCCAGGGAATCCAGGATAAATGCCAATTGGCTCTGGCCGGCGATACCTACCTGGCCATGAACCTGGAGGAAATTGAACATAGTGCGCGTGAAGCGATGGATGCTGTCCGCGAGAATCTGGCACGTCTACATCCTATCCATCCCTCTCCGATACACATTGCAGCCTGTGTCAACGCTGCTATCCATACCGCCACTTTACCGGAAACAATGCGGATTCAAGTGCAGGATTTGGATATGTTACCCCCGGTTATGGGAGGAAAACAAGGATTGACGATGATCTTTGTCAATTTGCTAGAAAATGCCGCTGATGCGATGCCGGTAGGAGGCACAATTACCATCCGCGGAACGGCAGATGCCCAGTGGGTAGAAATCACCGTTGCAGATGATGGTCCAGGTATCGCGCCAGAACTCCATGAACACATCTTTGAGTTTAGCAATACCTCGGCCCGCCCCAATAAACTAGGCTTTGGGTTATGGTGGGTCAAGACGCTTATGATGCGTCTGGGAGGAACCGTCGCGGTAGAAAGCAACCCACGCACCGGGGATACTGCCATCGGTACTACATTTCGTCTGCGATTACCGCAAGGATGAAGGACAAAGAGATAAATGAGGATGGAATGATAAAATGCCTGATGCTTCTGCTGCTTTGCGCGCACTGATCGTCGAAGATGATCGATCCTGGCAACAAATACTGAGTGAGATTTTGACGGATGCCGGCCTAGAAGTGGACATTGTCAACAATGTCGAAGATGCAATTACCAGTTTGCGATCTGTTTCTCACCGGTTAGCTGTCGTGGATTTAGCCCTGGGAGATGGTAACTATGATAATCAAGATGGTCTGTGTGTGCTGGATGCGGTGCGACGCCAAGACCCTGGTTGTGTCACCCTAATGCTCACAGGTTTTGCCACTGTAGAATTGGCGGTCAGTGTTCTAACTGAATATGGCGCTTTCAGTTGTCTGCGCAAAGAGACCTTCAATCGTACCGAGTTTCGCACCTTGGTCCGGCAGGCACTCGCCAGTGCGCCCCCTATAAAAACACTTGTACCCACTGATAACATTGTGAAAATCCCTTCTAAAGATATGGAGGTAAATACTTTTCTGGCATCTGGAATCGTTCTTGTTGTAGAAGATGATGCTGGCTGGCGTACTATCCTGTCCGAGCTATTGACAGATGCTGGTTATCAAACCCGGCTATGCACGAGTTTCGGCGAAGCTCTAGGCTGTCTCCGGCGTGAGACGTACACGCTTGCTGTAGTGGATCTATCGCTGGCAGGATTTGATCATCCGGATGAATTCTCTGAGACACAGCCCATCTCAGAGGATATCCTGGGAGGGTACCAATTACTAGCTACCACACGTGCAAGCCGGATTCCCACCATTGTGGTTAGTGGAGTAGCGACTCCTGACAATATTGAACGCGCCTACCGGGAACAAAACGTTTTTGCTTACCTGGAAAAACAGACTTTTGACCGGCGAACTTTTCTCCAGACGGTTAAGGAAGCGCATAATGCGAGCAGCGCAGATACTGCACTTCAACTACTCACGCAACGCGAACAGGAAGTATTGATGTTATTGGCCCAGGGAATGACCAATAAAGAGATTGCCGGGACTTTGGTCATTACTACTAACACAGTCAAACGCCATCTTAAAGCGATCTTCAGTAAATTGGAGGTTCACACACGCGCCGCCGCTGCTGCGAAAGCTATCACCGCGGGGATTTTGGTATAATAGTTGTTACATTTAGATACTGGGAGTTACATTATGTCCACAACAATTACGTATTATGCAGCCGGTGGCGTGCTTGTCAATCTACAGCATACCAAGGTGCTTTTGTTGGTGCGTCCAGCGCAGGATGAGGTACGTTTGCCTAAAGGTCATATTGAACCAGGCGAAACTTCTCAAGACACGGCCTTGCGGGAGGTGATGGAAGAGACAGGATATAATGACCTGGAAATTATCACCGATCTTGGAGAACAACTTGTCATTTTCACCTGGAAAAACCGTATTGTACGCCGTAACGAACATTATTATCTTATGCACGTGTGT
Source organism: Anaerolineae bacterium (assembly GCA_016931185.1). Classification (GTDB taxonomy): domain Bacteria; phylum Chloroflexota; class Anaerolineae; order B4-G1; family SLSP01; genus JAFGFI01. The sequence continues at coordinate 27,301 of JAFGFI010000122.1, forward strand.
TCTTCACAACAAACCGAGCGTCTTCCAGAAGATGAACAACAGTTCTTTCCAACCTGGGCTTCGTGGGCAGAGGCCCAGGAATATATTACGTTTGAGGCCGAGCGCGAGTGGTTACAGCGTGCATACCGCGCGCTAGAACTGGATAAGCAATGAACGATTCCCAAACAACCCTCTTAGAAATTCACTGTCGTCTGGTTCGTTTGTATGGTGACCCCATATTGCATCCCTCAGGCGAACCCGTAGCAGCGCTGATCAACACAATTCTCAGTCAAAATACTAATGACCGTAACCGGGATATAGCTTACCAACAACTGCGAGTGCAATTTCCGACTTGGGAAGCTGTGCGCGATGCTCCGCTAGAGACGGTTATCGAAGCCATCCGCCCGGCAGGATTGGCGCCCAGTAAAGGACCACGTATCCAATCCGCATTGCAGTATATCACTGAAGAACAAGGGGGCATTTCGCTTGATTTTCTTAATGAACTGCCACTGACGCAGGCACGCGACTGGCTTTTAAGTCTGAATGGGGTTGGGCCTAAAACGGCAGCAATTGTATTGCTGTTTGCCCTGGGTCGCTCTGCTTTTCCGGTAGATACTCATGTTCATCGCGTTACACGGCGGTTAGGGCTTATTCCAGATAAAACATCACGGGAAAAAGCTCACGAACTTTTGGAAGTACTGGTTCCACCAGAACACTACTATGCTTTTCACCTCAACCTGATTGCACTCGGACGCCAGACTTGTCACGCGCGAAAACCAGAATGTCACAAATGTGTAGTGCGCGAGTTTTGTGACTATTTCAACGATCAAAAACAAGAGGAGGACTGAGCAATATTGGATTTTTGTGACGCTATCCGCAAAATGTTAGGCACAAACAAATTTCCTCCCTTTTTCCACTAAACTATCCACACCTTAACTGGCAGATATAGGATAACGTGGATAGACATTTCATATCTGTAGGTAGTTCAAAAACTGCTATCCACAGCAACTTACGCAAGATTAAAATGGTAGTAAATTTAAGACTTATTAGGCTCTTAGACATTGCTACTTAAAGGATTTTTTGGTAGAATATAAGAGGTCAACGGAGGGATTATTTCTTTTGATAATATATTATGCCGTAGTGCCCTACTAACGCGCTATTTCCAATGGCATAGTATATACCTTCCAAGTTATACTAATTTATACTGGGGGTATTTTTGTGCCCGCAGAAATCAAGAGGATTTATATGGAATCTGTTAGTCCGCAAAGATTATGGCAGGCAACTTTAGGAGAATTAGAATTACAGATGACGCGCGCCACATTTGATACGTGGCTGCGAGATACGCAATGCCTTGGCCTGGAAGATAATGAACAATTGGTCGTTGGCGTAAAAAACGGTTATGCAGTAGAATGGTTGGAAAGTCGGCTTTATCCTGTGATCGAACGTACTTTAAATCGGCTATCCGACCGGGATATGCAAGCCCGATTTGTCGTTTGGGAGGGAAAACGTATGGGTGAAGAACCTCTAGTTCTACTGTCACCAGAGACTACGCCTGCTTCTCGTGTGCCACGTGACCCCGGACTCAATCCTGATTATACCTTCAAAAGTTTTGTGGTCGGGCCGGGCAATCGCTTAGCGCAGGCTGCATCGGAAGCTGTTGCAGAAGCCCCGGCAAAAGCCTATAATCCATTATTCATACATGGGGGCGTAGGTTTGGGGAAAACTCACTTGTTACATGCTATTGGTAACTTCTGCTATCACAGAGGAATGCAAGTGCTTTATATTTCTTCAGAGACTTTTACGAATGATCTGATCGAAGCTATCCGCGCCCAAAGCACTGATATGTTCCGCGACAAATACCGGACTGCTGAGGTTTTGCTCGTGGATGACATTCAGTTTATTGCCGGTAAAGAAAGCACACAAGAAGAATTTTTTCATACTTTTAATGCTTTACGTGATAATGGCAAACAGATTATACTTACCAGTGATCGTCCGCCTAAAGCTATGGTCACGTTGGAGGAACGACTACGCTCGCGTTTTGAATGGGGACTGATTGTCGACGTACAATCCCCTGATTATGAGACACGTATGGCGATTTTACGCTCCAAAGCAGAACGGCTCCAAGTTAATGTACCCAATGAAGTCTTAAACTATATCGCTGCCAATATTGAAAGCAATATCCGCGAGTTAGAGGGTGCGTTAAACCGTGTCCTCGCTATGGTACGTTTGACGGATTTGCCACTTAACAAAGAAATTACCAAACAAGCCCTTAATGATTTATTGCCCAATCGTCCAGAACTTTCACCGGATCAGATTATTAACGCTGTCGCGGCATACTATGGACTCTCCACTGACGAATTGTGTGGCGTGCGCCGCAGCCGGCGCGTGGCACAACCCCGCCAGGTGGCAATGTATCTGATTCGAGAAGAAACAGAATCTTCTTTTCCCCAAATCGGTGCGCATTTGGGGGGGCGGGATCACACCACTATACTCTATGGCTATGAGCGTGTGCGTGCTCAAATTGAGCAAGACGAACAGTTAAGACGTGAAGTTATCAACATTAAGGGACAACTCTACGGGCAAAATTAGTTACAAAAACAGGGATGGTTCAAGTCACTTTCACACTTTATGCCCCATCAAGCGTAAAACTGTAAAGGTAAAAAGCAAGGTTTCTGAACCTTGCCAAAAACATTCCGAAACACACGGATACCCTAACAGGTATCCGTGTGTTATCTGTGGGCTTTGGGCGTTTGTGGTACAATAGATAAACATAATACCCGACAAGGAACCGCCAACATCTATGAATATTTTGGATACATTGTTAGCCGCGTGCCCATTGCTCTTGATCCTGATACTTATGATGGGATTACGTTGGAATGGAGCTAGGGCGGGCATGGCCGGTTGGTTAACGGCTTTTATTATTGCCGCGTTACGCTTTGGGGCCGGTCCCAATGTGTTATTCTGGGCACAAATTCGTGGTTTGTTCCTCGCGCTCTATGTCCTTTACATCATCTGGGGGGCGCTCTTTTTTTTTCGCGTGACAGAAGCCGCTGGCACTCTCACTGCTATGCGCGATCTATTGCAAAAGCTTTCCCCGGATCGGTCGTTCCAGGTTTTAATCCTGGCATGGGGATTCGCTTCTTTTTTACAAGGAGTGGGGGGATTTGGAGTTCCTATTGCTGTTGTTGCTCCCCTTCTGGTTAGTATGGGATTCTCTGCTGTGGATGCTGTGATTTTACCTTCCCTGGGTCATGCATGGGCTGTCTCTTTTGGATCATTAGGCTCATCTTTTTTTGCCCTGGTAGCAGCGACCGGGTTAGAAGAATCCTATTTTGCGTCGTGGATGGCATTGCTGTTAGGCGTGGTCTGTTTCCTGGGAGGATTTGCAGTACTCTGGGTCAGTGGACAAAAGACGGCGTTACGTCAAGGATTACCTCTTATGTTATGGATGGCAGTTGCGATGAGCGCTGTGCAATTACTTGCTGTGCAAGTAGGCGTGTGGAACATTGCAGCTATGCTTGGGTCCCTGGCAGGTCTTACCATAGGGGGGATTTGGGCCTGGCTTCAGAAAAAAGAGACTGCAGTTTCTCCACCATCGGCCTCAATGCTGTTAACCGCCATACTGCCGTATTTAATTCTGTTAGGCATTATCTTTGCCGAGAAATTTATCAAACCACTCAACTTATTTCTTAATCACTGCAAATTGACCGTTAATGTGCCAGAGGTTATGACTACACAAGGATGGATTACAGGAGCTGGACCGGCGCGCCCCATCTCAGTTTTTGGGCACCCAGGAGCATTACTCTTCTATGCCGGACTGATCATATATGGCATCGCAAGAAGACAAGGGCAACTCACATCCGAAAGCAAGCGGCAGATCCTTACAGGTATGGTACGCAGTGGGGTGCGATCTTCTCTCGGTATTCTGGCAATGGTGGGTATGGCAACGACGATGGATCATGCCGGTATGGTCCTACAACTCTCCTCCGCAATGGCTATCGCCGCGAACACTCTATTTCCCCTGGTCTCTCCCTTTATCGGCGCGTTAGGAGCCTTTATGACCGGCAGCAATACCAATTCTAACGTACTCTTTGGCGCATTTCAACGGCAGGTTGCAGATACGTTGGGATATTTTGTCCCCGTAATCCTGGCTTCTCATAATGCGGGGGCTGCCCTTGGTTCTATCTTTGCACCGGCCAAGGTTATCGTGGGCTGTAGCACAGTTGGACTGGGTGGTCAAGAGGGTAATGCTTTACGTCGGTTGATTGAATACGGGTTAATTATGATTGCTATTTTAGCTATATTAACTTGGATCATCGTGGCAACCCATATTTAAGTCTTTAACTAACCTGTAACATCATTTATCTATATCAAACGTGTATAATGAGAAGGGAATATTCATTAGGCTGAAGGAACTTAAGTATTATGACTAAACAGCATATTCTAATTGTTGATGATGATATAGATGCATTACGTCTTATTGGACTCATGCTAGAACGGGCGGGATACCATATCATAGCCGCTTCATCAGGACAACAGGCCATATCGAAAGCCGTCAAAGAACAACCCGCGCTCATTATCTTGGACATTATGATGCCCGATGTAGATGGATATCAAGTTGCTGCCCAATTGCGCAAACACCCGGCGACAACCGGGGTTCCCATTCTGATGTTTACAGCGAAAACATCAATCACAGATAAAGTTGCTAGTTTTCAGGCCGGCGCCGATGATTATCTTACCAAGCCTATACAACCACAAGCCCTCATTTCTCACGTCGAGACCTTGTTGGCTCAAAAAAATCGCACTTCTGAAATCTCTGATGGAAAAATTATCTGTTTCTTGCCCACAAAAGGGGGGGTGGGTAATACAACCTTATCGTTAAATACAGCCATTGAATTGCGTCGACAATTCAAGGAACAAAAAATTGTTTTACTGGAATTGCGAAACGGAGGTGCGACATTAGGATTACACCTAGGAATGTCAATGCGTACTTACTTGCAACCGCTGCTTGAACAACCTTTAGCTTCAGTGAATAGAGACACCATTAACAATGCCATTATCCAACATACTTCAGGAATTCATCTCCTACTCAGTAGTGCAAATCCCGTAGGTGCGGATGAGAATATCTCGAAGGATTTTGTGCGCACTCTATTTTATCATCTCAATACGGATTATGATTATGTATTAGTTGATACAGCACCCTTCTTGGGAGAAGCCAACCAGGAAGCGTTACGTTTATCCAGCCTTATCATGCTTTCTGTAGAACCGACTCACATTGGATTGGCAATGGCGCAAAAAATGCTGGATGGACTTAATAAACATCATATTAGTCCAAACAAAACTGAACCGGTAGTCATCCATCGGATGCCAGCCGGAGCCGCATTGGAAATTAACACTATTGAAAGTGCCCTTCAGAGTAAAGTCATCGCCAACATCCCGTATGAACCTGAAATGGCTTATCAAAGCATTCTAAACAACCGCCCTATGAAGTTACGACCTCATAGCTTAATTTCACAGCAGGTAAGACTTGTGGTACAATCCATCGTAGAACACCATTGAGATTATTTTTAGATGAAATTGTCACCTGAATTTTATCTGTAAAGGTAAGCTATGGAAACAAATGATAATCTACTTCAGCAAAAGATTACTAGTTTAGAACGACTCATCAGTATCAGCCGGCAGTTAAATTCTACCCTGGAAATGCGCCCCTTGCTTCAAAAAATTGTAGATATGGCGAAGGAACTCACGGATGCAGATGGCGCTTCTATTCTGCTGATGGATGAGGGGGAAGAAAAATTGTGGTTTGCGGCAGCAACCGGACCTCAAGCTAATGTTTTAGAAATAGCCGAGGTTCCCCTTAAAAACAGCTTGGCAGGATGGGTAGTGAAACATCGCAAAATGACCATTGTCGAAGATGTACAATCCGATCCTCGTCACTATGCTATCCATGCTATTGACCCTACACAGTCTCTCATTGCTGTCCCTATGCTCTTCGGCGACGACGTCATAGGGGTCGTTGAGGCCGTTACAACTAAAGATAGGCATCAATTCACGACCCAAGATATGAATACATTAGAGACGCTATCTAGTATTGCAGCCGTTGCCGTGCAAAACGCTCGATTATTTGAGCAAAGTGATTGGGTTGCAGAAGTAGTTCACGAAATCCGCACGCCATTGACGGCTATCCTTTCTTACGCAGATTTGTTACTTCGTCCAGATATGAATGACGAAATGCAAGAAAAATTTGTTACCATTATCCGCCAGGAAACCGAGCGGGTCAATGAACTTGCAACACAATTTCTGGATTTAGCCCGTTTAGAATCTGGGCGTATTCAAATGGCAAAGGATCCGGTACAGCTTAACAATATCATCGCTCTTTCTATTAAGGTCATACAACCCATGGCAGATCAGAAAGGGCAAAAATTACTCGTGGAGATACCGCAGAATTTATCTCCCATTATGGGAGATGCGCAACGTATTCATCAAGTACTTTTAAATTTACTTAGCAATGCGGTTAAATATTCAAACTCTGGGGATATTGTCACGCTCAGTGGACATCAAACAGACCGCGACGTCGTGTTAGCCGTATCTGATACAGGCCCCGGTATTCCCCAAAATCAACTATCCAGGCTTTTCAAAAAGTTTTCGCGTCTTTCTAGTAGCGAACACAAAGCGACCGGCACCGGACTAGGCCTGGTAATCGCGCGGCAAATTGTTGAAGCTCATCATGGGAAAATATGGGTTGAAAGCGAGGTTGGTATAGGCAGTACATTCTATTTCTCATTACCTATTATAACTTAACCAGGGTTCAAGATTTTATCAGTCATTAGCTAATCTTAACTTTACAAAACTCGGAACCATGATATGATTGGCTCGCCTGTGGGCGTCCTACGCTCTCGGGTTTTTATTTTATCTATGGGGTTTGGAGGAAAATTCTATGAGCAAGCACCCAGTTTATCTAACCCCTGAAGGGTACGCTGCATTAGAACAGGATTTACAATATCAAAAAACAGTGCGCCGCCAGGAAGTCGCACTCAGATTGCACGCAGCACTTGAAGAGGGCGAACTTATTGAAAACGCCGAATTGGAAGAAGCACGGCGAGAACAGGCTTTCGTAGAAGGACGTATCCTGGAAATTGAAGAACAACTGCGCAATGCGGTCATTATCGAGAAGGGACAGAATAATGGCGTTGTGGCTTTGGGCTGTTATGTAACGATCCAGGAAGAGGGGTTTGATGATTCTGAAGAATATTACGTTGTCGGCTCAACCGAAGCCGCGCCAGCTCAGGGGAAAATTTCCAATGAATCTCCCATAGGCAAGGCCCTTATCGGAAAGCGAGTAGGTGAGAAGGCCAGGGTAAAGGCTCCAGATGGCGACATTATCTTCAAAATCCTAGCTATCCGTTAATCAGTGTTGATCCATCAAGCTACAAGCCCATACGGAGTGTATGGGCTTGTTTTATAAATCCGGTTGCAATTGAATAGTAAACCGTAAGGAAGTGATGTATGGAATTAAATGAACTCGAACAACAAAGGGTAGAAAAACTCAAAAAACTTCAAGATGCTGGTATGACGCCCTATCCACACCGGACGCACCGCACGCACACGACGCAAGCAGCTATTGCGCTTTACGAAACAACAGAAGTAGCTGCTGACCAGGAAGTATCTGTCACCGTCGCAGGACGATTGGTGAGTATTCGTATTATGGGTAAGGTCGCCTTTGCACATATTGAAGACGAAGTGGGGCGAATCCAACTTTTTCTACGTCATAATGAGTTAGAAGATGAAGCCTATACTTTATTCAAAACAACATTCGACCTGGGTGATTTTATAGAAGCTACCGGGGTGTTAATGTGTACCCGCACAGGGGAAATCAGCGTGCGGGTACTCCAATTTCGGATGCTCTCTAAAGCTATTACCCCACTCCCCATTCCGAAAGAGTTCACGGACGAGGAAGGAAATGTCATCCGGCGTGGGGCATTTGCTGATGTAGAAGAACGTTACCGCCAACGTTATGCGGACCTGGCTGTTAATCCACATACGCGTGAAACTTTCCGTATCCGGTCCCGGATGATTAGCGCCTTGCGAAGCTGGCTGGATACTCACGATTATCTGGAAGTGGAAACACCGGTGCTACAATCCATTTACGGAGGAGCGGCAGCCGAACCTTTCACAACTTATCACAATCAACTTAAACAACACTTATATCTGCGCATTTCTTTTGAACTTTATCTTAAACGGCTTTTGGTCGGAATGTATGAGCGTGTATACGAAATTGGACGCGACTTTCGCAATGAGGGAGTTTCCTACAAACACAATCCTGAATTCACACAACTGGAACTCTATTGTGCCTACGCCGACCTTTATGGAATGATGGAAACTGCGGAACAAATGATTGCCTATACCGCGCAACACGTGTTAAACACACAAACTGTTACCTTCCAAACCAACGAGATCGATCTTTCTCCTCCCTGGCAACGGATCTCGTTACGCGATGCCATTAAAAAGGGAACAGGAATTGACTATGTGGCCTATCCTGAACCTGATACATTGCGCGCGGAAATGCATCGTCGTGGATTTGAAGCAGCGACAGATGCAACCTGGGGGCACTTAGTGGATAATCTGCTTTCTGAAATTGAGCCTTCTCTTATCCAACCCACATTTATCCACAACTATCCGGTTGAGATTTCTCCCTTGGCAAAACAAAGGGTTGAAGATCCAACGCACGTCGAGCGGTTTGAGCTATTTATTGGTGGAATAGAAATAGCCAATGCGTTCACAGAGTTGAACGATCCGTTTGAACAAGAACAACGTTTTTTACAACAGGGACGTGCAAAAGATGCGGGGGATAATGAAAGCCACCCTATGGATGAAGATTACCTGAGAGCGATGAAATATGGGATGCCCCCCAATGGGGGATTAGGTATGGGAGTTGATCGTCTGGCTATGTTATTTACTGATCATCACACTATTCGCGATGTTCTCCTATACCCGCACTTGCGCCCGCGGGAATAATGAACCTTGTCAAAGCGCTTTTTCACTTTCGGACATAGCCCGAAAGTGAAAAAGCATACTTAGTTACAACTCTCCTCGCACCTCGGCATCTAAGCGACGATAAAAATCTTCCATATACCGGTGCCTTGCAGCCGCAATTTTTCGTCCTTCGCTAGTATATAGACGCTCTTTAAGTCGAGAAAGTTTAACCACAAATTCATGAACTGGGGTATGGCTGTCGTCCCCCTGTGCTTCCCAGTGTGACAGGTCAATATCATCCAGGGCGGCCCAAAGGCGTTGATTATGTGCACCACCATAGGCGAAAGCTCGGGCAATACCCACTGCGCCAATGGCGTCCAACTTATCTGCGTCAAAAAGCACTTGTGCTTCCAGAGTTTGAGGCGCAGGTGCAGTGCGAAAACGGTGCGCAGCCACTGCATGAACCACAGACGCTACCCAAGTTGCTTCAAACCCCTCAGACTCCAAAAGCATCTGTACGCGTTCAGCGGCGACTGCCGCGTGGTCTAAGTTCTTTATCTCAGCTTCTGCTCTTCCCCAATCATGGAACAAAGTTGCTGCACGCACAGTCTCCATATCAGCGCCTTCAGCACGCGCGATACGCTCAGCAAGCGTCAATACCCGCAAAATATGGTCAAAGTCATGAACACTATCCGCAGATTGATATAGTTGACGCGCAAATTCGATAGATAAAACCATGAAAATCCTCCTATCAATAAAAAAGCGAGCCATCAGGCTCGCTTTTATCAACTTAATTCCCGATCAAGGCAAATAGATTAACGGATTTGTTGGGTATCCGTCATAACGAATTTCAAAATGGAGATGCGGGCCAGTCGAATTTCCCGTGCTCCCCATTGCAGCAATGACCTCTCCCGCCTGTACCTCGGCGCCTTCAAAAACAAAGATATTACTTAGGTGCGCATAATAAGTTTTATACCCATTGGCGTGATCTACAACTACTAAATAACCGTAGCCAATATCAGTCCACCCGGCAAAACTTACATATCCGTCATCTGCTGCAAAAATCGCCGTTCCCACATCAGAACCGATATCAATAGCACGATGTCCATACCAATACCCTTGCGTGAGTACGCCTGAAGCAGGCCATCTAAAATAACCTGAACCTGCCACATCGACCGGTGTTGTTCCCTCGTAAGTGGTGACTTCACGAGTCGTATAAGGTTTAGTACCACCGGGAACAATTAACTTCTGTTCGACTACCAAGTCCCCATTTTCTGCAATAGTATTAAAGGAACATGCAATAATAGACTCTACACTCACATTATAAGTTTCAGCCAAAGATTCCAATGTATCCCCGGCTTCAACTGTATGATAGACGCCATCAATAGGCAAAATCGTCAAAACCTGTCCCACGCGCAAAAGGTCAGGTGCCTTTTCTATCTCAGGGTTGGACCACATCAGCGTGGTGGGTAATATTCCAAATATCTCAGCGATGCTTTCAGCCGTATCACCGGGCTGCACGACATAAGTAAGAATTTCTAAGCGAGGACGTTCAGGAATAACTGTATGAGGCTGAGCAACGCGTACAATTTGTGCCTGGGAAGAAGGGCGTGAGCGCGGGCGCGCCTTTAAAACTGCCGAGGACGTACTTAGACTTTGGACTAGGCCTCCAGAAAGCGCACTATTACTGGCCTCAGAGGCCCGCACCGACATATCCCACTGCAAACTCCCAAAAACAACCAACAATATCAGCGTTAATGCCAGAGCTGCATGAGAAGTTAACCGGCCTAATAAGGGTCGCAGTCCTATCTGATCATCGTGCCAACGCCAAATCCACGCGGCCACTCGCGCTAAGCCATGAATGACAGGGTGTCCACGCCAGGTAAAATCGTCTTGTAATTCCATAGTTTCCGAAGATGCTGTGGCCCCACAGGACGCGGGACTCATTACTCGTATAGTCTTGGATTTTGAGGGACACCATATAGACGAATCTCATAGTGCAAATGCGGCCCCGTTGACCATCCTGTCGAGCCACAATATCCTATAAGTTGTCCCTGATAAACAGGCTGTCCACATGCGACGGCAATAGAACTAAAGTGTGCATAATAAGTTTGATACCCATTGCCATGTTCAATCCGCACGTGGTTACCGTACCCCGCTGCCCATCCAGCATAAACGATGACGCCATTATCAGCGGCATAAATGGGGTCTCCTAAATTACAGGCGTAATCTAACCCAATGTGTCCAGGATTTCGAGGGTCGGCAAAATACCAACCAGAAACCGCAGTAGAGCCTGTAGGCCAAACAAACCAGCCCATTGCACCTGGACCACTTACACTTACATTACCACACGTGCCCCAACTCGTAGCTGCCGTAGTAACGCCAGGGGCTGTTGGGTCAGAGGAGGGAGGATCTAAGTCTATATCCTCACCTATCCCACCAGGAATAATCAACTGCATACCTTCTAACAAGGGTACACCCGATTCAATTCCATTCCATTCATTATACAATACAGATGCATCGACCTGATACTGCTCTGCGATATATTCCACAGTCTCGCCCGACATAACAGTGTGATAAGCGCCATCAACGGGGGGAATAGACAACGTTAACCCAGGTTGAATCAACCATGGTGCGCCTTGTAATGCTTCCATATTTGACCAGATAATGGTAAAGGGGGAAAAACCAAATTGAGCAGCAATACTTGATATACTATCCCCAGACTGTACAGTATACGTAATAACCCCTAACCGCACGCGTTCAGGGATCTCCGTATGTGGAGAGGCTTGACGAAAAACAGCACGATACATCTGGGATGTTGACTGCCATGTGTATATGCCGCCTGCCCTTGACACCACTGTTGAGGTTGTCACAGGCTCAGCCGCAGCACGTTGAGAAGAAGATTGCGATACCTCGGCTGAACTAATAGGTGTCAGGGTTATGTGCCCCATAGTCCCGACCAGGATCGCCAATACCATGATCGAAACATGGGCACTATATCGCCCTACAAAAGCTACCACCGTATGGCGATCATTACCCCATCGCCATACAAGTGCCGCCACTCTAGCGATAACGCGCCCAAATATTTGGGACAGTGTCCACGTCGACTCTTCTAAGTCCGTATCGTGTAAGCTATCTATTTGTTTGTTCATAGGCTAGGCCTTGATGCAGCGTCGTTGACGCTCACGAAAAGCATTATAGCATATAATTTCCTAGACCGCAACTGGACAACCTGACGATTATCTTACGAATGGTACTTTTTTAACCTATAAGCGTCAATATTTCTGACCATAGTAAACCACGTGGCAACTTGAGTTAATAGCTCTTTACGGTTCTGAAGTGGATGTAGATGATGGGGAAACCAAAAGTGTGGGTGAAGCTGTCGGCGTAGGAGAAACAAGAAGCGTGGGCGTGAAAGAGGCGGGAGGCAATGGCGTAAGTGTGAAAGTGGGTTGGGGTGTCTCATCAGGCGTAACCGTAGGGTTACCGGTGGAAGTGGGTGTAACATCAGGATTAGGAAGTAGAGTGGGCGTTACACTGGTTAAGATTGGCGTAGGGGAAGAAGTAGAAGGCAGGAATGTAGGTGTGGACAAAGTAGATGTAATGATAGGCGTGGAAATGGAAGGGGTGGCAGTCACTACTAAAACAGTTGGGGTAGCAGTGGATATCCCTGTAGGGGTGGCTGCAGTTGTCGGTGTAGCCGGCAGAATGGAGGGTGTCAGAGTGACTACGATAGGAGTTGGGGGTGCAGGTAAGTAAAGCAACTGTCCTACTCTGATAGTAGTGTCAGGCAAACAATTATACCGGATAATGTCGGCCACAGTAGTACTGTAACGGGTGGCCAGGCTAGAAAGCGTATCTCCTGCACGCACGATATAACGGGTCCAGTTAATAGGTGCAGCAATCGTGCAGGGCGTTAGGGTGGCAACAGGCGTGTCAGAGGGTGTAAACAAAGGGGTATTTGAGGGCGCAGAAGTAAGCATAGGGGTGGGGGAATATGTGGGAGCTAAAGTGTTAGGGAGTGTAGAGGCCAGGGTACTAGAAGGCATAGAAGCACTGGGGCTGGATGCTATAGAGGTTGAGGTTATGAGAGATACGGCAGTAGGGGTAGGGTTTGTTGCCGTAAAAGACGAGAGCATCATACTACCGCCAATAAAGGTGGCGAGCAAAGCCAATGCAATCAACACTAGTACGGGAACTTTGAAAGATGTACTGGATGGGCCGGCAGCGTTGGATGGAGACGCAGATGACTCCGCCCACTTATTATCTGGATAGGGCAATTGTTCAAAGAGGAGATGACTTAATGCGGGCGCATCCTCAACGTAAGCTTGCAATTCCTCCAACATCTCGCCTGCATGTGCGTAACGTTTTTGCGGATCTTTTTCTAACGCCCTGGAAATGATCTTAATCAGCGCGTGGGGGACATCCTTTTCTCGCAATGGGCGAATTAAGGGTGTTCCAGTACGAATGAGAGCTTTGTTCTTTTCATATATTTCTTGAGTGAATTCTCCTTCAAAATCCAAGTAGTAGCGACCCGTAAGGATATGGTAGAAAAGCGCGCCCAGGGCATATACATCTAAGCGAGGATCATTACACTTACCTTCCAATTGCTCAGGCGCCATATAAGCAATTGTGCCCGCGCCGGTCATTCCCCCGCCGAGCGTTTCTACCATGCCGGGGATGGGAGGAATATAGGCGATGCCAAAATCGGTAATTTTGACCTGGTTATGTTGATCGAAGAGGATATTGCCCGGCTTCAAGTCACAATGAACAACCGCACCACGTCCATTTTTATCAAGAAAAGCCGTGTGTGCGTAAGTGACACCTTCGCTAATTTGGAGCATCACATCTAAAGCCTGATCCAGCGGAAAATACCCCGTTTCACGCAGTCGTTGATCCAGTGTATCAACCAAGAATGGCATCACCAGGTAAAGGGTATCATTAGCCCAAAATAGATCGTAAATCTCAATAATGTGTGCGTGCTGTAAACGGCGCGTGATCCGGGCTTCACGTTTAAAACGTTTGAACATCGCATCTTCGCTGCCACCATAGACCAGGGGATTGAATTCTTTGATAGCAACTTCACTTTTCAGCCATTGATCATAAGCCCGATATACGATACTAAACGTGCCGAGATCATCAAGGATATTTCTGATCTCGTAACGGTTCTGTAGGAGTTTGCCAACTTTGAGCGTCATTTTTTTTCTCTATTAAAACGAATAAGCCCACTTTGGAAAGTCTGACTACCTAGAGTATAGGGCAAATTAGAAATTTTTGCAAAAACTGTTATACAGATGAAGTCCAGATATATACGACCATTAATAAGATAATGGGCACAAAAGCTGACACGATACCCCAATAAACCACCGGGTGGTATATCCAGGCTCCAGTAGCAATAGTACCGTAAACGAAGACAAAGCCCGAATAAGCCGTCGCAGTCAATGTGATGGTTCCCAGTCCTCGCCACCATGGAGCCTGAGTGAAATACCCGTATACAAAAAGTAAAGCTAGTACAATGTTGACCGCATCCGCCACGCCAGTAGCAATGAGAAAAGAGCGCGCCTGCACGCTCCATCCGCCGGGTGGTGGCGGCGCAGGAAAGCCAATTTCCCCGACGCGCACCAATTGCAAACCCGCCCAAGCCAGGATGCATAGATGCACGATTTCTAATACACCGTAGTAGGCAATAAGAAATGTTACCAGTCGCTTGTTTTTATGATACACGTATAAACCTCACACTATAAAATTATCATCATTGGGAATTGTATTACAGGGTTCTCGTGGAAGTAAAAGTTCCATTTCGATGTTCATGCGATCGGTCACATAAGCAAGATCAAGACATTGAATCAAAAGTTCCGCACTATAAAAATAGTCTGCTACCTGCTGTGCTTGTGTAGGCGAGAGATTCCAATCTCGCCCCAGGTCACGATGAGTACAGAGAAGCATATAGAGTCTATCGGTAAATTCTTGACAATAACGGCGTGAGCTTTCAACTGTAGGGAGAGTGAGTGCTGTGAGTTGTTGATGTAGTGCATGTAAGCCAGCCTGTTGGCACCGGACAAGAGCCTCTGCCATCACCATGGTTAAATCCTGGATCCCACCATCATCCAGATTATGATCGCGCGCAAGGACCAATGTCTGCGCGCGATGCAATAAGGTTGCGAAGACACCATCAATAGCAAAATACATAGGAAATATATTCTGAGAGAAGAGCGAGGATTTGCGGGTCCGGGATGGTAGGCGAGACGTTGAGGGAAAAAAGGTTTCATCACGGTCAAGCGCTAACACGAGATTCAAGACCTGAGTACGGATATTAGGATAATCCCGAATGAAGTTGACCGCCATAAGGCAGTAGGCAGAACGCTGAATTGCACTGGGAACACCGTTAGAAAGTGCCCTGGCCTTATGATCAGCCCAAGCAAGAAATTCATTAAGGCTAACACTATTTTGGATTTGTTCATTGAGAACTTCGAGAAAGAACGAGAAGAAGTCATCAGCATCATCCAGGATACTGGCAGTAAGCAGAATGACTTCGCGCCAACGGCTATCTGTAGCGTGAGTAAGTAACTGAGGTAAAGTTCCACGACGTGCATTTTCAACGATATAACGCGCTGTGTAATATTCTTGAAAAGTAAGATGGGCGAAAGCATAGATAGCGTGTGCCCGCTCAATCAAAATACCATGTTGGGCTTCAATCGCTTTGAGGATTGCATGCCCATCTATATCATCACTCAGTTTATCTGTGTCCGGCAGGCGTTGCAAATAGGCTACAATCTGGTCTTCTAATTGTTGTTGAGGAATAAAATGATCGCCTCGTTCGAAAGTCTGAACCGCAATACGCGCGAAGAGTTGATGCTTGCGTCCCGTCGAAAGACCACGGTAGATAAGATCGCGTTTGATATTGCGTGAACTATCCCACTTGCGTAGCAACGCATCCAGGGCATCCGTATAAATTTCGACCCGCCGTTGTGGAAAATCCAAATTCACATCAAAAGCCAAACAAAGCATAGTAAGCAGCAAAGGCACGCGACTTAATTCTCGAAGTCCCCGGTGTTCAGGTTTGGCGAGTTCTTCTAGGAATGTATCACGTTTAGCCGGCATGCCATAAAACCATTTATCCGCAAATGCTGCGATCTGTATTGCGTCAAAATCGGCTATTTCCACATAGGTAAACCCGGTAAACGTGTAATCTGTCGCCGCATTGCGACACGTAATCAGGTACTGGCAATCGTAGTATCGTTGGATAAATGATTTCAGTTCGGCGATAATCCGCCCTCGCTGTTCCTGAGTAACATTGACTTCATCAAGTCCATCACATAAGATTAAGCCTTGTCCTGTTTCTAATAATTTTGTGACGAAATCTCGGGTATCCAGCACCCCAGACGGCATAAAGAGTTGTTGGATATAATCCAGGAGTGTTAGCCCACTATCGGCCCATTGTTTTAAGCCGACAAAGACAGGAATTTTAGAATATTGCTGGTCAATAGCATACAAAGTTACGTACTTGAGGAACGTTGTTTTCCCCGCGCCCGGTTTACCGAGGAGAAAAAGGTGATTTCCCTCTTCGCGGGTGAGAATATCCAACCCACTAATCCTTTCAGCATCTTTAACATGGTCTGGGTCAGTGTGCAGTTGGCGGACATCAAATCTTCGGAAAGCAAGCGGTTGTTCTAACACATAGACATCTGTAAAAATATCGTTTAACAGAATAGGACGAGGTTGTCCAAAAATTTGAATGTTACAGTAAAGTCTGCGGAGTTTGTCAAAATAACTTGCAAGCGTCACTTCCCATTCAGGTGTATATGGAATTTGTGTGCGTATCAGGTATTCAAGTTCTTGTCTCAAATCCTCTAAACTTCGATAGCAGCTATTTGTTAATGCTTGTTGATCGCGCAGTACAGCCAGAAATAGGATAAGGGCATTCTCTTGATGATGATTATACTGATTATGTAATGCGTCAATCAGGTTACGTATTCGCATATCCGGGGTTTCTGCTTGGGGGATTTTAGCACGCCACGGGGCCAACCGTGCATCAACAAAAAGCGTACGCAGATGATTGTCACTGTCACTAGGACTACACGTAAGCAGGGTAGTATGTAAGCGTCGATACAGGTCCGAGGGAATGCTCATACTTTTTTATCCTTATCTTTTATTTGCCAGGAAAAAGGTACACATTTTGCCTTTCCCCTTCACATCAATTTCGCCGCGTTTCTCAAAATGATATGCGTGCTGGAGATGTGTATACACAGCCTCCGTTACCTGTATCTTATCGGCTATCCCGTGAGATTCCATACGACTGGCGATGTTGACAGTATCCCCCCACAAATCGTAGCTAAATTTGCTGCGGCCAATCACACCGGCAACGACCGGCCCCATGTGTATCCCTATGCGAATTTTCAGGGCAGTTTCGTGGCTCGCGTTAATGCTGCCCAACCTATGTTGTAATGAGAGAGCAAGATCAGCTATCGCTTCCGCGTGATCGGAACGCGGGAGCGGTACTCCTCCGACGACCATATAAGCATCTCCAATCGTCTTGATCTTCTCCAGGTTATAAAATGCAACCTGTTGATCAAAAGCTGTAAAAATCTCGTCAAGCAACGTAATTAATGCACTCGGTGATAGCTGAGAAGATAAAGGCGTGAATCCTACAATGTCAGCAAATAGCACTGTAGCTTCAGAAAAGCTATCAGCGATAATACGCTCGCCTTGTTTTAAACGCTCTGCTATCGGATCGGGTAGAATATTGCGTAATAATCGCTCCGACTTTTCACGTTCAGTTTGAATAATTTGGAGATAGACTTGTTCCTGGTCACGCCATCGCTTTTTCTCCAGACTAGATCGGAGGCGTGCTTTAAGAAATACCAGATCAAAGGGTTTAGGCAAATACTCATCTGCCCCCATCTCAATACCTTTGACCACACTATCAAAATCACCTAAAGCTGAGACGATAATAACGGGAATGTGTCGCCAAACATGATTGGCTTTGAGATGTTGTAATACTTCAAACCCATCCATTTCTGGCATCATAATATCCAGCAAAATCACGTCGGGATTTTCATTTTCGACTTTTTCCAGTGCCTCGCGTCCATTTCGGGCACTCAGGGTATCATAATGCAAATCCTTTAATTCTTGTTCCAAATAATCAATATTGAACTCTTCATCATCGACAATAAGTATTTTAGATTGTGTGTTCATGGCTTAATCTTCTAAATAATAGGCGAGTTTTTCGAACAATTGATCTTCATCCAGGGGCTTAGACAAATAACTATCACACCCACAAGCTAATGCTTCTTCTTCATCGCCCATCATCGCGTGCGCGGTAAGCGCGATAATGGGAATGTGAGCAAGTTCGGCGTTTGCTTTAATACGGCGAGTAGCATCCCAACCATTGATGATGGGCAGCGAAAGGTCCATCAGGATCAAATCGGGCTGCTCAGATTTTGCCATTTGAATTCCCGCCGCACCATCCTCAGCAACGAAAATTATGTAATCTTCCTCCAAAAGCTGAACTAAAAGTTCGGCATTAAGTTCTGCGTCTTCGACGATTAAAATCTTTTTGGTCATGCTCAACCTCTCTTTGAATATCCTGCTCAGGATTGGATGAGTGCAAAGTATATTTAATGGGCAACACGATTGTGAAGGTAGACCCTTTCCCAATCTGGCTCTCCACTGTAATATTTCCTCCTAACAAACGCGCTAATTGCAGACTGATGGCCAATCCTAGTCCGGTGCCCCCAAATTTGCGCGTCGGACTGTTATCCACCTGCTCAAATTCCCCAAAGATACGATCTAAATCTTTTTCAGGGATACCGATACCTGTATCTGTGACCCCTAAAGCCAACTTGTCATCCTGACGTTGAGCGGAAACTGTAATACTGCCAGTCTCGGTAAATTTGATCGCATTTCCCAGGAGATTTATCAGAATTTGCTTAACCTTATCTTGATCCGTCACCATTAAAGGCAAATCGGGGGCTATCTCTTTATGTAGATGTAAGTGTGTACTTTTAACTAAGGGTTGTACGATATGCAGACAAGTATCTATTAATTTGCTAATATCAAAAGGGGTAGGCTTAACATCCATCCGCCCTGCTTCAATTTTAGAAATATCAAGAACTGTGTCAATGAGTTTGAGTAGCTGCTCCGCACTCATGAGCACCTTATCTAAATTATCAAGTTGTCGCTCCGGCAATAGCTCTGCACCTTTGCGCCGCACCAGCCGAGTGAATCCAATGATCGCATTGAGCGGCGTGCGTAATTCGTGGCTCATATTGGCCAGGAAAATACTCTTCGCGCGATTAGCCTGTTCAGCAGCCTCTCCCGCTTGTTGTGTTTCTTTAAACAAATAGGCATTATCAAGCGTAACGGCAACTAAATCGGCCATAGTTTGAAAAATAACCATGTCTTCTTTCGCAAACGTAGTCTCCCATTTACTTTGGATACTCAACGCCCCCATCACATGACCTCTTGATCGCAATGGGACACCTAGCTCTGCATTTGAATCCGGTAACACGGTAATAGGGATAGATTCACTTTTGAAATTTGTGTTGACTATAGCCTGATTTTCAATGACACACTGGGCAATAGTGTTATCCCCGTCCATTGCAAGTTGGACACGTTGTTGCACCAGTACCCGGCCTGTATTCCCTGTCCCCGCGCGCAACACAGCCGAGGTTCTTGTGGGATCCAACAAAAATAGCCCCACAAAGTGCAATTTAAATTTTTCGCGGATTAAATTGACCACTTGTTGCATAATAACATCTGGGTCTAAAATGCTGCTGATGGAGCGAGAGATATTAGCGACGGTTTGAATTTGCATCTTGCGATACTGAGTTTGTTCAATCAAGTGTACTGTTTCGTCGAAGAGATTGGCTTGGGCGATTGCTGTTGCGGCTGAGGTCGCCAAAGACTCCAATAATTTGAGATCATTTGTGCTGAAATGGCCTACTTCCACATCTACAACCTGCAGCACACCCATGACTTTTCGCTTTGACCACAAAGGAACTGTTAATGCAGAACGTACTTGCAATCCCGTTGCTTTATCAACTTCTGCATAATACCGTGGGTCAGAATGAACATCTGGGATGATCAAGCTTTTTGCATTTTGTGCTACCCACCCGGCCAAGCCTTTACCGGGTGGCAATCGCCAGCCGCGCATGCCCCGGTATTGTGGGTTAGTAAGATGCCGGCATACGAGTTCTTCTGTGTCTGGATCAACCAGCCAAATGGAACATGCACTCGCATTTAACAAATGTCGTACTTCTTCAAGCACGGTGAACAGTAAATGATCCAAATCCAGGCTAGAACTAAAGATTTGACTGGCCCGGTGTAATAACCCTAAATCTTGTGTGCGTTTGTTAGCCTCGGCCCGCGCCTGTTCAATCAACTTAAATTGGCGCGCGTTTTCAATAGCAATAGCCGCCGAGGTGGCCAAGGGGTCCAGGACTTTTAAATCCTGCTCACGAAAACGATCAATGGTTGTATCCACAGCTTCTAACACACCAATGACATTTTCTTTAACCCGCAAAGGGACCACTACCATAGAATGTAACTTAGGGTAAATGTGGCTATCAAATCCGCGAAAGTGGCGCGCATCCCTATCAACATCGGGAACGATCAAACTTTTATTGTTTTGGGCAACCCAACCGGCTAATCCAATATCAGCGTTCAATCGCCACCCACATATCAGGTCCCGATATGGCCCGGTAGCTTGCCAACAGATCAGATCGTCCGTATCAGGTTCTTTGAGCCAGATAGAAGTAGCCGTCACATTAAGTAAACTGCGTACCTCTTCCAAAACGATAACCAATAGGTCTTCCAAGTCCAGATTCGAACTGAAGGCCTGGCTGGCGCGATTGAGCAATTCGAGCTGTTGTCGCCGCAGTTCAGATTCAGCACGCGCCTGTTCAACCAATTGAAATTGGCGCGCGTTACGAATACCTGTCGCTGCTTGCCGTCCAAAAACTTGCAATAATTCGATTTCACTACGCTTGAAAGTCTCTGATTGCGTGGCAGCAAAAAGATTACCGGTAAGGAGAGCGGGAGTAGGATGTCCATCTACAAGACTTTCGAGAAAAAAGGGAACGGCGATCACCTGCTTGATACCCAGGGATTGCTGAATACCGTCAACGATGGGTTTTGCCGCCGGAGCGATGATGGGAGCAAAGAGATCGTAAAGGGCATTACTCGTCATAGGACGTTTTTGTTGAGCGGCCTGCACACTGAGATTGTCCTTGTAAATTTCCTGGTGTGTATAGACGCGGGCAAAAGATGGGTCGCTGAGATTGATGGGAATTTGCATTACATTGGAGATTTCTTGTTCCCAATGCCAAATATCCTCTCGCGTCGCCAGATTGGGGTTCACATAGACTGCGCGTACAGGGAGCGAGTCATCCGGTTCATGAGGTGCCACCATAGCGCCGATGTAGCCTAACTCCTCTACTACGCCTCTCGCAATAAGGTCAAAAATCTCATTTTCACTGTGCAGGCTGGTCCGCACACGCAGTGCCAATTCTTGCGCAATGCCGATCTGTAACCGGTAATTTTCATTTTCTATTGCGGCAGCAGCCTGCCGGCCAAACGCGGAGAGAATTAAAATATCCTGTTCAGAAATGATACTGCTCTTAGCAGCAAAAAGGTTTCCCACTAACTCCTGAACCGGCTGCCCATCAATATGATTTTCGAGGAAAAAGGGCATAGCAATCACTTGTTGGATGCCAAGTGCGTGTTGGATGCCATTTACAACTGGGCGGGTAATAGGAGACGTAAAGGGGGTGAAAAGATCATATAACTCGTCACTGGTTACAGCTCTTCCTGCCTTGACGGCGCGAACGCTTAAGTTATCCCTGTACTTAGGTTGATGGATGTAAACTCGTGCCAATACAGGATTAGTAATGCTGACTGCTTCCCCTACAATTTCAGAAATATGAGCTTCCCATTTGTGGATATCTTCCAGGGTAGCAATATCGGGAGCGATGTATAGGGCACGAACAGGCAAAGCATCTCCTTGTTCATACATCGCAACCATTGCGCCTACATAACCCAGAGCCTCTACTACGTCCTCAGCAATACGTTGTAGGGTTTGTTCTAAACCTGGTGCGTTTAACTTAGGAGCAGTTACGGAGGATATGTAAGGAGAAAGTCTACGTTTAAATGTAATCTGGGCTAAGTTTTTTACAGTCCAAGCCACAGGGGGAAAATTAGCAATCTTATTTATGATGCGTGAATTGGAAAAGAACTGGTAAAATTTTTTAATAAGTTTTCTTTTATAACTCACTACTTAGATCCCTCAGATGTTTCTATTCTACATATTTCTGGTTTTTCCGGCAGATAGCATACCGTTACCGGCACACCTATATCCACGCGCCAATAGACATTAGCATTGCGCTCCGCGCGGGTGATATCGCGTTGGGAACCGTCGGGCAGTATGGCAGTAAAATGATAAGCCACACAATGCCAGTGCGAACGGTAACTGTGAATCGCCCAACGATCAATAATCACGCTTTGGGTAACAACGCCATGTTCTCGGAGTTGGGTATCATACCCCAAAACACGGAGGCCCCAGACCACTATTCCCCCACAAAGCAACACTAACAGCAACATCGGTATCCCGACCATTACTAATGTCATTAAGAGCAGCAAACTTACCACGCCGGTCGTCATAGGTTCCAGCGGAAATGTCAGTAGTGTTGTGAGCAGCGGCAACATTGACACAAGTATCATACCTGCTCCGCCCAACACGATGAGCAACAGTATTACTCCAAACACCGTCAGGAGCATGCCCGTCTGATGGGTGAGGGGGCATCTAGGCCAAGAGTGTTTACGCTGTTTTTTGCTAAACATATCCTATACACCATACATTATAGCATCTTCACTTTAATAGCATCTTGATAAATAGTCAAGTTGCTTGCATCTAGGGCTATCGCATTTGGATCTTCCAGGAAGCTGTGAGTCCCTTACACCGGCTAAATACGTGGGATGGACGCCGGTTTGCCGCATGC
>JAFGFI010000123.1 GCA_016931185.1 Anaerolineae bacterium
CCCTCCCACCCGGCCCTGGGGAGGGAAAACGGAGATAGCCCCACCGCCGGAGACGTTGGACGCGATCATCTACCCCGACGGCAAGACCCCCGTCGCCCTGGCGGCGCACGATCACTTTATCCCAAGCAAAATTGAATCGCTGCCGGTGGGGTTTGTGGCTCGCAACGGCGAACCCCACCGTGCCGTTTTTTCCTTCCACGCGGAGGCGGGCGAGTGTTTCGCCGGCACCGGGGAACGTTTTGCCAAACTGGACCTGGCAGGCCGCACGCTCGCACTGGAAAACACCGATGCCCTGGGCGTCAACAACCGCCGCGCCTATAAAAATGTACCCTTCTACATCTCCAGCCGTCCCTACGGGCTGTTTATGCACACATCATCTCATCTCCGTCTTTCCCTGGCCGACATCTCCACCCGCGCGGCACAGGGGTTGGTCGAAGAACCGGTACTGGATTTGTTCGTCATCGGCGGCGGGAGCGTGGAGCAAGTTATCTACAATTACCGCCGCCTGACCGGATTCCCCGCCGATGTGCCGCTATGGAGCTATGGCACCTGGATGAGCCGGATGACCTACTTCAGCACGGACGAAGTGCGCGAGATTGCCCGCAAGTTGCGCGAAGGAGATTTTCCCTGTGACGTGCTGCACTTGGACACCGGCTGGTTTGCAAAGGACTGGGTCTGCGAGTGGGAGTTCAGCCGGGAACGCTTCCCCGACCCGGAAAGCTTTATGGCCGAGATGCGGGCGCGGGGGTTTCGTATCTCGCTCTGGCAGAATCCCAACCTGGGCGCGGGCAACAAACTGCTGCCGGAGGCGATTGCCAACCGTTACCTCGCGCCGCTGAAGGTGGAAAGGGGTGACAAGGGATCGGGATCCGATTTTTCCGAATCCGGCGCAGAGGCCCCCCCTGTCGTTGCCCGCCAGATTGACTTCTCCAATCCGGCGGCGGTGAAATGGTATCAGGGGATGGTCGCCCGGCTGCTGAGGCTAGGCGCGTCGGCAATCAAGACCGACTTTGGCGAGAACATCGACGCCAACGGCGACTACTACAGCATTCCCGCCGAGAAGCTGCACAATCTTTACGGCCTGCTTTACCAGCGCGCGGCGTTTGAAATTACCCAACAAATAACGGGCGAGGGCTTGATCTGGGCGCGCGCCGGTTGGGCGGGCTGCCAGCGGTATCCCGTGCATTGGGGCGGCGATAGCGCCTGCACCTGGGATGGGCTGGCGGGGTCTCTGCGCGGCGGGCTGCATTTCGGGCTTTCCGGCTTTGCCTTCTGGAGCCACGACGTGCCCGGTTTCCACGGCGTGCCGGACTTTATGGCGAGCTGGCCCAACGACGACCTCTACGTGCGATGGACGCAATTCGGCGTCTTCACCTCGCATCTGCGGTATCACGGCACCACCCCGCGCGAACCCTACACCTATCCTGCCGTTGCCGATATTGTACGACAGTGGCTCAAGCTGCGTTATGCCCTGATTCCCTACCTGGTAGCGCAGGGGCAGCGGGCGGCGGCAACCGGACTGCCGGTGCTGCGCGCCCTGATTTTCCATCACGAGGACGATCCCACCTGCTGGCACATTGACGATGCCTACTACTTCGGGGATGATATGCTGGTCGCGCCCATCATGAACCCGGAAGGCGCGCGCGACGTTTATTTGCCGGAAGGGGCGTGGGTGGACCTGTGGACGGGAGAAATCCTCACCGGCCCGCGATGGCTCAAACACGTGCAAGTGCCGCTGGCGCAGATGCCCGTCTACGTTCGCCGGGGCGCGCGCGTCCCCATCTACCCGGAACCGGTGCAATCCACCGCCGAGATGGATTTGGACAAGGTAGTGACATGGGTATTTGATGAAAGCTACACGGGTCTGGCCAATTCTATCCTGGGAACGGTGATAGGCATGAACGGGAAGCAATGACAGACAACGCGCTATATAAGCTCAGCTCAGTAGATCGAAGTTTCATTGCTTCAAGACTACAAAAGTCTCACGAGATGCCTTGCTAAGCAGGTGTCTGCTAAGACCTTTGTAGTCTATCGCTGACAATTGTGATCTACTGAGTCTTCATGCTATAATATCCTCATAGGGGAGGTTGGTATGAACCTGAACGATTTGCTTCATGACATTCATTCGCTGGAAGACGAAATTCGCGTCTACGAGCGTAAGTATAATATCCTTTCCGAAGTTTTCTACGAATCCTACCAGAAGGGCGAAGAACCCGCCGATGACGCTTGGGTGCTGGATTGGACGGCATGGGCCAGCGCGTATGAGCTGCTGCATGCCTTCCAACAACAGTACCGCGCGGCCATAGCCAAACTACAAGCGGAAACCCCGTCTATGTCGGACGTCATCGCCAGGACAAGCCGTCGTGAATCCATTAACGTCCCTGTCTGAGTACGAACGCTTTATCTATACCCTCCAACAACACTATCCCGCCATCCTGCGCTCTACCTTGGTTCTCATTCGGCGTGGAAGCTATTACGCCGACGTGCGCGGCGAATTGATGTTTGCCGATGACTATCGGCTGGTCATCTTTGAACGGCTGCGTTGCCTGGATGAAGACTTGACCATTGCCGCCTACGGGTATGAGATCTGGCATGCCAATGAAAAGCTGTGCTGGTATGACTCCCAAGCACATCCCCATGACGTGACCCTAGCCAGCACCCATCCGCATCACAAGCACGTTCCTCCCGATATCAAGCACCACCGTATTCCAGCCCCAGGGCTAAGTTTTATGCCACCGAACCTCCCGTCGTTAATTGAAGAAGTCAGCATGCTGTAGTCTAAGCCGACCAAATTGTGATCCACTGAGTTTGCATGATAAGCCCAGACTACAAAAGTCTCAGCAGACACTTGGTTGATGAACGGCGTCCGTTCAACGAAGTGAGGGATCTATAAGGCCACTTGTAAGACTTTTGTAGTCTTTCACGCGAAAAAAAAGACGCTCCCCACTAAAGCCATTACTACAACTTTATGCTATACTAAAATCAAAGCACAGGAGGTTTGAATTCCGACTGTAAATATGGAGGCGCATCATGCAGTATACTGATGTACAAACTAGAGAGGCTGTTACCTATACGGGTTTTGTTCGCGAAGGACACATTCAGTTAGCTGAAACTGTAACGTTGCCAGAGGGAAGTATGGTCTACGTGCTGGTACCTGTCACTGTAGATGTTAACGCTGCCCGACGTAAAGCCACCCGTTGGCTATTAGAGCATGTAGGTAACATGTTGCGGGCCGATCAGCCGCATTTTGTGCGCACACAAACTCACGCGTTCTGGCGATTTGGCGTGTTTGTAATCGCCTTAGCTCATGACCCTATTGGGCCAGTAGGTTATGTAGATGTAAGTGCCACAAACGGTGATATTTTAACTGATGAACAGACAGCAGAGGAGATTGCGCGCCATGGCGAGTGTCTTGAGTGTATAAAGCACAGGGGATATAGCAGTGACAATATACTGAAGCAGGTTTTACCGTAATTCGTAATTCGTAATTCGCTAGTTTCAAAGGAATTCCCCATTAACGCGGTGCGTTCACCAGCAGTAGGATGAAAATTGAAGACGTAATTCGTTATTCGTAATTCGTAATTC
>JAFGFI010000124.1 GCA_016931185.1 Anaerolineae bacterium
AGATGATGCGTGATCTCCGTTGCCGTGCCGACGGTGTTACGTCGCCCAAACGCGCCGCGTCCCCCACCCTCCACCATAACAGCCACGCCAAGCCCGGAGACCTCATCCACCGGGGCTTCTGGTCCTTCGTGGGTTCCCTGGCGCTCATAAAGCGACAACATCTCCAGGAATCGCCGCCGGGCTTCTGCCTCCAACACATCCCCCACCAAACTGGATTTACCGGAACCGGAGACCCCTGTCACTACCGTCAACGCACTTTTTGGAAAATCCACATCCACATTCTTAAGATTGTGGGCGCGCGCGCCACGGATTCTGATTGTGGATACGGGACACGAAGTACAAGAAAGCTGATTTTCAATTTTTGATTCTCGATTTGCCAACTCGCTCCGCAATGCTTCACCTGTAACCGATGTCTCCGTATTCAGCAAGCCTTCCGGGGGTCCGGCGTAGAGCAGTTGCCCACCGTTGGGTCCCGCGCCGGGGCCGAGGTCAATCACCCAATCGGCGGCGCGAATAATATCGGTATTGTGCTCCACCACCACAACGGTAGCCCCACTGCGCACCAAGCGATCCAACACGGTGAGCAAACCTGCCACATCCTGGGGATGCAGGCCGGTCGAGGGTTCGTCCATGATCAACACCTGCTCCGCCAACGAGCGTTTGCCCAAGAACTTCGCCAGTTTAACCCGCTGTGCCTCACCGCCGGAGAGTGTAGGAGAAGGTTGTCCCAATGTCAGATAGCCCAGGCCAATATCGCGCAGCGCGCGCAGGATATGGCGGGCCGCGCGACGAGATAAATCGGACAGATATGGAGATTTTAAGAGCAAGGGCGCGGCATCACCGACCGGCAGGGCATAGAAATCAGCAACAGACAGCCGTCTTTCCTGAGCAGATGAAATGGGTTTGGATGGAGGCGTTTCCGTTCCATCCGTCGAAAAATCCACGGTGGCCTCAAGAACTTCATCGTTGAAGCGCTGCCCATTACAGGCTGCGCACGGAATCCATGTAGAGGGCATATAGCGCATCGTAACTTCTACCGCGCCAATGCCCTTGCAGGCCGGACATTGACCTTCAGGCCGGTTAAATGAAAAATGCGAGGGGGAAAGATCGGTCGCGTCCGCAAAAACATCACGGATAATGTTGGCGAGGTTCGTATAAGTCGCCGGATTCGAGCGCGGATTTCTGCCGATGGGGCTTTGATCCACTATCACGGCTTTGAGCCACTTCCCCCCCGACACCGCACCCTCAATATCTTGACACCCTACCGGCGTTTTCCCTGCTAACGAAGCGGCCAGCACATCTTCCACAAACGTGCTTTTGCCCGATCCAGATACCCCTGTGATCACGGTCAATCGCCCTAGCGGAATAGGGACATCTATAGCCTGCAACGTGCGCAGATTCGCGCCACGCACGGTCAGGAAATCGATTGGTGGAGGACGATGTTCAGGCAGAACAACGCGCTCGCGCAAGCTGAAATAGCGTCCGGTCACCGTGCCGGCCTCCCACAACTCGGCAGGTGTACCGGTAAAGATAATGTGTCCCCCCTTCCCCCCCGCGCCCGGCCCAATATCAATGGCATGATCGGCATGAGTTGCCGCAATACGGTCATGTTCAACGTAAACAACCGGTCCTGCCAAATCGCGAAATGCAGGGAGCAGCCGCGCCACATCCGCCGGGTGCAGACCAATGGTCGGTTCGTCCAGGACGTGCAACATATCTTCCAGCCGGCTAGTCAACGACAATGCCAGCCGCACCCGCTGCGATTCACCGCGCGAGAGCGTCGGTGAGGAACGGTTCAGCGCGATATACCCCAGTCCCACGCGATGCAGCGACTCCAGCCGCCGGGTGATTTCCTCTTGCAACCGCGCCGCCGTTGCCGGAAAATTCACCTGCGCAAACAGTGCGCGCACCTCATCCACGGATTGCGCTAACAGATCGGGCAAGTGCAGGTTATGCCATGTCGTAGCCGAAGCTTCGGGATGCAGTCCTGTGTGCGCGCACTGTTCACACCCTTCCCCATTACAATGTGGACACGCGCTGTTGAAATACACAGGCGAAAGTTCGCCAAACCACGCACCGCAGACAGTACAAACAGGAGCACGAGAAAAAATTTCGATTTTGGATTCTTGACTTTCCACCTGCACCGCATTTGCTCCCAGCGCCCAGGCTTTTTGGACGGCCTCGCGGATGTCACGAGCAGGTGTAGATGTCTCAAAGTGCATAAGTTCAACGGCAACCGTGTGAGGCTGCGTAGGATCCAAAAACCCGGCAGGTTTCAGAAAACCCGGCAGGTTTTGCGCGTCTATCCATATCTTTTCCGCACCAAATTCTGCTGCCAGCAACGACAACAATGT
Organism: Anaerolineae bacterium; assembly: GCA_016931185.1. Taxonomy (GTDB): domain Bacteria; phylum Chloroflexota; class Anaerolineae; order B4-G1; family SLSP01; genus JAFGFI01. The sequence continues at coordinate 2,355 of JAFGFI010000124.1, forward strand.
ACGGTGGCTGCCCTTTACTTCCTGTAACAATGGCGCGAAAAGGATGACGGGAACATCTTCGGTCTGGAGACGGATACGCTCTACAATATCATCTTCGGTCAACACTGAGATAGAGGTACCACAGCGCGCACAATGTCGCTCACCAAAACGAGCATAGAGCAACCGCAGAAACGGGTGCAATCCTGCCGCCGTCGCCAGTGTTGAGTCTGGATTACGATTGAGCAAATTCTGTCCCACCGCTATTGCAGGCCCCATGCCGGTGATGTCACGCACATCGGCGGGCGCGAGTCGCTCCCCTAACGAGAAAATCTCCAGGAACCGCCGCCGCGCCTCATGGTAGAGGGTATCAAAAACCAACGAAGTCTTACCGGAGCCAGAAACTCCGGTCACCACCGTCAGCCCATCGCCAATATCCACGTCAATGTTTTTTAAATTATGTTCGTTTGCGCCTTTGATTTGAATGTTCATATCTCAACAATTAAAAGAAATAATAGAAAAACTGTTCTATCCCATATTGTACACCAAAGACTACAAAAGTCTCAGTTACCGTTTGCTATCACCAGCTCCGGACAGAAACGAGGGATTAGGTGTGTTTTTTGTTGGCGGGCTACGCCCGCCAACAAAAAACACACCTAGCAGCAGTATATCGCGTGCCAAAGCGCGCCTCACCTAAACATCGTGATCTACTGAGTCTGGCGCATGCTTCAGTCAGGGACAATTCCTAACCCTATCCTTTACAGCTTTTCCGCAGTGTGATAGAATTCTTTAATAACGAAAATCTTGACGCAGAAACGCAGAGATTTTTCTAATCTCTCATTTCTAATTTCTGACTCTCATTAAGGAGATCTTGTGAATTCACAAAATATTGAAAATGCCACAACTTCGCAGGCAACAGGCGAAGCTAGAAACACACTACCCGATATAACCCTCGCGCAATTATCCCCACCTATGCAAGCGGCGGTCGCGCGCGCAGGATGGACAGATTTGATGCCGGTACAGGCGCGCGGTATCCCCTATTTGCTCGCAGGGCGCGATATGATGATTCAAGCACGTACAGGCAGTGGCAAGACAGGAGCCTTTATTCTGCCAATGCTGGAACGCATCGACCCAGCCAAAACAACCTGCCAGGTCCTTATCCTCGTGCCGACGCGCGAACTTGCCCATCAGGTCGCGCGCGATGCCGAGACCCTATGCGCAGACACGGACATTCGTATCATCTCCGTCTATGGCGGCGTCGGGTACAAAGTACAAATTGACGCCCTCAAACAAGGGGCGCACATCGTCGTGGGCACACCAGGACGGGTATTGGACCACCTGCTTAAACGCACGTTCACCCTAGAACACCTCAAAATGCTGATCTTTGACGAGGCCGACCGTATGCTGTCGATGGGTTTCTACCCGGATATGCAGGAAGTGCAACGTTACCTGCCTGAACGCGACATTCACACGTGCATGTTCTCGGCCACTTTCCCTTCCTCGGTGATACGCACGGCGCGTCAATTTATGCATGCTCCGGAGTTTCTCAGCCTCAGCAGCGATCATGTCCACGTCACGGATACCGAACATGTTTTTTATGAGACCCCCGGTATGGATAAAGATCGGGGCCTCGTGCGCATCATTGAAATCGAGAACCCAACCTCAGCCCTCATTTTCTGCAACACCAAAGCCAGGGTACACTACATCACAGTAGTCCTACAACGCTTCGGCTATGACGCAGATGAGCTAAGTTCCGATCTGGCACAAAATGAGCGGGAGCGCGTCCTGGCACGGGTGCGGAAGGGCACATTGCGCTTCCTGGTAGCCACCGATGTAGCAGCACGAGGTATTGACATTCCCGATTTATCGCACGTTATCCAGTACGAACCACCCGAAGACCCGGAAGGTTACATCCATCGCGCAGGGCGGACGGGTCGGGCAGGTGCCTCTGGGGTAGCGATCACATTGGTTAGTGGGGTCGAGAAATACGCGCTGGAGCGCATCGCCAAACGCTACGACATCGAAATGGAAGAGCGGTCCCTGCCCACAGACGAAGATGTCGCGGCCATTGTCTCGGAACGGATGACGGCCCTGCTTGAGGCCCGCTTACGCAAGCGCGACAAACTACAAACGGAACGCAGTGCCCGTTTTGCCTCCCTGGCCCACAGTCTGGCCGAAAATGAAGATGAGTTACCTATCATCACGATGTTGCTCGACGATTATTACCAACAAATGCTCCACGCGCCTGTAATGGAACCGGGGGAAGAACACCCCAAGCTCAGCAGCACAAACTCGAAGTCAAAACGCAGACGGCGGAGGCGAAGACGCTAAAGTGAAAATTTGGATGAAATTTAAGACGAAACCAAGTTTTCAAGGATTTTCACAATTTGCCAATTTTCGATTTTCAGGGGAATTACCCATTAACGCGGTGCGTTCACCAGCAGTGGGATGAAAATTGAATCCGTAATTCGTTATTCGTAATTC
>JAFGFI010000125.1 GCA_016931185.1 Anaerolineae bacterium
ACGGGGCGGGGGAGCTATGGATAGCTACGGGACGTATGACCCCCTTGTTGCATTATACATAAACGGTACAATACATTTTACGATAGAAGACACGCTCACTGATAACAAGGATGTGGATTTGGCAATCCACTTCGGGCGAAAAGCAGGGGCGTAGCAAAAAGGAAAACGATTATGGAACTGACTCCCAATGAATTTTATACGGTCGCGCCGCTATTTGCGGGTATTGGCCACAATGTCGCCCTGGTCTACGCGGTGATTGAGGGCAACAGCCCTGGGCGGATCTTCATTGACCGTCCGGGCGACCCTCTCAGCGCGCTGGTACTCACAGACGCCGGTTATAGTTATGTGGGGGGCCATCCGGATAACGATGAATTCAACCGCGCGCTGGCGCCGTTGCTTTTTAACGAGATATTGCCCCAGATGGAGGAGAAAGAGCTTATTCTGTTTGCCTTCTCGGAAGCCTGGCGAGATAAACTGGATATTCTGCTGCGCCCTCACGGCGCGATTGTCATCCAGCGCAAAGTGTTCGACTTCAACCCGGGCCGGTTCGCGGTGCATGCCGGCTGGCGCGCGCGCGTTCCGGCAGGGTTTCAGATGCGCCGCATCGATACATCCCTGGCAGAAAAACGTCCGGACTTCAGTCCCCTGGTTGAAGCGCAAAGCAAACGTTTTGGCGTTTGCCTGATGCAGGATGACGCGATCGTCAGCGCCTGCACGGCGGTGGGCGTCGGCGGCGGTGAAGCCGAGGTGGACATTTACACCGAGGAAGCCTATCAAGGGCGGGGCTACGGTTTCTTGACGGCTTGCGCCTTTATCGAAGAGTGCTTGGCGCGCGGCTTGACGCCAAGTTGGGCGTGCTGGCCCTACCGGGTCGCCTCGCAGGCCCTGGCGCACAAACTGGGGTTTGAGGCGCGGCCCGACGCGCCGGCACACTTTTGGGCCGAGAACATGTGACCTTGCTTAGATATTTTTCGTCTTCGGGCATAGCCCGAAGACGAAAAATACGCCTCAAAATGCTAACTGAGTCGTAAAATCCGCGCCCAATGCGGCCACACGCTATCCAGATGGACTTTGCCATTGTGGATAGGAAACGTTTCCCCAGGCTTCAGTAAATCTGTCAGAGACGTGCCATTTCTGAACGGCGCGTCCAACGTCAGCGAGACCGGCTGCTCGGCCGCGTTTAGGACGACGAGGATGGCCTCCTCGGACGTGTACCGGGCAAACGCCAGTTGCTCGTGATTCACGTAGACCTGGCGATACTCCCCATACTTGAGGGCCGGAGAGGTGTGGCGGATGCGGGATAACTTCTCCAAAGTGCCGACCAGTTCAGGGTGTGGCCCGGTCTGAATCATCGTCGCCAGATCCAGATAGGGGCGCAGGGCCGTATCGCTGCCGTTGTCCTTCTTGCCCGCCATGCCCCACTCGCTGCCGTAGTAAATGGAAGGGACACCCGGCATCGTAAAGAGCAGACAATACAACGGGTAGAGGTGCGCCGGGTTTTGCAGACTGCTGGCGACGCGGTCCACGTCGTGGTTGTCGGCGAAATTGTATAACGGCAGATGGCGATATAGCCCTTCTTCGCCAAATTGCCGCCGTAGGGCATAGGCGATCTCGAAATAATTCTTATCCACGAGGCTCGAGTAAAGTCCTTTATAACATTCGTAATTGGTCACGGCGTGTAACGTGTCCACATTGACCCATTGCCGGTAATCGCCGTGAATGACCTCGCCCATCAACCAGAAATCGGGGTTGCGCGCCTGGCAAAAAGCACGCAACGCGCGCATGAACGGCTTGTCCAGGCAATCTGCCACGTCCAGCCGCAGGCCATCAATGTTAAACACCTCGATCCACATCTCTATGGCCCGGAACAGGTGCGACGTGACCGCCGGATTGTCTAAATTGAGCGTTACCAGGTCGTAGTGCCCGTTCCATCCTTCGTAGGTAAAGGGATCTCCGTAAGGACTGCGCCCGTTGAATGAAAGCCCGCGGAACCAGTCACCGTAAACCGAGTGTTCGTGATGCTGCAGAACATCCCGGAAGGCCCAAAAATCCCGCCCCACGTGATTGAACACCCCATCGAGGATCACGCGGATGCCGTTATCGTGCAATACGCTGACGAGGCGGGATAAGGTCTCGTTGGCGCCGAGGCGACGGTCTACGTGATAGTAGTCTGCCGTATCGTAGCCATGCCGGCTCGACTCAAAAAGCGGCCCCAGGTAGAGCGCGTTGACTTCCAGGGTGTGCAAATGGTCGATCCAGGCGTAAAGTTGCTCCAGGCGGGGAGTTGGGGGGGCACAAAAGTCGTTGTGCGCCGGCGCGCCGCAAAAACCAAGCGGGTAAATATGGTAAAAAACTGCATCATAAGCCCAGTGTGTCATTGTTAAAAAGCCTCCCTTGAAAATCGAAAATTGGCAAATTGATAAATTACAAAACCTTTATGGGTTTTGCGACTTTGATGGGGGTATTTTGGCATTTCCGGGCTGTGCCCGGAAATGCCAAAATACCCCTTTTAACAACGGCCTTAGCCGTGCCATTCATAAGTATACATACCGGTAGGTATAAACGAGATAAAAAAATTAAGAAAATATGCCGTGCATGAATTGGTGTACTGCTCTGTATACCAGGACATCGTTAAGCTCGGTGTACTCGTTCAAGGCCAATCCGATGTACGTATTGAGCATCCCTAAATAGGTCGCGGCGTAGGCGCGATGCCGGCCGCGCATATTCCCGTGGTCGCGCGCCGCGTCCATAAACAACGTCTCCAGCAACTGCTGTTGCTTTTTATGAAACGGGGACACAGCCCTGAACGCTTCACTGTTGGGCGGCGCGAACCACAGCGCGAGCTGGAAACGATAAAACAGTCGCTGCGCGGCGGCATATTGAAAGTACGCAGCGGCCACCCGCTCAAGCGTATAAGGAAGATCTCCCTTATAGACTACGACCGGGGCAAGCGCCGCTTCTAAACCGGCAAAGTGCCCAGCCAACAGCACTTCCAGCAGGCCGAGTTTGCTGCCGAAGTAATGATAGAGCGTGGGTTTGGTGATCCCGGCGGCCTCAACGATCTCCTGCACCCCCACCGCATCATACCCCCGCGCTGCAAAGCGTTCCAGCGCGCACGCGAGGATGTTCGAACGATTATCCACTTCCCTTTTGTCTTCTGTTGTCATATTGACCACAGTATACCATTCGGTATACAAATTGTCAAGAGCGCGCTATGGAAAGCGCGGCTACAGACAGGCTATGTTGCCCCGGCGATGGCGGTGATGAGGACGATGCCCAGGGCCAGCAGGCCCACGCCAAAGGCGATGATGCCGGCGGTGAGCCACCGGGCTTTACGGGCAACCATGTCCGCGAAAGCGCGGGTTTCCTCATCCGGGCGGTGGAGCGAGAAGGCGATGCGGCGCGGCAGGAGCACACCCAGGGCGCAGGCCAGCGCGACGAGCAAGGCGACCACACACGCGATC
>JAFGFI010000126.1 GCA_016931185.1 Anaerolineae bacterium
GCGATTGTGGGGATCATCGAAATCATGATTTTCCTCAACGCGTATCAATGGCTGCGTAGCCGGCAACTTTAGGCAGTAATCTGGTAATGTATTGTAGCCGAGGTTTCCATGCCCTGTTACAAAGCGATGTCACTTGCATAATTGAACATACGTTCTATCATTACTTCCAGGGGACACTTATGACAACTGAAAGAACAGGGGATTAACGTGCGCGCGTGGATGGATAGGAGGATATCAGAATAAACCCGGTTTCTCAAAAGAAATCAGGTTTATTCTTTCATTTTTATCTCGGTAATGCCGCACTTAGCCCAGGCACGTGTTCTGCCCCGACCGGCACGCTGAGGCTCGCGCCCTCAAAATCAGTGCCAATCGGCTGGACTCGTCCACCCAGACACTCACCAAGGAAGGCTTCGGCGATGGCATTGAAGGAGCGGCGGTTCTCCGGACGCGCAAAGCCATGGCCCTCATCTGCGTAGAGAACGTAGGTCACAGGGATATTGTTGGCCTGCATCGCCTGCACAATCTGGTCAGCCTCGGCCTGCTTGACGCGTGGGTCGTTGGCCCCTTGCCCGATAAGCAGTGGGCGGCAAATGCGGCCGGCGTAAGTGAGCGGGGAGCAGGAAGCCAGGAATGTCCGCCCCTCTTCAGTACGGTAGTCGCCAACCCGCTTCATAAACATCTCCAGGTCAGGCTTCCAATAATCGGGCATCGTTTCCAGCAACGTGACCAAATTTGACGGCCCTACCACATCCACTCCACAGGCAAAGACCTCCGGTGTGAACGTCAATCCTACCAACGTGGAATAGCCCCCGTAGCTAATGCCCCCAATTGCCACCCGTTCAGGGTCGGCAATGCCCGCTGCGACCGCCCAAGTAACGGCATCAATCAGATCGTCGTGGATCTTACCCGCCCACTCCCGGTTGCCTGCATTGAGGAAGTCCTTGCCAAACCCCCAAGAGGCACGGTAATTTACGCTCAAAACGGCATAGCCCCGGTTGGCGAACCATTGGTGGTAGGCATCATAACCCCAACTGTCGCGCCCCCATGGGCCACCATGTACCCAGAGTACCATCGGCAAGGGCGTATCAGGGATACCATTCCCGCTACTGTCCGTTGCGGGAGGCAATGTGTAGTAACTAACCAAACTCAGGTCATCCCGCGATTTGATTACCGCCGGGATCATTTTTTGTAAGGGCATACTTTCCAGCTCTTGCCGGTCCGTAAACAGGAATTCAGCACGCCGCGTCGCACGATCGTAGCGGTAGAAACGGGTCGGGCCGTCGCTGACCACGTAGGCTACAATCCAGACCGTGTCTGCCAGGGTACGGCTGGCGATCCACATATCTCCGGCAGAAACCGCGCGCAGAGATGCCCAATCTTCTGCGATAGCATTATCCACAATCTGCCAGTGGACGCGCTCGTAATTAAAAGCGACACCCTGGATATGCTTCTCCGTCGGATGCACCAGCACACTTTGCACATCCGACTTAGGATCTTCTGCTACCAACATTTGCTTGCCGGTCTCAAGATTAAGAGTAAAGAGCGCAGCCGTGTTACGCTCACGGCTGTCAACCAGATAAGCAATCTCGCCGGTCTTATTGAAACCGATGATGCCAAAGGACATGCTATCTTCCATGGCCACCTTTATAAACGATGCCCATCCTCCGGCCCCATCAGGCTTGAGATATTCCCGCCCGCCGTCTGACGTGGTATGCATTGCAAACCGCAGGGCATACGCGTCATCTATAACAAAGCCCGAAAATGTATCGTTTTGCAGCACTAACGCGCAGTCCCCGGTCTGAATATTGAGACGATGGATATCGTGCCACCGTGGATCGCGATCATTCAGACCAATGAGAACTTCATCCGGAAATTTGTGGCTGACAGCCTGGATGCGCGCTTGGACCCCTACAATAGGGGTTAGATCTTTGACCTCGACCGTATCAACCACCACGCTGTAAATATGCCAGTTTTCGTCACCGTTTTTATCCTGGATATAGAGAATGTGGGTGTTGTCATAGGCCCAGATATAATAGCGAATACCGCGCCCGGTGTCGTTAGTGACAGGCTTGACCTTATCGAGCGCGTTGGCAGGCGCAATCCACACATTGAGGACCCCAGCTAGCGGGGCTAGCCAACTGACATAGCGACCGTCGTGGCTAATACGCACCTGCGTCTTATCAGGATTGCCGAACAAAATCTCGCGTGAGATTAAGGGAACTTCGTTTTGCTGTGCCATTGTTTCTCCTTTCATGTTTGCACAAACCTTGTCGTATTCTAGCATAGGAGATGATTACTACAAAGGCAAAAAAGGGAGTGTCTATTTTCGGGGTACATCCGACAATAGACCCTCTGCCTTGCACGTCAAATTTCACGTTTCATATTTCACGCAATTACCATACCACCTGTGTATAGGGCTTTAACCCCACCACTGCCTCAACAACATCGGGCACAAGCTTGAACAACGCGAACAATTGCTCTGCTCCGGGGGGCAATATTTGCGCTACCATCGGATTGTCGGTCTTAAAGCGCGCCTGTACATCACCATCTTCCTCCAATATGACGGTGCCGCGCATTCGCACCTGTGCATTATCCCCTATTCTGGCCCATACTAACTCGACCTGGGGATGGGCCATCATCTCCGCCACTTTGCGCGTGGTCTTGAATGTAAAGAAGTACACCGCATCCCCGTATATAGTAGATGCGGCCAGGGGGCGGACGCGCGGTACATTGTCTGTCCCCAGCGTTGCCAAATACGCAAATTTTACATCCTTGATAAATTCTATCACTTGCTCACGAGTTTCCATACTGTTCCTCCTAAAGATAGTTAAAAATTTAAAGTCACGATCGGTTGTCTACCATCACCATCCAATCGCAGTCTCCGTAGGCCAGTTGAGCGCGAATAGGCATACCAGGATCACGATATCCACACCCAGGGCGCCGACTTTGTGCGGGAAGAAGAAGATCAACACATTCCAATATAGCACAATAGTGATAAAGGAAAAGATCGCCGGCACAATCGCCAATGTACGCCAACTAGCGTGAGATACCCCCATCCTAACAAGGCCAGTACCGTGGCAAATGTACACGCCAACGCGGTCAAAAAGAAAAGCACACTGAGGCCACGAGCAATTCCTCCTAGTTTTTGGAAGATTTAGGGGATTTGTCACGAGCAACGAGAGTTGCTCGTGACAAATCCCCTGTCAGAATCGAAGGATTTTAATCGTGTAATTTAGTATTGGACTTTGGACAAAAATTGACAAAAAGCGGAACTGTGAAACCAAGGGGGAATGGAAACCAAAAACCCTTTGTCACAGTTCCGA
>JAFGFI010000127.1 GCA_016931185.1 Anaerolineae bacterium
CCCCCCACAGATTGCCGGCGCTCACGAGCCGGCCTACGACGAGCGAAGCGAAGATCGGAGAACAGTTAATCTTTCACGCCTCTTCCATCGGATACTTTAATCCCCATTGCCCACGGATGGCGTCAAGGGTTTCCATCAAGTGCAGCGTTTCATTCAGTGGCATAGTGTCACTCTCGGTTTTGCCGGCGCGCAGACAGGTCATCACTTCGGCGGCTTCATAGTTGTAGCCGTTGCCCTCAAAGGGCATTTCAATCACATTATCCCCCTCCGGTACAGGTTTAGTGTAGAGTGTGAGTGTGGTGCCGCGCCACCACGGCGCATGCAGGCGGATACGTCCCTCGGTGCCGAAGATGGAAGCTTCGTGGTGCGTGGTGGTGCGGATTGCGCACGAAAGCTGCGCGAATTTTCCCCCCGCATAACGGAAGTTTATCACTGCTTGTTCGTCTACTCCTGTCTTACCTAAGTCTGCCATCGCCTGGATAACCTGGGGGGGATCACCAAAGACCATCGAAGCCAGCGAAATGGGATAGATGCCCACGTCCAGCAGTCCTCCACCACCAAGCGCGGGATTCATCAGGCGGCTTTCGGGATTAGGGTGGGTGCGGAAACCAAAATCGGCATGTAACATTTGCACCTCACCTATCGCGCCCGTTGCGATTAACTCTCGCGTCTTGCAGATGATGGGGAGGAAGCGCGTCCACATAGCCTCCATCAAAAATAACTTTTTCTCCTGGGCTTTATCAATCATCCGGCGCGTTTGTGCTGCGTTAATGGCGAAGGGCTTCTCGCATAACACGGCTTTGCCTGCATCCAGGCATAGCAATGTATTTTCATAATGGAAGGGGTGTGGCGTGGCGATGTAGACCACATCTACATCTGGATCCACCGCCAGGGCTTCATAATTGGCGTGACTGTGTGGAATGTTAAATTGCACTCCAAACGTATCCGCCGTCTCCTGTTTGCGCGATCCCACCGCCACTAACTCTGCATCCGGCAATGCGGTCAGCCCTATAGCAAATTTTTTAGCGATGTTACCGGTTCCTAGAATTCCCCAATGGATTTTAGTCGCCATGTTTGTGTTTTACCTCCTGACTCCTGTTCTTTACAAGAGATAGTTGGCGGGTATTTTTCCCCCGCACGTGTCGCCCGTTTTTACCCATCATGCAATGCTTGAAAGAGCACTGCTCCTTTCCAACCTATGCATTACGTTTCACGCATAATATCTTCTATATTTTTCCAACGCCACGAAAATCGCCTCAATATTCTCCAGTGGGATGTCCATCCCGATTTCAGCTTTGAGCCAGAGGCCACCGGCGGGATCGCCCAGCTTATCTACGGCTTCGTGGATATGGTCGTCTACGTCCTGTGGGGTACAGAAGGGGAAAAGTTGGCGATCCAGGTCAAGGTCCACACAGACTTTCCCCTTGCAGACTTCCGCCAGGCCATCTAGCCCGTTGGCGCGGGCTTGCGGGTTGACGACATTCACGCCGCAGTCTACCAGATCGGGAATGATTTCGAGGATGTGCCCGTCGGTGTGCATATAGACGTAGTACCCCGCCTCGCGGAAAGGCTGGTAAATCTGCCTAAAGCACGGCTTGAGATATTTCCGCCACTTGCGCGGGTGGAGCGCGAGCCGGTTCTGCATCCCCAAGTCATCGCCAAAGTGCACCAGGGTTCCTGGCTCCCGTTGCGTCTTCAGATCGGCCAGCCATACTTCTGCCTGTCGCAAATTGTAAGCCAACACGATATCAATAAGCTGTTGCAATTCCGGCGGCTCCTCGGCGAAGTCAATCATTATCTCCTCGAACCCCCGTAGGTCGAGCAGGCGTAGATACATAAAGCCGTGGGGAAAACCGCTATCTTCCTCCGGCATCTTGAGTGTGCGCACGTCGGCGCGGGTGGGTACAGGGTGGTGGGTTACAATGGAATCCATCCCTTCTTGGACATTGCTCCACACACATCCCCAGACATCCACGTGTTCACCCATAATATATCTGTCGGATTGGATATCATCATAGTCGCGTTCTCCAATATTACCTTCACCGAAGAGAAGTGGATGGCGATATACAATCTCATCCAACGCCTCGCGGTACTTTATCCATGCCGCGGGCAAAATCGAAGCCGACACCGGGATAAACTCCGGATACTGAAAATTTAATGCTTTGATTTGATCTTCTGCTAAAGTCATAGAATTCCTCCATGCGAATTACCGGATAGCGAATTACGAATGATGAATTAAGAATACCACTTTGTCACTCTGTCTCCCCCTCCAACTCCGCCTCCGCCCGCTGCATCAACGCTCGCATATAACCGATAGCATAAGCGGTCCCCGCGCCCTTGGCGTAATCCCCGGCAAATTGGGGGGTGTGGTCTAGTGTGATCGTGTTGGCGTAGCCAACATCGTAAAAGGTTTTCATCACCTGGTACATATCCATGTAGCCGTTATCCAAGAAGGTTTCCAGGAATACGGGCAGTGGGGAAGTGATATTGCGGAAATGGACGAGTAGGATGCGATCGTCGGCATAAAAAGTACGGATGGCGTCCAGCATATTGCCGAAGCCGCCTCCGCCCTCCAACCAGCAGCCGGTGCAGAACTCCATACCCAGGGCGGGACTACCCGCGATCTCGAACGCCCGCCGGTAATCCTCGAAGCTGTGGATAAGACACGGAATACCCCCCAGCTTCTCATGCGTGGGGGGATCGTTAGGATGTAGTGCCAGCCGCACCCCGGCCTCTTCTGCCACCGGGATGATGCGTTTCATAAAATAAGCGAAGTTCTCCCAGATTTCGTCCTCGCCATACTCACGCCTGTGGGTGAAGGGTCGTCGTACCATCTCGTGCAAGTCCACGCGACGTGTCTTGGCGCCACGAATTTCCCCCGGCTCTGAACTCCACACCTGCGTCGGTTCCCACGTAAACGTGGTAACGTGGATGCCCGCCCGGCCCAGGTCGCGCACGAAGTCCTGGAACGTAGTGATCACCTCATCCCGCCCCGGCAAAGCCAGGTGAATTTTATCAGACTTGGCGATGTCATAGCTGCCGACATTGTACAGTTCTAATCCCGCGTCCTCCACCCGGCGGCGCAGGTCAACGAGTGCAATATAAGTGCGCTGTTCCGGCTTAATCCAGGTGTAGACCGCATCTACGCCAAGCTGCCGGGCGAACAATAACTCCTCGGCGTTCGCCTCTGGGCGAATGTGCATTGAAAGTTTTGGTTTTGACATTATGTTTACCTCCTCACTGGGTTGAACATAAAGAGGATCGCAAAGGCCAGCGCGGCCAGCGAAACACGGAAAAACGAGAGGGTATAGGTATCCGCCGTCGCCGCGAGCTGTTTGACGGTAGATGCCACAAAACTCCAACAGAGGGTTGTAAGCAATAAATAGACGATGCCGAGGGTGTGTTCGGATCTCTTATGGGGCAATGATCGATCTCCCTTGTGAATTATGAATGACGAACTGTGATAACGTGATCATTGTGTGTATTGTACTCTTGTGTTTGTCCTACGCAAGGGTGCCCGTTTTTCAAAAGGACGTTACACTTAAAGCCGCGATAAAGTTCTTTGCGATTCTTGAATCACAAGAATATTATATGTATTGATCTATTTAATACAAGATTACCGGCAGGTATTGGCGGTGAGATCGCAGAGATTCCCAAGCGCGGGCGGCATCCACGCGTCCCCATCCTGTATATGGGTTCCAAGATTGCTGCGTGCTGCTTTGTACTGCCGTGGACGTCAACAATGCGCCGATCTGCATCGCCTGTAAATTTGGCGCCGTCCCCCATAACAACGCGGCCACGCCGGAAACGTGTGGCGCGGCCATTGAAGTCCCCGATTTGGTGATGTAGTTGCCGCGATACCACGTGCTGTAAATATCCACACCTGGCGCGGCGATATCTACCTGCGGGCCGTAATTGGAAAATCCGGCGCGCGCGTCGGCCCGATCTGTGGCGGCGACAGCGAGCACATGGTCGCACGCGGCAGGATATAGCACCGCATCGTTCTCATTCCCCGTGGCGGCAATAACCAACGCGCCGCGCGCGCGCGCGTAATCTACGGCAGCCTGAAGTGTCTCTGAAGCCGGACTCCCGCCCGCGCTGATGTTGATGACGCGCGCGCCGTTGTCTACTGCATAGAGAATCCCCAGCGCGATATCGGAGTACCAGCCGTTACCATACTGGTTCAGGACTTTGACCGGCAGCACGCGGTGACTGTCGTCGCCGTAGCTATTGCCCGCAACCCCCGCAATTCCCACACCATTGTTAATCGTAGCCCCAATAATGCCGGCAACGTGTGTGCCGTGCCCGTAGTCATCGTCAACGCCTGCATCCTCTCGTGGTAAATACGTATATTGTGTGCCATCCCAGGCCCAGGCGTGGTAAAAATGCCAACCGGCGATATCGTCTATTTTGCCGTTGCCGTCGTCATCTATGCCGTTCGTGGCAATTTCATCCCTGTTACGCCATAGATTGGCTTGTAAGTCCGCGTGTCCTAAATATACACCGGAATCGAGGACGGCTACGATGATGTCTGCTGTGTTAGTTATTTGCGACCATACTTGTGGCACGCCGATGTGGGCCGGTCCCCATTGCTGCGCCCATCCGGGATCGTTGGGCGTGATGAAGCCGGTCACATGAACGGCGTAATCCAATTCTGCATACGCCACGCGCGCGTCGGTGTGCAAAGTCTGTAATACTGTACATTCCTCACCGGCCGGGACACGTACTGCCACCACATCCAGTGCAGGGAGCGCGGCTACGGTGGGATAGGCGAGTTGGCGGGCCGCTGTGAGCACATTGGATTCAAACGCAACCAACACAACGCCCGGAATATGCGCTTCTTCACACGTCTGCGGCGCTTGTGCCTTAACCGGGTGCGGCAGCCAGCAAATCAACCATCCTATCCATAACAATCCAATTGTAATTTGGCGTAACTTCCAATTGCCTACATCATTCGTAATTCGTAATTCGCAATTCGCAATTCGCAATTCGGTGCAATCCACGGTTGCCTTCGTATAACAAAGCCGCCGGAGTCAAACTCCGGCGGCTCGTGAAAATCCCGTGAGGGAAGACCTAAATGTCACTCACGCATAACAATAGGCAGGAAGATATTATATCCAGCTTTTTGCACGCTCGTGACCAGGTTCGTCATAGTCGGATCATTGATGAAGTCTTCGTGCTGTACTGTACTCGTGATCAACATCGGCTCCCCACTTACAGTAGCACTGAAAACGGTTGTGAGGGTCTTGATTTCACCCGCAGCAAGATTGCCGGCCCAGGTCAAAACCTTGATCTCTACCGTACCCGCGGGTGGCAAATAAACTGTACCGGTTTGCCAATCGGTAGAAACAAGCTCAAGGCTTGAATCAGGCAGAACCGTGACGCGGCGTGATTGTCCAACTCCGGACCCACTGTTATCCAGGGTCATCGTATACGTAATGAAGTAAGTGCCGGCACCCTTGATAACCTCAGGTGTAACTTCGGCTTCAAAAGGCCCTTCATTGTAGACGCGGACTTTGGCCCACGTTCCATCTGTGGCTTCCTCGACAACTTCAACTTTCCAGCCGTACTGCCCGTTGACGTCGCCAGGATTACCTTCACCGGCCAGCACTTCGCCGTCAGAGTAGAATTCCCAACCACTATTGTAGCGAATAACGTTAGGGTAACGCCCCTCGTCAGGATAGTTAGCGGGTGCTTTCACACCATAGGATACCTTGGAGGGCATCGCCATACCGAGATCCCACCCCTTGGTGATATAGTACCAGTACGCTGAGGCAGAGGATAATTTTGTCAGTTCAATGCCGGGGTAGTACCCGTTCGCGTCGCTGAAGAGCGGGGCGGCGTCGCGGCTATCGAAGTCGGCCGACCAACCACTATAAGGATCGGTGTAGGCAAACGCGACAGTGTCCTTCACTGAGAAAGGTGCATCGCGCATCATGCCACGGCTGGTAGCATTGGCGGCCTCGTTGCTCCATACACCGGGCTTAACCGTGTCGGTGATGTTGGAGTAAGGAGAATTCGGATTGCGATAGGGTTCGGGGTGAGAGTCAACCACCAACATCCGGCCCTTTGGCCCCATACTAAACTCATCGAAGATATAGTCCTGGGTCTCGTTGTCGGTGTAGAAGTTGTTGTTGTACCATACCAGCAACCCGCTGTTTGCCGGGCCGAAACGCCAGTTAGGTTCGCCGAGCGTACTGTCATACCCACCGGTTTCGAGGCCGGTGTTACGCCATTGCAGATAGAAGTTATGGGTGAACGACATAAAGCCCGTGCTGTACTCCATCGGGGCCGCGTAGTTCCAGTTGTCCCCACCGGACTCCCCATCATCGGAGAAGTCGCCCAACACGATATTGTCAATGAAGACCCCCGCGCCTGTCGTGCCCCAGTCGGTCATGTACCAGAAGCGCACGTAGATATTTTGACCTGCATAGGCACTGAGATCGAAGGTTTGCGTCGCGTAGTCGGGCCAAACAGCACTGGTTCCATAGAACCCGCCGATACCGGCCGCGCACAAATCATCGGGGAATCCATATTCCCCCCCAATCCAACTGGGATCCGTTGCACATTGAGTCTCACTGTTGGTCAATGTGCTCCATGTTTGCCCGTCGGTTGAAACCTGTACCCATAAGAAATCCCAACCGCCGTCTTCAATATCATACGCCAGATCGAATGTCAGGGCTGGGCTGGTAGAAGGTACAGCGATAGTTTCCTTGGAGGTCATCATAGCATTGGCGACATCCTCTTTACCGCCCCACCAATAGTAATCGTCATCGGGTGTGACTGCCAGGTTGATTTGACCATCAGGGAGCACAATCTTCGCGCCCCGGTATGCTTGTCCAGGCGCGCTATTGGTTTCAAAGCGGCTTGCCTGACCGAGATAGAATTCATACTCCTGCGTCGGGTCCTCAATAACCAGTGGATTGAGCCATCCCCAGTTATCCAGGTGCCAGGGGTCAACCGAGGGCGGTTCGAACCCGATGGGGTCTCCCGTCCAGTCATCGGCCATTAGCGTCCAGAAGCCGGCAGTGGTCTCTGCATCACCGTATGAGTACAGGTCATCAGCACCGAGGTTGTGTCCATATTCGTGCGCGAAAACGCCGATGCCGCCGTTCTCCGGCATAATGATGTAAGCGCCTGCCGTGATGGTGTAGGGATCTGTAGTGACCACGTAAGCGCGTCCCCCGGAAGAATGGGACCACACGGCCGACTCGCCATAGAAAGCCGCCGGCGCGGTTATGGTCTCGCTACCCTGTACGACCGGGGCGCGGTTAAGTAATTCTGAAGCATCTTCCTCACCGTAACCGGCATGCACAATCCACAGACGATCAATGTCACCATCGCCGTCTTGGTCGTAGTCGGCCCAATTAAAATCGGGCAGATTCCCGGCAGCGATCTCGGCATTGATAACATCCATCGCGTCGGCGACCAAATCGCGGGTGTTGCCGCCTTCTGGAATTGCGCCACGGGTAACACTTGTTGTGCCGGAGCGCGCACCGGGGCACTGATCGGCATCATAGTACCAGGTGGAGTGGGGGAGTGTTAACCAGCCCACTATATCACCTGTGATAGTATAGGTGCCACTGGAGAAATCACTATAGTAGTCGGCCACGGATTGTCCCAAGAAGCTCTTGGAGTAAGTTGTGTCATCCTGCATCGTATAACTGATGACCACGCCGTTGCCAAACATAAAGTTTTCAAACCACTCTGAGCTGAAGTCAGAGGACCAGATGCTATCACCGGAACGATCGTCCAGCGAGCGTGGCTTTTCGATCATATTGTGCTTGGGGCCTTCATACGTGAAGGTTTTCGTCATCCCCAGGGTGTCTGTTAGGGTCTGGCCCATCTCTGCGGCGATTTTCTCAAGAATGACGGTACAATCGCCCACTAAACCCGTATATTCATTGGCGTCGGCAATCCCTAGCGGATCCCACTGTGAGCCGGTCGTGTTTGAGTAGGGAACCAAGGGGGCTTCCCACACGAATTCATCGGGGCCGCCAAATTCAACCAGGACTACCAGTACGCGGTCGGTGCCCGTTTGTGCCAGGGCGGCTGCTTCGGCGGTTTGCCCGGCCTCTAGCAGGCGCATACGTTCCTGGATGCGCTGGTAATCTTGGAGATTGGGCTGGTTGATGCTCTTGCTGAAAGATGCCCCACTTGAATTTGTACTCGGGACCTCGACTACAACCGGTCCCTTGGTATAGGTTGTTGTGACTGCCGGGCCATCGGGCGATGGCGGCGCGGCCAATGTGGGTGCGACCATGGAAAGCAGCATAGTCACAGCCATGACAATAGATAAAACTCTGCGTTTCATTCGAAATTTCCTCCCTAATATATTTTAGATTTTAGGTTAACAACAAATGTGTAAGACGTTTGTATATACTCTGCTTTTATTTCACCTCCTTAACCTTTGGTCTATTATGGGATTGGAACACCGACACACAATATATATGTCGTCGTTAAATGGAAAATCCTGCGAACTCCCGCGTTTTTTCCTCAAAATCGGGGGAGTTGTAATGGGGAGTTTTTCTGTTCCGGGTAAAGCCCGGAACCGAAAAACACCCTACAAATAGTCTCCTAATGATTTTCTTTGCCCCTCATTCTTTCTGTGGCTGCGTCCATCGCTCGCGCAAAAGATGCGCTGCCATCTTGGGTCGCCGGTCGCGGGTGAAGACACCTTTGAGATTAAGCCCGCCCGCGCGGCGCGTACTTTGCCCGGTCTTGAAATCAGCGAAGTTCCAGACATGCAGGCCCGCGACGTAGGGGCGTGTAGCGGCCACATCGAGATAAGCGCGCAAGAACTCGGCCTGGTATTCTTCCGTCCACATTTCCGGCGGGTCGCTGTGCATCCCGGCAATAGTATCCGCTCCAAATTCGGTAATGATAATCGGCTTCCCCAGTTGAGCATACAATCCATCTAGTTCTCGGGCCAGGAATTCCGCGCCCGCTTCGATCTGGCCACTTTGCGTGTACCAACCCCAGTAGCGGTTGATACAGATCACGTCAGAAAGATTCAGCCATTCCACTGGCCCCCCCATTATACTGACCACTGTGACGAGCCGTGTGGGGTCGAGCGCGCGCGTCAGGGCGAACATCTCCTCAAAAAACGCTGTGCCAAGGGCAGTTTTATTGTCATCCTCGGTATTTTCACCGCCTCCCATAAAGCGGCGCATCATATTGGGCGGCATAGGTTCGTTGGCAACGCTCCACATTACCACACTAGGATGGTTCTTATCGCGGGCGATTAGTTCTTCCATCTGCTGCTTGCAAAGTTTCAAGCGTGTCTGGATAGCTTCCTCGCCATCCTCAAACATCAATCCTACCGCCGGAATCTCGTCAATGACCAGGATACCGGTCCGGTCGGCCATCATCATCTGTTCTTCCGAGTAAGGATAGTGCGAGGTGCGGTATGAATTCGCGCCGACCCACTTGAGCAGCGCGTAGTCTTTCACAATGAGGGGCATATTCAGGCCACGCCCGTGAACGGGAAAGTCCTCGTGGCGGCCAAAGCCGGTCAGAAAGATAGGTTTGCCGTTGAGCAGAATTTTGTCGCCTTCCACGGCGATGGTGCGGATGCCGACGTCCAGACAATAACGGTCAGTGACGGCCTCTTCTGCCTCGGAATCTGACGCATGGAGGGTGACCGTGAGGGCATAAAGGTACGGATCATCGGGGGACCAAAGACGGGCATTGGGGATGGTAATCTCGGTTTCAGCAAGGTCACCGGCAAAATCCAATTGCGCCAGATAATTTTCATCTTCGCCCGATAAGGTCAATTCTCCTGTGGTCGCGTTGCCCCGTTTCGTGACTTTTACGTTAACGCTGCCTGTTGTACCATCAATATCGGTCACGACGGTCACATCCTCAATGCGCGTTTGGGGTATGGCATAGAGGATGACAGGACGCTGGATGCCGGTATAGGGGAAGAAGTCAAAGCTGGTGTTGGGATAACCGGCCATAAAGCTACTGGCCCCGCCTCTACCACCGACATTTCCCGGCGGCACGCGGGTGGAAGCGAGTTTGCCTTCGACCTGGATGGCGACGGTGTTCGCTGTGTCCCAGGCGACGGCGCCGGTTATATCGAGGGCAAAGGGCAGATGTCCACCGTAATGTTCCCCGACAAATTTGCCGTTGATCCAGACCTTCGCGGCGTAATTGGCCGATCCAACGCGGAGGAAAACCTGTTGGTCCTGCCATCCCTGGGGGACGTAGAACTCGCGCGCGTACCAGGCTATGTCGAAATAGTCGCGCGTATCCTGGAACTGCTCGTTCCAGCTCGCGGGTACTGCGATTTGCCGGGGTGCAGGCAACCCCTTGCCCCAGTCCTCACTTTCGCCTATCTCTTCAGGATCGAGCTTGAAATCCCAGAACCCAGAAAGATCGAGCATATTACGTTTGTCATTTTGCTGTGGATATAACATTTTGTCTCCTTAATATTTTGTGATATTTATCCCAAACAGATCCAGGTCACTTGCGTTTCGGTTCGCAGTCCATGTGAGACCCACGAATCGATCACGATGAGATCGCCGCCTATGACTGGTTGTTCTGTACCTTCCAGTTCTACCATTCCCTCACCTCCAACAATGTACCACAATTCTGGCTTTTCGTGCTGGTGGGGCTTGAAGGGATTCTCCGGTATCGTCACCCGTGTGACGAAGTGCTGCACGCTAATCTTGCGTCCGCCTAATTCGTAAGGCTTACGCCCGTTTTTAACTTCAATTTCACTGCCTTTTAAAATCATATCCTCTCCTGTCTCTCTGTTCTTTGTCATCGCGCAAACGCTCGAAAAGGATTCTCCTCTGAAAATAAGAAATTAGAGATTAGAAATTAGAAAAAATCTCTGCGCCGCTACGTTAAATTTTCATCCTACTGCTGGTGAACGCACAGCGTTAATGGGTAATTCCCTTGAAAATCTAAAATTGACAAAATTCACAATTCGCCAATTTTACATCTCGGGTACGCCCAATCCTTCCGCTCCCAATTCTGACATAACCGCATCGGGGTAATAACGACGCAAGTGAGCCAGACCGATCTCGGCACGGCGGACGCGCTCGCGGCTGAGGGCGATGACGGTGGATTCCAGGTGTGTGCCGCTAGGATATACGTCGGGCGCGTTGCGCAGGCCGAACTTGAGGTAGACAGGTGCGACCACGCGCGTGATCTCGCCGATCTCATAGTGGCGGATGAAGCCACCGAAATTATCGGGAACCTCAACGTAAAGGTCAACAGGTAGATTTACTGCGGCGCGGATGGCGGCCAGTTTGGGTAGGTCAAGATCGGTAGGTACGTTGTAGGTCCCCGCACCTAGTTTCTCTTGTAGCCGGATGCTGGCAGGATTTGCCGCTCCCATCTGTACCGAGACTTTGAGTACCAGGTTGGCAGGCAGCTCCCCCGCCTTTTTCATTTCGTCCACTACCCAGAGCAGCCCTTCATCGGCAATAAGTACACTGCGGATGCCCAAATCGCAGGCGCGCTTGATGTCTTCAATGGCGTAAATTAATTGCTCCATGCCCCGGTGCCGGGCGGCCAGATTCTTACCTGCCGGGAATTGGATTTGCGCCCCGGGTTCCCATGCTGCGCGTGGCCCTACAAACAGACTGACCTCGATGTTAGCCTCTGCGCTGATTTGGACCATCTCATGGATTTCCGCGTCGGTAAGCAACATAATGCCACTGCCCTGGCTGACGCGATGGATACGCACAGCGCGCTGTTGCGCTTCCTCCAGCACCGCCACCAGTGCGCGTGGCCCTTCCACACTCGGAATCTCCACGCGGTACTGCGCCCCGTCGGGAAAGCGTTTAGCAGAACTGGGTAACTCATACAAATCGCCGGGGGGCAGGCCCAGGTTTTGTAAAAATGCACGGGTTGCTTGCATTAATTTCCTCCGAGAATAGGTGAATAATAAATGGAGAATTGTAAGAAATCCAATCTATAAAAAATCCGTGACCTCTGTGTTCGTCCGTGTTCTATAAAAAATTAACCCTATCCGGGATTACTTCGGCCCCGCTGCCGGCAGCGTAAAATAGAACGTGCTTCCTACCCCCAGTTCGCTTTCGACGCCGACCTGCCCGCTGAGTTTTTCAACGATGCGGCGCACAATGGAAAGCCCCAATCCATGCCCTTTCACTTTGCCATTTGGCAAGCGGGTGAAGGGTGTAAAAAGCCGGGCGCGGGCGGTTTCAGGGATGCCGGGGCCGTTATCGTGTACCCAAAAGCGGACCGTTTTGGGTTGGCCATCGTTGACTACGGTAGCTCCCAGGGTCAGGGCGGGAGGTCGCCCCCCGTATTTGAGCGCGTTGTTGATGTAGTTGACCCACACCTCTTCAACCCAGGCTGCGTGACCGAGCGCAACCGGCCAGACGTCGGCTACTTCGATGCGTGCTGTATGCTCTCTAATGAGATACGTTTGCCGTTCCAATGCATTGCCCACGATAGCAAACATATCCAGGGGTTTAAGCACTACATCGGTGCTTCGCGTTTCGGCCAGCATCAGCAGACTATTGATAATATCTTTCATCTTGCGCGCACCTTCTACAGTGCGATAGGCAAAGATTTTCAGTTCTTCTCTGGGCGCGGTTTCACATTCTTCAGCTAGATAGTCGGCGGCCCCAAGAATGAGCGTGAGCGGGTTCTTGAGTTCGTGGGCAACGGTGTGTGCGTAAGCATCCAGATCGGCGTTGAGTCGCCGGAGCTCCATCAGATCGCCAAACCGCGAGCGTGCGATAGGAATAGCGCGATCTAAATCACTATCCCCTACCGGTTTGATCAGGTATGCACCTACTCCTACAAGACTGGCTTGTTCGACAAGTTCAGGAGATTCATAAGCCGTGAGTAGAATCACGGGAGTGGGGCAGCGTTCTTGGATTTCCTGCGCGGCTTTCATTCCGGCCAGCCGATCGTCTTGTCCGGTTTCAGGATTGGGCATTTGTAGATCCATCAACACCACATCAGGCCGCAGGTTACAGGTCATATCGACTGCTTCGCGCGCGTCGTAAGCTCCCCCAGCGACCTCATAGCCCAGTTCTATGAGTTGAGTCTGTACCAGTTCATTGATGATGGCTTCATCATCTACAACCAATACGCGAATGGGTTTATTTAATATCATTTCTTTATTCTCCGATCTGAGCGGGCACATGTGTAAAAGTGAGTGTTGCAATGGCTCCATTTTCGTTATGCAATGTAAATTTTCCGCGCAAAGGACTGCGCACAGTCATCCGCACCAGGCGTAGGCCAGTGCTTTGGTATTTACCTTGTAATACTTCAAGGGGCCAGCCAGGTCCGTCGTCCTTGTAATGTAACGTGATCCGGCGGGTTTCTGGATGATAGCTGATGTCTATTTGCAAATATCCATGATCACGGCCTGTGAATGCATGTTTAACACTGTTAATGGTCAGTTCGTTGATGATGAGCGCGAGACTGGTCGCTTGTTGTGGAATGATATGTAAGGGTACTTCCGGTGAGTTTACCTGTACCTTAATTTTATGGCAAATCGGCGAACTGTTGAGCGCGGCGCGGATGATTTCTATTAAAAGTTTGTCAAGGAGAAGGGGCGACCAGTGTGCTTCAGATAGTAGATTGTGAACGATGGTCATACCCTGAATACGGTCCCGTAAATCACGCAACGTGGCCTTAAAGTCAGCATCGTCCTGGTACGTGCGTCTTAACTCTAGCGCCAAAATCCCGATAATGGAAGTGAGGTTGTTTTTAACCCGGTGATTGACTTCGTGCAATAGCATTTCCTGCGCTAATGCATCCCGGCGCACTTGCTCGAAGAGTTTCGCATTCTCAATTGCCATCGCGGCTGTAGCGGCTAAAGGCTCCAGCAAGGTCAGATCGGTGACCCGGAAGCGAGCCGCTTGGTCATCCACAACCTGTAATACGCCTGTGATGTCGTTTTTGGCTTTTAAGGGAATGCTGAGTATAGAGCGTAAGTCCAACCCTGTTTTTTCTACGATGCCTCGATAATGACGAGGATCAGTGTGGACGTCGGATACGATCAGACTTTGGCCACTTAAGGCAACCTGTCCTACTAATCCCTGCCCCAAGGGTAATCGCCAACCGAGTACCAGGTCATTCTGAGCAGGACCTACGACTTGTCTGCATACTAACTCATCCGTTGTAGGCTCAATGAGCCAGATAGAGCAGGCGACAACATTGAGCAAGCGCCGCACTTCTTCGAGAACGGTGGCTAAAACTTCATCCAGATTCAATGTCGAAACGAGTGCTTGACTGGCACGATTTAACATTTCTAATTCACGGTTACGACGTGTCAACATTTTGTTGGCCCATACGTGCTCAATGGCTTGTGCCAATACGTTCGCCATTACTTGTACGAAGCGCACGTCTGCAGGTGTGAACTCGTGTAAGTGGGAAGTGTGTACGCCGAGTATCCCAAAGGGATGTTCAACGCCAGGGATGACCACGCTGATGCCACTGATGATATTATGATCGAGGAGCAGTTGTGGGCCGTGAAAACGCGTCTCTGTGCGCAGATCGTAGACGATGACGGGTTCGTTGATCAGGAGGGTATACCCGGCCTGTGAGTCTTTCTCTATGCCGACGCGCGCCTGGCCGATCAATCCCGGTTTCCAACCCACCCCGGCACGTAACAGAAAGACATTGTCCTCAGCACTATATTCTAAGATTTTGCAATATTCTACATCCAACGCGCGCGCGACCAGGGTGACAGCTTCCTGGAATAGGGTAGTGAGATTTATGTTGACGAGTGCGTGTTGGCTCAATTGAGCAACAGCGCGCTGTTGGTTAACCTGGATTTGGAGTGCTTGTTCTGCGCGCCCACACTCAATGTTGGCATTGTGGGAAATAGCATTGTCCACGATGCCGTTGTCTGCTATGCTATCGTTTTCAATGCAAAATACATCAATGAGTTTGTCTGACACGTTATTCTTCATTTGAGCCGATCGGGAGAAAATGGCGTTGCAGGCAGGGTAAAATAAAAAAGACTCCCTTGTCCCACCTCGCTTTCGAGACCCACCTGCCCTTCTAGTCGTTCAACAATACGCCGCACGATGGACAGCCCTAAACCATGACCTTCAATATTGATATGATGTAAGCGTTCAAAGGGCGTGAATAACAAGGCCTGTTCTTCCCGTGAGATACCTGGCCCATTATCACGTACCCAGAACCGCCAAAAACTGGGTTTATTTTCTACGCTTCCTAATTCATTTCTCCCCGCTCCCCTGGTTCTTTGTTTCTCCACCTGGTTCCATCCCAATTCTATATAGGGGAGAAGGCCTTTTTCAGAACATCCGCCATATTTGATGGCATTGCTGATATAGTTTGTCCATATTTCTTCCACCCAGGGAGCATATCCACACACCGCCGGCCAATCTTTGGGAATGGTAATGTGAGCCTGGTATTTCTCGATTTGATAGCTCAATTGCTTCATAGCTTCTGCCACGAGATGGGCCATATCCAGCGGCTGTTGTTCGATCTTATCCAATTTGCGCACGCTGGCAAGGAGCAGTAGTTCATTGATGATTTCACTCATCTTATAGCTAATTTCATTGATAGATTGGAGGCTGTAATGACGACGTTCTTCGCTGAGGGTGTTGAATCGCTTCTCAAGTATTTCGCTGAAGCCAATCAATGTGGTCAAGGGATTTTTGAGATCATGAGCTACTGTTTGGGCAAACGCATCAAGTTCGGCGTTTTGGAGTTCGAGTTCTTGGGTACGTCGTCTTAGAGCGGCTTCCGCTTGTTTAAGATCGGTAATATCTGTAAAAGCTGCGAGAACTCCGGTAGCTTTGCGCCCCTGATATAGGGTAAGGGTGCTAACAATGACAGGAATGTGATGTCCTGCTTTGTGGCGTAATACCGTTTCATAGCGGCTGCGCCGGTTTTGTATTCGCTTGCTGATCTCTCGATAAATGTGGCCGATTTCGTCTTCGACAACGAAATGTATCCAGTGGTGCCCGATGAGTTCTGTGGCCGGGTAGCCTAACAACATTTCGGCAGCCGGGTTAGCGAAGGTGATATTTCCTTCAGCATCCTCCATTAGGATAGCTTCTCCTACCCCTTGCACGATGTTTTCGTTGAATTCTTTTAGACGCGCGATATCCTGGGCATGTTGCGCGTTGTTAATCGCCATTGCTATCTGTCCTGCCATTGCGATGAGCAACGTTAACTCTTCTTGCCCAAACTCCGGTTCATCCCTGCGATTGAGGGCGGTCACCGTACCGAGCAGTGTGTTCCGATAGGATAGTGGGATAACAAGCACAGCGCCGGTATGGGTAACGATACGTCGTTGTTGCGCGGTTTGACTC
>JAFGFI010000128.1 GCA_016931185.1 Anaerolineae bacterium
AGATGTAACCGTGACCGCGCGCTTTGCGGTGGAATATTTTCCTGCCTTTCAGAACGCCGCGCGCGAGCTTTCTGCCGGGCAACTGGAAACCGAAATCAT
Organism: Anaerolineae bacterium; assembly: GCA_016931185.1. Lineage (GTDB taxonomy): Bacteria > Chloroflexota > Anaerolineae > B4-G1 > SLSP01 > JAFGFI01. Next base: position 100 of record JAFGFI010000128.1, read on the forward strand.
CGAGGTGAATGAGGCGACGATTATGCCGGTGGGAGCGTTGGGTGATAGCGTGATAGACAGCGCGACAAGGTGATAAAAGAAAGCCATCTCTTTATTCTATGTGTTTTTACACGAGAAATATACCCAAAAATTCAATTCGCAGTGTATTAAGTAAGTATTTTTTGATTTCGAGCGTAGCTCGAAATCAAAAAATACCCTCTTTTCCGGCGACTTTAGCCGCACAATCCGGTTCAATTAGATGAAAATTTATGGTCTAAAGGACAAGATATAAAGTGGTAGGGTTGCGGGCGGAGTACCGCCCGCAACCCTACCCTCTTTTACCTACCGCTTTAGCGGTCTATTTTCAAGGGAATTCATCATTAACGGCTGGCGTTCACCAGCAGTAGGATGAAAATTGAATCCGTAATTCGTTATTCGTAATTCGCTATTCGTTATTTTCAAAGGAGGTTCACTATGGCAGAAATCACACACGTTGTGAAACGCACCGGGGCAGTAGTGCCCTACAACCGGGATCGGATCACCAATGCCATCTACCGCGCCGCGGTGGCGGTGGGTGGGCGCGACCGCAGCACGGCTGAAAAGCTGAGTGCGCAGGTGGAAAATATCCTGATGCAAACTTACCCGGAAGATCAAATGCCCACGGTAGAGGAAATTCAAGATATTGTCGAAAAAACGTTGATTGAGGACGGGCACGCGCAGACCGCAAAAGCTTATATCCTCTATCGCCAGGAACGCGCGATCCGCCGGCGACGAAGGGTACAAGGGGAATCCCAACGCGATCCGGAAAATATACCCTATCGCAAGCTCTGGGAAATCCTCAATTGGGCGGTTGATCACAGCGTCCACAACATCTACCGGCTAAATGAACGCATTGCCCGTGGGGAGTTTGCCGATATTGTGCATGAGTCCGACATAGCATACGAGAAGGACGTAGCGCGCGCAGCGGAACTCGTCAAACATCGCCGCGATCAGGTGCGTATTGCCATTATCGCCGGGCCGTCCTCATCGGGCAAGACCACAACAACGGCCAAACTCGCCGACCATCTTAAAGAGGCGGGCTTGAACCTGGTTGCGCTCAACGTAGATAACTACTTCTTTGACCTGGAAGTACATCCCAGGGACGAATACGGCGACTACGATTTTGAGACGCCCCAGGCGCTTGACCTCCCGCTTATCAACGAGCATCTCCAACGTCTCATTGCAGGGGAAGAAGTTTGTGTTCCCTACTATAACTTCAAGACCGGAAAACGCGAGGATCGAGGTGAGACTATGCAGATCGGACCGAATGACGTGATCTTGATTGACAGCCTGCATGGCCTTTACGCCGAGATGACCCAGGCTATTCCCGATGAACAGAAATTCAAACTTTACATCGAGACACTGTTGCAGATGCGAGGCCCCAACAACACCTATATCCGCTTTACCGATCTACGCCTGATGCGGCGGATGGTGCGCGATGCTCGTGAGCGCGCCTACGATCCACGCCAGACACTGGAGCATTGGCATTACGTCCGCAGCAGCGAACTGCGTCACATCATCCCTTACGTGAACACCACGGACTACATAGTGAACGGCGCAACGCCCTACGAACTCCCCATTATGCGCGCGCGGTTATACCCGCACTTCGCGCAATGGGTTAAGGAATATCAGGATGATGCCAATCGCGTAGATGCCTACCTGCGCGCCGAGCGTGTCCTCAACCTGCTCCAAGCCATCATCCCCGTCGAGGATGACAGCGACATCCCCCCCACCTCCCACATCCGCGAGTTCATTGGAGGAAGCGCGTATAGTTTGCACTGAGGTATAGTTCCCTTCCGGAAAGTTAGGAACGTAATTTCCCGGAAGGTTCAAGCACAAAGCTGCTCCAACATTCTGAACTCACACCCAACGAAGCCAGCCTGGAGCAACGTTTTATCAACCGGCCTACCGACAAGCTTTGCATAGCAAAGCCAAGTATTTTTCACACAACCTGGCGGTGGGTAATGCTAATTGTTAGTCTGCCTTTCTTCATAAGCAGAGTTATCGCGGAGGTTATTTGATGAATATTCCCAGATTTGGCGATTTACAAGCCAATGATCCGTTTTTTGATCGAGAGGACCACGCCACTTTCACTTCGAGTAAAGTGATAAATAGCCGCTATGATAAAGAACGACAGAGAATCCGTGATAAGTTTCTGGCGTTGCACGATATTCTATATCCAGAAATGAAACGGGAAGGATTGGATCTTCATCCTCATTGGCATCCTCCTAACATTGTTTCAACTTGGTACATTGGCCGCATTGAACAAATTTGGTTTATGAAATTGCGTTATTTGCGTTCCCGTGCTGAAGTGCAAGTGGTAGAAGAAAAAATGGGCGTCCCCAAGTTGTTAGATTATTCAGAAACGCAATATACAAAGCATCCGATGATGGATATTCGAATTGACAGTGAATATCTGGCTGTTGAGTTGCTTTTAACAGATAAAGCGTGGTTGGATGCGCAGAATTTCAAAAGTAAAGTTGAGAAGCACAAGACCGAACGGCAACACCTTGTTCGTATATTGCAAGACTTGGGGCATGATTACATCTTCGGCCGCTGGCCGGATACAAGCAAACCAGATTTGATTAAAACAACGGCAGACTTAGCGAATGAAGAACGGTTATTGGATTGGTTATCCAGATTTGATCCAGGCTATAGTTGGTTAAGATTAGGCATTTGGTATACAGAATATGAAGATTCCCGACTTACAACAGGTCGGATTGTTGAGGAAGTGCTGTATCGTTTTAAGCAATTGTACCCTGTCTATCAGTTCTTGCTTTGGACACCTAATAACAATTTTAGGTAATCAACGGCAGACTAAGTTATAGTCGGCGGGGCGGGGGGGCACACCGCCGCCGATCCCGAACCGGACGTGAGACTTAGCCGATGCAGACATTGCCGATGCAGACATTGCCGATGCAGACATTGCCGATGCAGACATCGGAGCCTCATCCGGCTCTTCAGAATACAGACTGTTGTCACCAGCACCGTGAGCCGTGAATAAGATCGTGACAATGGCTGTGAAGTAGGTATAGATTGTCGAAACGGGGGCGTGGTTATGACACACAAGGAGGCGATACACGTACATGACCTTAGACATCACCACGTTTGAAACCTGGCTCTGGGAGGCGGCGTGCCAGATTCGGGGGCCGGTGGACGCACCGAAGTACAAGGATGACGTTGGATGAGTTTGACGATGAACGCATCCGGTTGGGTGAGGCGTGGGGGCGTGGGGGTATCCTTATTTACGTTTTGGACGTAAAATGTGAATTAAGGAATCGGTTATTTTTACAAGTGTAAGGATAGAGGTATTGTATGAGTATTGCATTAAAAGAACCCGAATTGGTCACACGTATTGAACAGTTTGCCGCGACGGAAACACGCCAGGCCGAAGACATTGTGGCGCAAGCCGTGCGCGCTTATCTGGATGACCGTGAACGCGAGGCTATTCACGACGAAACTGAAACCTTTTTGGCGATGCACGCCGACTTGTGGGCCAAGTACCCAGGACAGCATATTGCCCTCTACCGGGGTCAAGTGGCGGATCACGATACCAACGTCATGGAGCTTGAACGTCGTATCCGGGCAAAATTTGGACAGTTGCCGGTGCTTATCGCGCCAGTCAGCGAGCGACCGCGTCGTGAACTTATGTGGCGGGGTGGACACGTCGAGGCCGTGATGCTTTGAATCAACTACGATTATTGCTTGATGGCCCGGCATTGGAGGCGCAATTGTTCAATGAGAGTTGAAAATGTGGGACCTTACGCATAAACATACTCTGGAGATCCAATGCCACGAATCTTTGACAACATTGATCAGAAGCTTCTGCCAGCGATACAGCAAACCTTAGCGGTGGCGTACCGCGCGGATTTCTGCAAGGCCCACGATCTCAATCTCTACGCCGCCATGCGCGATGCCATCGTCGATGCCCTGGGCGCACCCGACAACAGCGCGGAGATCATGGTGGACCGGCAGGGGCGGCCCGTGCCCGATACCGACCTACGCGATATCGAGC
>JAFGFI010000129.1 GCA_016931185.1 Anaerolineae bacterium
CCAGCGACGCGCCGGCGATAACCGAGGGTTCCTCGATCACCATCGGCACGAGGACTTCCCGTCCGTTGATGCTGAAGTTTGTCGCAATCCCCAAAGGCAGAGTATACATCCCAATGACATTTTCGACCATCGCATCGGCGTGAGGCAGCGTCAGCCCCAGGGCGCCGGCGAGGGCCTGGGTTTCTTCGGTGGTCAAGTCTGCCTGGCGCGCGATGCGCTCCAGCCGTTCCGCCACGGGAAGATTATAGAATCCTGATAATTGGGATGTAGATGACATGTCTTCAGCTCCTGTGATGCTGGATTGACGTGCTTATCATAACATGGGGTGTCTATCAAAATCTATCAGTTTCCTGTCAAAGGCTTGCCGGAGGGTTTGGGGCTGCGTTGGCGCGTCACAATCGGATCTCTTGGTTTTGATATACTAACCGCACAGTGAATTTTTAATTTTACCACGGAGACACAGAGGGCACGGAGGGTATTATACGGGTTTCTCTGTGTTCTCCGTGTCTCTGTGGTGAATTTTTCGCGTGCGTTTTGTATACATGGGGCGCGATTTTTAAAACCAGTTTCTTCAGCGCTTTCTTGCTTTATCCGGCAATTCGGTATATCCTCTTAGTACGCTTTTCGCCCGACGTTGCTGGCGAGGAGACTTCTGACTCAGGATAGGTTGCCACGTGTTACGGGAACTGCACATTGAAGATTTCGCCATTATTGATGAATTGCATTTGACGCTGGAACCCGGTTTTAATATCCTCACGGGCGAGACCGGCGCGGGTAAGTCCATTCTGATTGATGCGGTAGCGTTACTGTTAGGGGGGCGGGCCGATATGGCCTCGTTGCGGAAGGGGGCCGAGCGGGCGCGCGTCGAGGGGTTGTTTATTCTGCCCCCGACTCAGCAGGAAGGACTGGCGGCCTTGTTGGAACGGGAAGGTTTGGAGGGGGATCAGCCCGATTCCTTGTGGCTGAGTCGGGAATTGCGCGCCAATGGGCGTGCTGTGGCGCGGGTCAATGGGCGGGTGGTTTCATTAAATATCATGCGGGAGATCGCTGAGACGTTGGTGGATGTCCACGGACAGAGCGAGCACTTGAGCCTCCTGCGCGTACGGGAACATCTCAATCTGTTGGATCGGTTTGCCGGGTTAGGGGAATTGCGGGCGCAGGTGGAAGCGGTTGTGCGTGAGGTGCAGGGAGTGCGCCGCGAACTCAATCATCTGCGCCAAAGCGAGCGGGAGCGGATGCAGCGGATTGATCTGTTGCGCTTTCAGGTGAGTGAGATTGCGGACGCCCGGTTGCAGCCGCACGAACATAGTGAGTTGGAGGCTGAACTGGTGCGGCTCTCCAATGCAGAGCAGCTTTCTTCGCTGGCATCGGGGTTGGTGGCGTTGCTGGAAGAGGGCGGGGCCGGGGCGCCTTCAGTGTTGGATTTGTTGGGGCAAGGGCAACGGGATATGGGCGCTCTGGCGCGGATTGATGCGGCGCTGGCGCCGCAAGCGCAGGTGTTGGAGGAAGTGGGGTATCAATTGGAGGATGTGGCGCGTACTTTGCGAAACTATCTGGGGGATGTGGAATTCAACCCGAAGCGGTTGGTCTGGGTAGAGGCTCGGCTGTCTCTGTTACGGCAGTTGGAGCGCAAGTATGGCGGCAGTCTTGCCGATGTGATCGCGCATGGCAAGGCGGTGGCAGACGAATTGGAGACGTTGGAGCACAGCGACGAGCGGATTGGGGCGCTCTCTGCTCAAGAGTCCGATTTGTTAGAAACATGTGCGCGGTTGTGCCAGGAACTTTCGGAGAAGCGGCAAGCGGCGGCGGCGGTTTTATGCAAGGGCGTTGAGGGGGAACTCAACGATTTACGGATGGGGGGAGCGCGCTTGGGTGTGGCTTTTCAATGGCGGCAGACGGACGGCGGGCTGCCATTGGTGCGCGCGTTGCCGGCGGCGCTTACGGTGACGGATGCCGGTGTGGAGGCTGACGCCGGGCCGAGTGTAACGTCGGCGGCGTTTGACAGCACCGGCATGGATGAAGTCGAATTCCTGGTGGCGCCCAATGTGGGCGAAGGACTGAAACCGATGACGCGCATCGCCTCTGGGGGCGAGACGGCGCGGTTGATGTTGGCGTTGAAAACCGTGTTGTCGCGGGCCGATTGCACGCCAACGCTCATTTTTGATGAGATAGACCAGGGAATTGGCGGACGCATCGGGGCGGTCGTTGGGGCAAAGCTTTGGCAGCTCACCACCCATCACCCTGCCTCCGAATTGGGGGGGCACCAGGTGTTGTGCATTACCCATCTGCCCCAGTTGGCCGGTTTTGGCGACAGCCATTTTCGGGTTCACAAGCAAATCGTAGAAGGACGCACCATCACCCAGGTAACGCGCCTGGAGCTGGAGGCGCAGGTCAGGGAGCTGTCGCAGATGTTGGGGACGTTGGGCGAGGCGGCCCATCAGGGGGCGTTGGAGATTCTGGAGCAGGCGCAAGTAATGAAGCAGGCGGTGGTTGGGGAAGGTCTAACTTGATTCTTGTCGAATTTGCCCAATGCTAGAAGCCGTTTATAATGATTATGATTGTAATGTTTACAGAAATTGTGAACGCGGCTTTGGCTAAACTTTGTGCGATAGGTCGCTCCTGAGTATTTTCTTATTTATGATCAAGGACGGTCAGAAATGGCGCTAAAAGGCAACTTGGAAGATTTTGGTATCACGCAATTGCTGAATCTCATCAACCTGGCCCGTAAGACAGGTTCGTTGTACCTTGAAGGCGGCCCTAAAGATGCTTACCTGTGTTTTCGTGAGGGGAAGTTGATTTATGCGGCAATGGCGGGTATGGACGACAGTCTGCTGGCAATTTTGCAGCGGGCCGGGGTGTTCACTGCCGAGCAAGTGCGCATGATTATCGCAAATATGCCGAACAAATCGGATCAGGATATTGCCAGTGTCCTGGTAACAGGGAAGCGTTTGCAACATCAGGCTGTGGCTAAAAATGTCCGGGACTATGTTCTGGAATTGGTGTATCAGGTATTTTCCTGGAATGAAGGGACCTTTCGTTTTGAGCCATCCAAACTGCCAATCCAGGGTAAGATTACCACTTCGATTGCTCTTGAAAACGTGATTATGGAGGGCAGCCGGCGCTTGAAGGAGTGGGAGCGTCTGCAAGACGAGCTGCCCGATCTGGACGTGTCGCTGAAATTTGCGGAGCGTCCGACAACTCCCTTGCGCGACATTAACCTCAGTGTGGAGGAATGGCGCGTCATCTCCTTCATCAACCCCCGCAACACGGTACGTCAAATTGCCCAATTTAACAACATGAACGAGGTGCAAATTCGTAAAATCATCTATAGCTTGATCCAAGCAGGGTTGGTGGAGGTGATCCGGCCGCCACGCCCGGCGGGACAGGCGCCTGCTGCGCCGGCCGGCCAACCGGCCACGGGGAGGCCCGGTGCCGTGGCGCCGGAGATGCGCCCGCCTGCTGTCAAGCGGAATGTTATTCAAAAGTTAATGAGCAAAATTCGGGAGTTGTAGTCTATGCAGACACTTAAGATTGTTGTCACCGGGCCGTTTAACTCCGGCAAAACGGAGTTCATTCAAAGTATCAGCGAGATTGATGTGGTTTCGACGGATCGTAAGATCACGCGCGAGTCGGAGCGGATTAAATCCCAGACTACAGTGGCCATGGATTTTGGGCGGATTACCGTTGATGAGGAACTCATTCTCTATTTATTTGGCACACCTGGGCAAAAACGCTTTGACTTTATGTGGGAAATTCTATCCGAGGGGATGCTCGGCTTTGTGGTATTGGTAGACAGCACCCGCCCGGAGACTTTCCGCGAGGCGCGCCGCATTCTGGATACTTTCCGCAGTTATTCTCCCGTTCCTTATATTGTGGGCGCCAACAAACAGGACCTTGATGATGCCTGGCCGCCAGAAGATTTGCGCATTGTGTTGCGGGTGGAATCGAGCGTGAAAGTGGTTCCGTGTGTGGCTACCGATAAGGAAAGCGTCAAAAAAGTCCTGCTAGAGTTGCTGTACTCGATTATTGAATTGATGGATGAGGAGTAATTCTTTTTTAACTCAACTGCAACGACCCGTTGTGTCGCATAAGGTTAGTCTGTGGTATGATTGAGCAAAACTAGGTAAGGTGCGCTGGTATGAGTTCTTTTGTCACAGACCGAGGTATTGTCCATTACGAGACCGTCGGGCGGGGTAAACCGGTGGTGTTGTTGCATTGTTGGCTTGGCTCGTGGAGTTACTGGTATTCGACGATGGAATACCTGGCGGCGCGAGGTTACAAGACGTATGCGTTGGACTTTTGGGGGTTTGGCGATTCCGCTAAGCAAGGCTCTTTTTCCGTCTCTGAATACGTTGAGATGGTTGACCAGTTTATGGAGCGCATGGGATTGGACCGCGCCAGAGTGATGGGACACTCAATGGGGGGCACGGTTTCGTTGAGTCTGACTTTGATGCATCCGCAAAGAGTTTCCCGGGTTGCCGTGGTTGGCTCCCCTATTGTTGGCTCGAGCTTGAGTCTGTTGTTAAAGCTATCGGGCAATCGGCAAATCGCGCGACTGCTCTATACCGTTCCAGGCGTTTTACCAACTCTTACGAAAGTGCTGGCGCTCATGTATGCCAAGGATTGGCGCACCTTGTACGATATGCTGGAAAAAGACCTTTCGCGGACGACTGCTGAATCTTTTTCCGCCAGTATTCGTGACTTACGGCACACAGATCTGCGCCCCCGTTTGAAAGAATTTCGCGTTCCAGCGATGGGGATTTATGGCATCAAAGATAATATTGTCCATCCCAAACAAGGCGATTTGATGCTCAAGGGCATTAAAGAACATGTAGTGCATTATTTTGAACACTCTGGACATTTCCCTATGCTGGACGAGACTGAAAGATTTCATACTACTATCTTGGAGTTCCTGGCCGATACGTGAGTGAATTACCGACAACCCTGACTTATTATTTTCCTAATCGCCTCGTGCGTATTTTGCTACTGGCGATGCATGAAACGGTGGGGAAAAATGGTGTGAGCGCGGTGTTAAATACCGCGCGTTTGCAGCACTTGCTCGCGCAGTTGCCGCCGCCTAACTTTGAACCCGGGTTATCATTTGATGAGGTGGGGCGGCTCTTTCAGGCGTTGGAAGGCGTCTATGGGGTGCGCAGCGGTCGGCGGTTAAGTTGGCAGATGGGGCGTAGCTGTTTTAAGTATGGGATGGAAGGCCTGGGAGGAGTCGTCGGCGTGGCCGACTTTGCCCTGCGTTTCTTGCCGGTTTCTCTGCGCGTTCACGTGGGGTTGGAAGTCTTGACCGAGATCCTGAACCGCTATGGCGATCAACAGATAGTCTTGGGCGAGGATGAGCAACATTACTCCGTTATCATGCAACGTCCGGGGCTATGTTGGAACCGGCATACAGAAAGCCCTGCCTGTACCTTGATGGTGGGGTTATTGGAAGAGATGCTCTACTGGGTGACGCGGGGACAACGCTTCTTGGTCGAGGAAACCACCTGTCAGGCTTGCGGCGACCCGGTATGTACCATACAGATCAGTAAGGCTACCATGGATTAAGGTGAGAGTCCTGTGCGTAAGGTTATTCTGCGAGACAGGAGGAAGATACCTCCATTCAATGAACCGGCACGCGATTTAAGTGTGCTCAATAAACCCCTGTGGTTGTTTCACCGGGATTTGTTGGCACGCTATACTACCGAGGAACGGGAAGTTGATTCTATCAATGAGATAGAGAAAGACCGTGAGGAGACACTGGTTTATCGGGACAATTTATACTTTGATGATGTCTTTATCGAAGAATTTATTACCCGCGCCAAAGCCTCCGGCAAAGCCTGTCAGGTAGCTTTCTCCCTGGACGATCGCGCTATCACTGGGCAGGCTATCTATCTTCAGCGCGGTATCCGGCGGCAGGGTAACTATTTTGTGGCAGACTTGTGGTATTATCCCTATGGGATCGAGCCGGTTGTGCGGCCCTTAGTCATTGACACCGCTCCCCGCCGGATTGGGTTTTACCACGTGCCAACGCATATGTCCGATGCTTATGGGGACCTGGTGTATCACCTGCCCACAAAACCCTTCCTCTCGATTGAGCACTGGATGCACATTTTACATGCCAATATTGACTTTGGTATTTTCGCGATTGGCGCGCGTTATGAAAACCGTTTGAATAAGGATGTGGGTCTGGCGCTGAAGTTGCTGTGGCGCGGGATGTGGGAGCGGAAACAGGTGCTGACCACTTCAGGTATTGTCGAGATAGGCAGGGATTGTGATATTGATCCCACGGCAGTCATCCAAGGGCCTTCCTTTATCGGCAATAACGTTAAGATTGGCCCTGGCGTCATTGTACGCAACTGCATCGTGGGCGACAACGTGACCATTGACCATGGCTGCCAGTTGATGTTGAGCGTGGTGGGGAATGGTACTTTTTTGCCGTTTCGGGCTGCTCTCTATCGCACGGTGTTGATGCCAGAATGTATGGTGGCGCAAAACACCTGCCTTCAGATGTGTGTCGTCGGGCGGGAGTCCTTTATCGGCGCCGGCAACACTTTCACTGACTTTTATCTGGTGGATCGCCCCATTCGCGCCCTTTTTGGCGGGCGCCTGGAGGAGACTGGTATGACGGCGATCGGTGGGGCTGTGGGCCACAACGTGCGGATCGGCTCTGGTATGATCGTTATGCCCGCCCGTATGATCGAATCTGATGTAATTTTGATCCCTTCACCTGAAAGACGGATTATTGCTGCGAACATTTATTACGAAGATAGCGACCATTTGAAAGTCAAAAACGGCGAGCAACTTCATCCACGAAAATTTCCACGTGATTGACAAAGGACTGAATGGATTCGTTTGCCTTTATTATTCATCCAATTGATCCGAAGCGGGATGTAACTCGCAAATATCCGGTATTGGGCAAAATACTTCCCGAACCGACCATTCACTTTTTAAGTCGTTTTTGGCCGCCAGTACGCTTGTCGCACGTAACCGGCGCGCGTTCTATGGGAACTGGGAAGGAAATCGAAGGTTGGTTGATCGCTGTTCCTTACACCACCCAGCGCATGCTGACGTTGCCCGCTAAGGAGGTATACCGCAAGATCATTGCCGCCGGACGCCTGGCCGAAAGTTTGGGAGCGAAAATATTAGGATTGGGCGCCTATACATCCGTCATTGGCGATGGGGGGCGCACTATTGCGAATGCGTTGGATATTGCCGTAACTTCTGGCGACAGTTATACAGCGGCAATTTCTGTCTATGCTACCCAGAAAGCCGCCCGCTTAATGGAGATTGATCTGGCGCAGTCGGTCGTGGCCGTTGTGGGGGCTGGCGGAGCAATTGGACAAGCGGTATCACAGTTGCTGGCCCCTAGCATTGGCCGCATGATATTGATTGGTCGGCAACGGGAGAGTTTGGAATTGGTGGTGGACAAAGTACACGCTATGGGCTGCGCGGATGTGGTGATTTCTGAAGACGTTTCAACCATCTCGACTGCCGAAGTGGTGCTTACCGTGACCAGCTCCGGCGGCAATTTGATTCAACCGGAGATGTTGCGGCGCGGCGCGGTGGTTTGTGATGTCTCGCGTCCCAGAGATGTTTCCTGGCAGGTCAGTCGGGCGCGCGATGATGTATTGGTAATTGATGGCGGATTGGTACGCGTGCCGGGGAAGATTCATTTCGGCTTTGATTACGGTCTGCCCGCTGACTTGACGTATGGATGTTTTGCGGAGACAATGACATTAGCATTTGAAGGCCTGTTCGAGGATTATTCTGTTGGTAAAGACCTTTCTTTGGAGAAAGTGCGTCAGATTGATGCATTGGCTACACATCATGGCTTTGAATTGGCGGCTTTGCGCAGTTTCGAAAAGAAGCTGGATGAGTCGTTGATCGAGAAAATTAAAGCAAAGGTACAGCGCTGACCAGCGGTTATGTGACCGTGAGGAGGTAGGGAATGAGTGATGGTCGTATCCTGGTAGTCGAGGATGATTTCGATATTTCCAATATGCTGCAACTATACTTCAAGTCACAAGGGTACGAGGTGTACGTGGCCCCGCGTGGCGGCGTAGCCCTGGAAATGACCCGACAGCGGATGCCCAACGTCATCGTGTTGGACATCATGCTGCCTGACATTGACGGCTACGAAGTGTGCCGCCTGCTGCGGACCAACTTGCGTACCAGCCACATCCCCATTATTTTCCTGACGCAAAAGGATGAACGCAGCGACAAAATCCACGGGTTGGAGTTGGGGGCGGATGACTATATCACCAAACCCTTTGATGTGGAAGAACTCCGCTTGCGGGTGCGCAACACCATCAAGAGCGCCGAAGTGGCGGCGCTGACCAGTCCCAGCACCGGATTGGCGAGTGGGCGCTTGATCGAGCAGCAGTTGCGAGAACTCATGCGCAAGGATGATTGGGGAATTCTGTACATTGGCATTAGCGGGTTGGATGCTTTCAGCGAGTTCTACGGCTTCGTCGCGGGTGAGGAAGTGCTGCGTTTCACCGGGATGTTGCTGAATGAAATCATTGAAGAGATGGGGACCCCCGATGATTTTATTGGACACATCGGCGGTGATGATTTCATTGTGGTTACTCGCAAAGAACTGATCATCCCCTTGCGCGATGAAATTGTCAAACGCTTTGCCGACAGTGTTGGCACCCACTATGATTTCATGACACGGATGCAAGGCTACCTGGTCATCCAGAACGATCAAGGGGAAGAAGTGCGGGCGCCATTGATGAGTCTGCAAGTGGGAGGGCTTTCGGCAGATAATGGGCCGTTTACTGACATTCGGGAGATCACTGAAGCGGCGGCCGAAGCGCGTCGCGCGGCTGCGCGTAAGCAATAGTGCATCACCAGTGTCGTCAGGCGGCCTCATGGGGATGAGGAGTCAATAAGTGCTGCGGGGAGACGAGTTACAAACCATTGGCGAGCAATTGGCGCTGGCAACCAGCGCCGAAGCTGCCTGGCAGATCGCGTTGGAGGCCAGTTTACCATTGCTGGAGGCCACCGCCGGAGCGTGGATCTGGCAGACGCCGACTTCGCAGACGGTGTCTGTTGTCGCGTCCGCCTCACCCTCCGTTGCATGGACCGAGATACTCAACCAGATCGGAAAGACTTCCACGGCGCAGCAGTCCTTTGATGCACGCTTTGGCCCAGAACCGGCCGGCGTGCTGTTACTCCCCGTCGCTGTAACACCCTGGCAGGGCTGGTTGATTTTATACCGCGCCCAACAACCGTTTGCTGCGGAGGCGTTGCCGTGGGCGATTGCCTTGGTGCAGATGACGCGACTGGCCGTGTTGACCGGGGCGCGCTACGGACAAATCGAGCAGCGTTACGCCGTATCGCAGCAACGCATAGAGCAGTTGAAATATTTGGTGGATGTCGCCGCCACGGTAGGGACCACGCTGGACCTGGAGTCCGTGTTGCAAGAAATTGTCCATGCCGTATCCCATGTGTTGCATTGTCAACGCACCGTCATTTTTGAGGTAGATGCGCTTAATCAGACACTCAACATGGTCGCCGCGGAGGGCATTTCGGAGCGGTATTGGGTCGTTTCACAGGGGATCCCGCTGGTTACGGGGGGGCGCGCTCATGCGGTAGTTGCCAACGAGATTGTGGTCTCGGAAGATATTCTGACAGAGTCCGTCTCGGCGGATATTGCGCCGTTGGCAAAGGAAGAGGGCTTTCGCGCCTTCGTTGATTTACCCTTGTATCGCGGCGACAAGCCGATCGGTTTGCTCTCGATCCAGTTCATTGAGCCGCATCACTTTGTTGAGGATGAACTGACTCTGCTGCGTATTATGGGCGAGCAGGCCGCGGTGGCTATTGAGAATGCGCGCCTTTACATGCAGACAGACGTGGAGTTGCGTCGGCGACTGACGGCTCTGGAATCCCTACAGAGGGTGACGCGCGAGATCACCGCAACGGTGGACCTGGACTATATCTTGAGCGAAGTCCTGGCGGAGGCGGTGCGGTTCAGTGAGGCCGAGTCCGGCCTGGTGTTGCGTTTCGAGGAAGGAGAAACATCCCTGTGCGCGCATCAAGGCTATACAGAGACCGCCCTGACCGGCATCCAGACCATCCTTGATGCGCGGCGTTTTGGCGCCTCCCTGGCGCAATTTGTGGAAAAACAAGAATCAGTCTACTTGCCGGACGTTACTGTGCAGCCTGATGCAGAGCGATACCCGGCAGATGCGCGCACCTTGTTGATCACACCGGTTTTTTACGAACAACGGTTGGCCGCTATCATTATGATTCAGAGTAGCCAGCCGCAGGCCTTCTCCAGAGCGGCGATAGAATTTGTGGAGGGACTGGCCGTACAGGCTTCCGTGGCGGTCGGCAATGCGCGTCGTTACCAGGAACAACTTCAGCGTGGTGTATTGTTGCATCAACGGGCAGAACAAATGTCCCTGCTGCTGGAAGTTAGCCGCACGATGCGCTCGGATCGGTCGCTGGAGGATATTTTGCTGGATGTGGCCTACGCGGTGCAAGAGGGCACCGGCTTTAACGTCGTGTTAATCAGTGTATTGGAAGGGAATTCCTTGCGGCGGGTGGCCGGCGCTGGAATTCCTTTGCTCGAACTTCAACGGATGAAAAAGGCGCGGCATACGTGGACGCAGATCAAAGCGCTCTGTCAGGAGCAATTTCGCCTGGGACAGTGCTATTATATCCCTGCCGAGCATGCCAATTTGTTGGAGGGCATGGACGTATTCATCCCCGGCTCCGAAGATGTTCGGCGATTGCCCGGCGATTGGCACCGACTGGATTCGTTTGTCATTCCTTTGCGGGGCAGCCGCGGTGATGTGGTGGGGATGATGAGTGTGGATGAGCCGGTAAGCGGCCGCGCTCCCACGGCTGCGACTGCGGAGGTCATTGAGTTATTTGCGACCCAGGTATCGTTGGCGATTGAGAATAACCGTCTGGTCGAAGACCTGCGACGTCAAGTCAATACGCTGCGCCTGTTTAATGAACTGAGCCGTTCGATCACAACCAAACTGGACTTGCCGCTGGTCTTGAACACCGTCGTCCAGGCTGTGACCAATTTGCTGGAATATGACTACGCTACCATCTACCTCCAAGATCAGAGCGCCGCGCGGCTGACGCCCCTGGCGTCTTCGGGGTATTCGCTGGATTTGTTGGGCGATCTGTCGTTCCGCATCGGGACTGGGTTGGTGGGCAAGGTGGCGCAGATGGGGATGCCGCTGGTGATTGACGACACGCACTCCGACGGGCGCTTTGTGCCCGGCCCCATCGCGGTGGGTTCGACGGTGTTGGCCCCCTTGATGGTCGAAGGCCGCTCGGTGGGCGTGCTTTCGGCGGAGCGCAAGGCCACAGGGGATTTCACCCCCACCGATGTAGCCATTCTCACTTCCCTGGCCGACCAGGTCGCAGTGGCGGTGGAAAATGCCCGCCTCTTTGATACTGTCAAAAAGTTCAGCGCCGAGCTGGAAGAAAGAGTCGCCGAACGCACCCAGGCGTTGGCCGAAGCTTTAGAGGACTTGCGCGTGCAGAGCGACCGCTCTGAGGTACTTTACCATATCGCATCCGAGTTGGTCGCCAGTCTGGACATGGACCGGGTATTGAGCCAGGCCCTGATGTTGTTACAAAAAGCCGTTCGGGCCTCCAAGAGTTCGGTTATTCTGGTGGATCGCGTTACCGGGCAGTTAGTTTACCGCGCAGCGATTGGGCATACTGAACCCATTCCGCCCGGCGGTCGCGTGGCGCCCTTCACGGTAGATAGTGGGGTGGTGGGCCGTACCCTGAAGCATAAGCGACCTGTGGTTATTCCCGATGTTGAGGATACCGATCAGGATATTTTGATGACGGACTCGTTGATTCACTCCCTGATGGTGGTGCCGATTTTGAGTGGGGCCGGGGAGTCTCTGGGCGTCATCCTGCTGCAATCGCCGGTGGCGAATGCCTTTGACGAGACCGGCTTGCAACTGGTCGAGGCGGCTGCGGTGCAGTTGGGCAATGCCCTGAACAATGCGGAGCTATATCGCCTGATCCGCGAGCAGGCCGAAAGTCTGGGGCTGATGTTGCGCTCCCAACAAATCGAGGCTGCCAAGCACGAGGCAATTCTGGAAGGCATTGCTGATGGTGTGATGGTGGCCGATGCCACCGGGCGGGTCATCCTGTTCAATGCCGCTTCCGAGCATATCCTTTCCATTAGCCGCAGCCAGGCCTTGGGGCGTTTCCAGGATGATATTTTCGGACTCTATGGCAGCGCGGCGCGGGATTGGTTGACAAAGATCGAAGAATGGCGCACCAATCCTCAAAGCCCCAATGCGGAAGGCTTTCTGGCGCACCGCCTCGAAGTGGGCCGTAAGATGGTGAGCGTTCACCTGTCGCCGGTCATGTCGCCGGGGTTGGAGTTCCTGGGTGTCGTTTCTGTCTTTCGGGACGTGACCGCTGAAGTGGCGGCTGATCGCGCCAAGAGTGAGTTTGTGTCTACCGTCTCGCATGAATTGCGCACACCGATGACTTCCATTGTGGGCTATGTGGACTTGCTACTGGCTGGCGTTACCGGCCCATTAGGAGATCTACAGACAGACTTTTTGAAAAAGGTGAAGACAAACGCCGGCCGGCTAACCAATCTGGTGAACGACTTGCTGGATATTTCGCGCATTGAGACCGGCCGGGTGGAATTACAGCGCGAACCCGTGGCGATCGAATCGCTCATTGAGCAAGTGAGGGACCTGTTGCATCCCAAGGTGGAGGACAAAGAGCAGCGGTTGTATACAGTGTTGCCGCCGGCCCTGCCCAAAGTCTATGGCGATCCGGCGCGGCTCACACAGATCCTCACGAATTTGATGGGCAATGCGCATAAGTACACCCCGGCTGGGGGAGAGATCACTATCTATGCTTACGTGCGGCGCGGCGCCATGCACGTGGCGGTGACCGATACGGGGATTGGGATCGCTCCAGAAAACCAGAAAAAGATTTTCGATCGTTTTTATCGCGTAGAAGATGATCCGGCGGTTTACGAAGTGTCGGGCACCGGCCTGGGGCTGGCGATTTCATTGTCTATGATTCAGATGCATGGCGGCGAAATCTGGTTGGAGAGTCGCCTGGGGATGGGCAGTATCTTCACCTTCTCTATCCCGCTGGCTGAAGGCGAACCGACGGCTGATGTGGGGACGCCGCCAAAGAGTTTTGCCGAAATGAAGACTCTGGGAACGGCTCTGATCGTGGATGAGGATTTGGAATTCACCGATGTCATTAAAGCCGCATTGGAAGTTGAAGGGATGCAGGTCATCACTGCGGTGTCCGGGGAGGCCGCCCTGCGACTGGCCCGACAGCAGCCGCCCGACCTCGTTTCTCTTGACGTGCGACTGCCGGATTTGAGTGGTTTTGAGGTCCTGCAACTGCTCAAACGCGATCCTGAAACGGCTGACATTCCGGTCGTGATTGTATCCGCTGTCCCGGAAAAGGAGCAGGGACTAAGCCTGGGGGCGGTAGATTATCTGACGAAGCCGCTGCACACCAAACAGTTTGTGATGTTAGTGCGGCGCATCTTGGAAAGGCGCGGCCCGGTTTTGGTGGTGCATGACGATCGCGCGACCTTAGATGCGGTGCGTTCCGCCCTGCAACTGCAAGGCATTGGGGTGCGCACGGCGCGCTCGGGGCATGCAGCCCTGGATCTGTTGGCAAAAATCCAGCCAACCGTGCTGGTGGTGGATTCTACCTTGCCGGAGCTGGATGGTCGCAGTGTATTGGAAGCACTGCAACAGACTGCGCCGGCAGCGCCCATCCCCGCTATGGTGTTGTCAGACAGCGTAGAGGAACTTGCATCACACCAGGCCGCGTTGCAAGAGTTGGGGGCAGTCCGCTTTTTGACCAAGCCTCTCTCCCTAGAAGGCTTGACCCGCGACATTTCCGGCCTGATCAATGGGAACGGCGTGCGTAAAGCTTAACCGTACACAGGAGTAACGATAATGGTTAAAATTTTGGTGGCTGAGGACGAACGTGACATCCGCGAATTGATCGCTTTTACCCTGCGCTTCGCTAATTTTGAAGTGGAACTGGCGCGCAATGGCGCTGAAGCAGTGGAAAAGGCTCCTGAGATTGTTCCAGATTTGATTCTGATGGATGTGCGAATGCCTTTAATGACAGGATATGAGGCCTGTGAGGCGCTGAAACAGAATGCAAAAACCAAAAACATCCCGGTGATTTTCCTTTCGGCCAAAGGCCAGGAAAGTGAAATTCAAGAGGGGTTAGAAGTGGGCGCGACCGATTACATACTCAAACCCTTCGCTCCTGATGAATTAACGTCCCAAGTAAAACGTGTTCTTAAAGAGTTGGGTAAAGCTTGATTGGGGGGTCTAGCCTATGAGTGCTATCATCCTCGAAAGTAGCCTGGTGCATTATGAAGCGCTGGGGCGTGGCAAGCCGTTGTTGTTTCTTCACGACTGGTTAGGCTCGTGGCGCTATTGGGTTCCGACCATGGTGGATATGTCCTCGTCTTATCGCGCGTACGCTCTGGATTTTTGGGGATTCGGAGATTCGGATAAGGTGGCCGGGCGTTACAGCATTGCCGGGTATGTGAACCAATTGGAATTGTTCATGGATCAGATGGGTATCGGCCAGGTTCCTATCATCGGGCATGGGTTGGGAGGAATTGTGGGCATGTATTTCGCCCAGGATCATCCCGACCGGGTGGAGCAACTGATGATGGTCAGCACGCCGATGACCGGCAACGATATTGCGCGCTCCTTGAGCGGCTTCAATGGAGGGGAGAACCCCGCGAAGGTTATTCTGGGGCGCAAATTGAAATCCTACGAAGAAGTGGATATTGAGGCTGCCAAGACGGATGGCAATGCGGTGGTGCAAAGTGTGAAGTCCGTGTTGAGCCAGAACCTCTTGAAGGCGCTCCAGGAATTGGACTTGCCGGTGTTGTTGGCGTGTGGTCAAGAAGACCCCATCATTCAAGTCCCCGGAGAGGATGTTTTGGAGGAATTGGATTATAACGTCTATTCATTCTTCTTTGAGACGGCGCAGCATTATCCGATGCTGGAAGAAACCTCCAAATTTAATCGCCTGTTGCGCGACTTTTTGATCAACAAAGATAACTGGGACGCCATCGAAATCAAAGACGAATGGCGTCGCCGGGTTCGCTAGTGGCGTGAGGTCATTGAAGAACCGGGGCACGAATTGCCTGTTCTAGGCAATGTGCAGAACTCCCGGTTCGAGTCTTTTTAAGATACCCTTATGATGACAAAAACGACAACCTCACCCGACCCCTGGGCCGTGGGATGGATGATCCGGGCGCTGATCCTGATCTCTTTTCTCGCGGCCTTTGCGGTGCCTATGAACTTTCCCATCATTGCGGCGGTGACGCATCCGGCCGGCGCGACGGTGGTCGCTGAAGGCCCGCTGATCATTCCCCTGACCATAGTTGAACGGGCCACGGCGACGCCGTTGCCCTCGCCTTTCACCCCGACGCCCAGCATCCCGCGTGTCGGGTTAATTGCCGGCCATGCCGGCCACGACAGCGGGGCGATTTGTCCTGACGGTCTGCAAGAAGTGGATGTGAACATGGAAGTTGCCCGTCGGGTGGTGGCGTTATTGACGCCGCGTGGTTGGCAGATAGACCTGTTTGAGGAGTTTGACGTGCGCCTCAACGATTATCATGCGGACGCGCTCCTGTCTATCCATGCCGATTCGTGTACGGTGCCGGGCAAAACCGGGTTTAAGGTTGCGCGCGCCGAAGCCAGCTCCCTGCCGGAATCGGGCGACCGGCTGGTGACATGTATCAGCCGCCGCTACGAGACGCGCACGACGCTCCCCTTTGATCCTTACACTATCACGTATGATATGACCCGTTACCATGCTTTTTACGAGATTGATCGCAACACTCCGGCGGCCATTATTGAAATCGGTTTTTTGTTGGATGATCGGAAATTATTAACGGAACATCCCGACCTCGTTGCCCAGGGCATTGCCGATGGGCTGATCTGTTTCATCGAAAACGAAACCCCCTGAAGAGTCTGGAAAACTGGAAATCGGTCACTGGCAACAGGGATTCTGTCGCCAACGGTGTTTGCCAATGCCTGATTTCCGCTCACCGATTTCCATTCCCATTTGCGATTTTATATAACTGCGGTAAACTTTGATCAATTTGACTGCGCTTGGTGGTATTCATTCGTCAGTCATCCAACTCTTGAAGGGAGGCGTGAGCAATGTCATATCAAAAACTGATCATTATCGGAAATCTAGGGCGCGACCCCGAAATGCGGTATATGCCCGACGGCACCCCCGTAACCAATATCAGCGTGGCGACGAGCCGCCGATGGAACAGCGCGGATGGTTCTAAAAATGAGGAAACGACATGGTTTCGGGTGACGTTGTGGCGGCGCGACGCCGAGAACGCCGCGCAGTATCTCAAGAAGGGCAGCAAAGTGCTGGTGGAAGGCCGGTTGACCCCAGATAAGGCCACTGGCGGGCCGAAGATTTGGACCCGACAGGATGGCACCGCCGGCGCCAATTACGAAGTCACTGCCGAGAAAATCACCTACCTCAGCAGCAAGACGGGCGAAGGCGGCGCGGAAAGCGTCGTTGAGGAACCCGCGGTATCCTACGGAGAAGAGGAAGTCATCCCCTTCTAGTCGGCTACGATGGATAGGAGTGACACAACAGAGAGGCTCTGCCTCTCTGTTCTTTTGTCTTGTGAGTGATGAAGAGGTAGGATGATGGATAAATCTAAACCCCCGGCTTTGAGCGTGGAGCTTCCCGCCGATCTGGAACCGGTGTATACCAATTTTGCATTGATTTCGCACTCCCCTTCGGAGATGATTTTCGATCTTTCCCAAATGCTGCCCAACAATCCCAAAGTGCGGGTGAAGGCGCGGGTGATCATGACCCCCCTCAACGCCAAATTGTTGCTGCGCGCTTTGCAGGAAAACCTGACGAAGTACGAGGCCGCCTTTGGGGTCATTGCCCTCCCTGGCGACGCCGGCACTCTGGCGCGCGAGTTCTTCGGCGGCCTGCGCCCCCCAGGAGCGGAGTAAAATGGACGCGCCATTGCAACTCTGGCTCGATCAATTGGCGGCGGCGGCGCAGGACGATTTTGAGGCGCGCAACCAGGCCCGCGATCTGGCCCTGCAAAAGAGCCGGGAACTGATCCGCCTGTGTTCCGGCGCCATCCGCGCGGGACATCGGGATGTATGGGACGAGGCGCGCGCGCAATTGGCCGCCGCCGATGGCATTGGCCGCGAGATGTCGGCGCTGCTGGCCCCTTACCCGGACCTCTTCTTCGCCGGGTACACGCAGGATGCGTTGAAGGAGTTGGTGGAGGCGCACGCGACCCTGGCGTTGATGTCTGGCGGGCCGCTGCCCCCGGTGGATGCCGCCGCTATCCCGCTCAGCACGTACTTGAACGGTCTGTGCGAGGCCGCCAGCGAATTGCGCCGCGGCTGCCTGGACGCGATGCGCCAGGATCGCATGGTTGAGGCCGAGCGGTTGTTGGCGGCAATGGATGCGGTTTACGAGGTACTGATGTCGTTCAGCTACCCGGATGCGATCACCGGCGGGCTGCGCCATCGCGTGGATCAGTTGCGCGCGGTGTTGGAGCGCACTCGGGGCGATTTGACCAATAGTGTGCAAATGCAGAAATTATTAAAGGCTTTGGGTAATTCTGATATGGAGATCAAATATGACGAGTAAGGCAAAGGACTTGATTGCCCCGTATGGGGGGACTTTGGTGAATTTGGTGATCGAGGGCGACGAGCGGGCGGCGCTGCTGGCGCAGGCCAACGCCTACCCCTCGGTGCAGATTTCGCAGCGCGCGCTGCACGACCTGGAATTGCTGGCGACGGGGGGCTTCTCCCCGCTGGATCGTTTTATGGGGCAGGCCGATTATCAGCGCGTGCTGACCGAGATGCGGCTGGCGTCGGGGCTGCTGTTCCCCATCCCCATCACGCTGACGATTGACAAGGCGGATCTGCCCACCCGCGCGGAGTGGGTCACGCTGCGGGATGCGCGCAACTACATCATTGCGGTGATGCGTCTGGAAGAGGTGTTCCGCTGGGACCCCAAGCGCGAGGCGCGGCTGGTGTTGGGGACGACCGATCCGCGTCATCCCCTGGTGCCGGAGATGGATCACTGGCACGATTTGTGCATTTCAGGCGAACTGAAGGTGCTCAATTTGCCCAAGTATTACGACTTCGTGGATATCCGCCGCACGCCGGCTGAGGTGCGCGCGCTGTTGGGGCAGATGGGGAACGTCAACGTGATCGCGTTCCAGACGCGCAACCCGCTGCATCGCATCCACGAGGAATTGACCAAGCGCGCGGCGGCGCAGATTGAGGGCAGTTTGCTCATCCATCCCGTCGTCGGCATGACCAAGCCGGGCGACGTGGATCATTTCACCCGCGTGCGCACGTACAAGGCGCTGGTGGAGAACTACTACGACAAGGCGAGCACCGTCCTCAGCCTGCTGCCGCTGGCGATGCGCATGGCCGGGCCGCGCGAGGCGCTGTGGCACGCCATCATCCGCCGCAACTACGGCGCGAACCACTTTGTGGTGGGGCGCGACCACGCCGGGCCGGGCAACGACAGCGTCGGCAAGCCGTTCTACGGCCCTTACGAGGCGCAGGAGATGATGACGCAGTACGAGGCCGAGATTGGGGTGAAGTCGGTGCAGTTCCAGGAGCTGGTCTATCTCCAGGATGAGGGGCGATATGAAGAAACCGGCAAAGTCCCGCCCGACGCCAAGATCGCCAACATTTCCGGCACGCAGGTGCGCGACGACTATCTGGCGAAGGGGAAGCTACTGCCCGAATGGTTCACCCGCCCGGAGACGGCGGAAATCTTGTTGGAAGCGTACCCACCCCGCTACAAACAGGGCGTGTGTATCTGGTTCACCGGCCTGAGCGGCGCGGGGAAATCCACGATCGCGCAGGCGCTCACGGCGATGCTGTTGGAGCGGGGCCGGCAGGCGACGGTGCTGGATGGCGACGTGGTGCGCACGCACCTCTCCAAGGGACTCGGCTTCAGCAAGGAAGACCGCGACACCAACATTTTGCGCATTGGCTTTGTGGCCGGGGAGATCGTGCGGCACAACGGCACCGTCATCTGCGCGGCCATCAGCCCGTACCGCAGCACCCGCAACGAAGCGCGCTTGATGGTGGGAGAGGAGCATTTCATCACGGTGTTTGTGGATACGCCGATTGAGGTCTGCGAGCAGCGCGATATCAAGGGCATGTACGCCCGCGCGCGTCGGGGCGAGATCAAGGGCTTCACCGGCATTGACGATCCCTACGAAGACCCCCAGAATCCCGAAGTGGTTATCAAGACGGTGGAATGTACGCCGGAAGAGGGCGCCCATCAGATCGTCGTCTACCTCGAACAGCGCGGATTCCTGCAATAATCTCAACGGATTTAACGGATGGAACGGACTTTTCCGTTAAAATCCGTTCCATCCGTTGCGCAAAGAGGGTGAAAGATGGAGTTTCTACGCAATCTGTTGAAATCTAAGACGCGGGCGGTGGTGATTGTTTCTGGGCTGCCGCGTTCCGGCACTTCGATGATGATGAAGATGTTGGAGGCCGGCGGGTTGGAAGTCTTGACCGATCACATCCGCACGCCGAATGAGGACAATCCCAAGGGCTATTACGAGTTCGAGCGCGTCAAGAAGCTGCCGGATGGCGACGTGGCGTGGCTGCCGGAGGCGCAGGGGCGCGTCGTCAAGATCATCTCCGCATTGCTGAAGCACCTGCCGCAGACTCACACGTACAAAGTTCTCTTTATGCGGCGGCGGATGTCGGAAATTCTGGCCTCCCAGCAGCAGATGTTGGTGCGCCGGGGCGAAGCGACCGACAAGGTGTCCGACGAGGAGATGACGCGCCTGTTTGAGAAGCACCTGCAAGAGGTTTTTGCCTGGATGGCGCAGCAATCCAATTTGACGTACCTGGACGTGGACTACAACGCGATGTTGGCCGACCCGCGCCCGCAGGTGGCGCAAATCCAGGCGTTCCTGGGGCTGGCGCTGGACACGCAGGCGATGCTCGCGGTGGTGGACCCGGAGTTGTACCGGCAGCGCGCGTAGCGGCGAGTTGCGAGTGAGGCGTTAGGAGTTGCGAAGCGTGGAGGGTGCTTCTGCTGCTGCTGGCGCCTGGTGGGCGGGGACACGGGAAAGCGGATGGGTACGGATTTTTGTACGTGTCTGAGGGTGGACGCAGCCATTTTTTCGGGTATACTTGGGGCGATTTAGGAAGTAGGGGATAAATTTTGTCATGGAAGCCAGGATAGCGCAGTTAAAAGAACACTTAAAAAGATGGGTGGGTTGTCAGAATGACGATATCCGGGTGGTCTACGCGCCGTTGCGCATTTCGCCGCTGGGGGCGCACGTGGATCATCAGGATGGTCTGGTGACGGGGATGACGCTGGATCAGGTGATTTTGCTGGCCTTCGTCCCCCGCAGCGACCGACGCGTGCGGGTTGAAAGTCTGAATTTTCCCGGACTGACAGAATTTGATCTGGATGCCATTCCTCCCAAGTCGGCGCGGGATTGGGGGAACTACGTCCGGGGGGCGGCGTTGGCGTTGCAGCAGATTTATCCGCTGCGGGTGGGGCTGGATGCGGTAGTGGCTGGCTCTATGCCGATTGGCGGTCTCAGTTCATCGGCGGCGGTGGGGGTAGCCTACCTGCTGGCGTTGGAGACGGCCAACGACTTGCCCATTTCCCCAGAAGAGAACATTCAACTGGATCGGTATATTGAGAACGTCTATCTGGGGTTGCGGAACGGGGTCCTGGATCAATCCATCATTTTGATGAGCGAGCACGATACGCTCACGTATCTGGATTGTCAGTCTATGACGTTTGAGAAGGCGACGATCCCCCAGGAAAAGAAGGATTTTGAGATTTTGGTGGTCTATTCCGGCGTGGGGCAATCCCTGGTGGGCACTGCTTACAACAATCGGGTGAGCGAGTGCCAGGCGGCGGCGCGCCAGTTGTTGACGTGGGCCGGTCAATCGGTGCCGGAGAATCCGCGTTTGCGTATGGTGCCGGAGGATCTTTATCTTGAGCTGGGCGACCGCCTCCCCGCGCCGCTGGACCGGCGCGCGCGCCACTTTTTTACGGAAGTGCGGCGGGTGCGCGATGGCGTGGCGGCCTGGCGTGAGGGGGATGTCGCGCGATTGGGGCAGTTGATGCGCGAATCCGGCGCGAGTTCGGTGTACAATTACGAGTCCGGCTGCCCGCAGTTGATCACGTTGTACAACATCTTGAGCGAGTGTCCGGGCGTGTACGGCGCGCGTTTCAGCGGCGGCGGGTTCCGGGGGAGCTGCCTCGGTTTAAGCGATCCGGCATACCGGGAGGAGATTTTGGCGACGCTGGCGGCGCGTTATCCCCAGGCGCACCCGGAGGTTGCCGAGACGTACAGCGTCCACTTCTGCAAATCGGATGGCCCGGCGCGGGTGTTGAACGGGCGCGTTTGTTGAAAATAACGTTCCAACGTTTAAACGTTTGAACGTTTAAACGTTCGAACGTTCAAACGGCTTATTTTCGGAGGGGGGAGACCATGAAACAACGCAGAGCCTTTGTCCTTGGGATGCTTCTCGTGGGGTTGTGTCTGAGCGGCGCGGCGGGCGTGCGCGCCGAAGGGCCGCCCATCAGTTTGTGGTATGATACCGATCAGATTTCCGGCGAATATACCGATCTGACGCTCTCCCGTGACTTTGCCGCCGGGACGGGCTACGCAGCCAACGGGGATTTTGGTTCCTGGGGCAAGTACGGCCCGACCGGCTGGACGCTGTATACTGCCGAGCGCGGCGGGCACGACGTGCGCTGGTCGCGGGTGCGCTGGGGTGGGACGTCGGAGTTGCCGGATGACGCGCTGAGTTTGCTGGTGCGCGACTCGCACCGTTATCTCGGCGGGGCGTATGGCGCGGCCTGCACGGAGTTGGACGTGCCGCGCGCGGGCGATTACTGGGTCACGATTCACACGAGCGCCTGGGGATCGGAGAGCATCCCTTACAACAGCGTGGCCTGGTACGCGATCACGGAGTATTACCGGCCCTGGTATGTGCCGGATTCCGCCTGGCGGGAGTTGTATGCGGACCCGTTAAGCTGTCGCAACGACGCCGGGCAGTGCGGGTTCACGGCGCGGCGGGAGTTGGTGTACATTGCGCCGGGGGACACCCTGTGTTTGCAGGCCGGGATGAAGTTCCGCGAGTTCAATGCCTGGACGCTGTGGGTGTGGGATGACATCTCAGTGACGGCGGCGGGCAGCGGCGCGGAGGGGTTTGTGGACGAGGGAAGCGTGACGTGGGCGCCGGGGGTGGCGCGGTAGGGGGGAGAAGTGTTTGTGCTGCTTCTCTGTAAATAGCCACAGAGAGCACAGAGTTCACAGAGGAAATACCAAGCCTTTGTGTCCTTTGTGTTCTTTTTGGGACAGGTTGTCGCTATGATGCAGGCCAACGCACTTTTGCCGGAAGAGGTTGCCGAAGTTATGGATTTGCCCGTGGCGCAGGTGCGTGAAGTCTTGGCCTATTACGAACTTCACCGTGATTTGGTAGATTTAGAGCTGCGTGAAGAAGCCAGTCGTATTACGTTATGCGGCGCAGCACAATTAAGTATTGCTCACTTACAATGCGGCTGGTTTTCTCGATTTGCATGAGCAGTCTGCGGTGCATAAAGGTATACTGATTGTATATCGTGATGCAGATATGACCAAAAATATGTCGTATGCGGATATTGTGCGCGCTATTGGGAATTTGGCGACGGCTGATATGCCGATCACAGGCCATATCTATGTTCTGATGGATTCCGATTTATTATCAGGGCAGCGTGGACGGCGCGCCAAATGAGCACACGCTGAGTGGCGTTCAAACAGGTCATTGGGATTGGATGTATTGGGAGCAAATGTTTACGGCCCCTGTATTTGATGAGGATCACACATGTTTTCATCCTGCCCGTTTGTTGGATGTGGGGTAACTATGGTTTCATTCGGTAACTTTGTGCGTGGTAGAGTGATATATGTCTTTCAAAAACAGTAAACTCATAGCTAAAAACACCCTCATGTTATACATCCGGCAGATATTTAATCTGTTGGTTAGCCTGTTTACAGTACGGATAGTCTTAAATGTGCTTGGGGTTGAGGATTTTGGGATATTCAATGTCGTGGCAGGGGTTGTGTCCCTTTGGGCATTTTTGAGTGGCACAATGGCGTCAGCTACGCAGCGGTTCTTTTCTTTTGCCTTAGGCCAGAGTGATTTTGCGAAATTAAAAAAGGTATTTTCGATTAATTTACTTATTTATATTGTGATTGCGATTGCTTCGTTAGTACTCCTTGAAACTTTAGGGCTGTGGTTTGTTTATGAAAAATTGAACGTGCCTCAAGCAAGACTTGAAGCTGTACTTTATTTATATCAATTCTCCACAATAACGTTCATTGCGACAATTTTTATAACTCCATTCAGAGCGATTATGATTGCTCATGAAGATATGCAACTTTATGCAGTCCTCTCCATCCTTGAAACATGTATGAAATTGGGAATAGCACTGTCGCTAAAATATTTGCCTTACGACAAACTTTTTGCGTATGGACTATTTCTTTTGATAGTATCTATCGTTGAAGCTATTTTATATGTGACTATTTGTGCTCGAAAATATGCGGAATGTCAGTTTAGAAAATTCTACTGGGACGAAGGGGTATTAAGAGAAATTGTAGGATTTACCGGCTGGACATTGTTTGGTCAAATTTCTAACGTGTTTCGACAGCAAGCAATTACCATTCTCTTGAATCAAGCTTTTAACCCGGTGATTGTAGCCGCAAGAGCTGTAGAAACCAAAGTCACGTCTCACGTCAATGTGTTTTCGAGTAATTTCAATGTGGGGATTTATCCACCTATCATAAAATCGTATGCGGCTGATGATAAGAAGCGCATGTTTTCACTGATATATGGTGGCTCAAAAATTACATTTTTTCTGGTTTGGGTATTTGCCTTGCCGTTGATTTTGGAAGCGGAAACTATAATGCGTCTTTGGTTGGGGACATTACCCCCGGGAGCCGTGCTCTTTACCCGTTTGGGTTTGATTGAAGTCTTGATACTTTCAGTGAGTTTACCGATAACAACTGCGGCCCGCGCCCCGGGAAAGATGAAACTTTATGAGCTAACGCTGGGATCCATTCAGATTGCCATATTTGTTATCTCATGGATTGTGTTGGGGATGGGAGGAGAAGCCCATTCTATTTATGTTGTGAGCATTACTGCAAATGTAGTGATGTTTATCATCCGTTTAGTCCTTATTAGAAAACTGATTGGTTTCAACATAGGGGAATATTTCAAGCGGGTGGTTTTTCCTGTCATGCTGATAGTTTTGTTATCGGCTATCTCTTCGTATGCTGTATATTTGTACTTGCCTAATATGCTGATTTACAGAGGTCTATCCATCGCATTAAGTATTCTGTTCTCTTCTATAAGTATGTATTTTATCGGCTTAAATAAACAGTGGAGAGCGGCGATACAAAACAGAATTATTCATGCGAAGGTTTCTGACTTTAAAAAACTATTATGGGAATGAAAATCTTAGTTTTAGGCGGAACGGGCGCAATAGGTAAAGATCTGGTCCACCTTTTGTCAGCTAATGGTCTTGAAACGTTTGTCACTTCTCGTAAGAAACGACAGGACGAGGGGCTGGTACGATATATACAAGGTAATGCTCATCATGTAGAATTTCTACGGGAGATTTTGTCAGACAATCAATGGGATGTTGTTGTAGACTTTATGGTTTATACAACAACAAGTTTTAAAGAAAGAATTGATTTATTTTTACGCGCTACCGATCAATATGTATTTATCAGTTCGGCCCGGGTGTATGCAGATTCAGATAAGCCTATTACTGAGAATACTTCTCGTTTGCTCGATGTTTCTGAAGATCAAGTGTTTTTGTCAACGGATGAGTATTCTCTGGCAAAAGCCAGGCAGGAAGATGTTCTAAGAAATTCAGGATTATGTAATTGGACCATTATTCGACCCTACATTACGTATAGCGAAAACAGGTTGCAGCTTGGAGTTTTTGAAAAAGAAGAGTGGCTTTATAGGGCTTTACATGGCAGAACGATTATCTTTTCAAGAGATATTTGTACCAAGAAAACAACAATGACTCACGGATTGGATGTGGCAAGGGGGATAATGGCTATTATTGGAAATCCTCAATCCTTTGGAGAAACTTTTACTATAACAACGAAAGAATCGCATACATGGGACTATATCCTTTCCATTTATTTAGACGTATTAGAAGAACACTTGGGCTATAGACCTAAAGTATTGTTACAGGGCCTGGATCAGTTTTTGGCGTGTAGATCAGTACAATATCAAGTCATTTATGATAGGCTATTTAACAGACAGTTTGACACTTCAAAAATTGCTCCGTTTTTTGATACAGGTAGCGTTGTGAAAACAGATACAGGATTAAGGACTTGTTTAGAGGCATTTTTAGATAGACCCATTTTCAAAACTGTAAACTGGAAAACAGAGGCTATCAAAGATAGGCAATCCAATGAATTTACTCCATTAAAAGAGATACCGGGCATTAAACAAAAAATAAGGTATCTGACTTATCGGTATTTAGTGGGTAAGTAAATAGAGGGAGTGACATGATGAAAAAACAATATACTGTCGAAAGACATATTCAAGTTTTACTCGCGCTACTCAAGGAACATTGTATAAGAAAAGTAGTCGTCTCACCCGGAACTACAAATATGAACTTTGTAGCGAGTATGCAAAATGATCCCTACTTTGAAATGTATTCTTCAGTTGATGAGCGATCGGCAGCTTATATGGCTTGCGGATTGGCGGCAGAGTCTGGAGAACCGGTTGTAATAACTTGTACACAAGCTACCGCATCACGAAATTACCTATCAGGTCTTACAGAAGCCTATTATCGCAAACTGCCGGTATTGGCGGTTACTGCCACTCAAGCCATATCCCGGGTCGGACATCATATTGCACAAGTTATTGACCGTAGTTCTCTCCCCAATGATGTGGTGAGATATAGTGTTTTGTTGCCCATCGTGAAAGATGAAGATGATCTATGGGATTGTGAAATTAAAGTAAACCGGGCGATTTTGGAACTACACCGTAGGGGAGGGGGGCCTGTACACATCAATCTTCCCACAACCTATGATAATTCATTTGTAGCCAAAGAATTGCCAAGAGTTCGCAAAATAGAACGCATTACCTCAATAGACAGATTCCCTGAGCTACTTGATAATCTGAAAGTTGCGGTATTTGTTGGTGCCCATGTGGTATGGACCAACGAGCAGTCCGAAGCGCTTGACAAATTTTGTTCAACGAATAATGCCGTCGTGTTCTGTGATCACACAAGCAACTATAAAGGGAAGTATCGGGTCTTATACGCGCTTCCTGCTTCTCAATCTCTTGATCACCCTGCCAGTCATCCAGATATTCTCATCCATATTGGAGAGGTTAGTGGCGAGTACTATACTTTAGGGCTGATGGGAAAGGCAAAAGAGGTCTGGAGAGTGAGTGAGGATGGTGAGATTCGCGACACCTTTAGAAAGTTGCGTTATGTTTTCGAAATGTCAGAACAAGGATTTTTTGAACATTATGCGAAAGAGAAGATAGAAACCCATAATCGTTATTATCAAGTCTGTAAAAGTCATCTTGACGAACTCTATACAAAAGTCCCTGAACTGCCATTTTCCAATCTATGGCTCGCATCAAAAATGGCGCATCGAATTCCGGAGGGTTCAGTCATCCATTTTGGGATTTTGAATAGCCTTCGTTCCTGGAATTTTTATGATTTACCTGGCTCCGTATTCTCTGCTTCCAATGTGGGTGGGTTTGGCATTGACGGGAATGTTTCGGCATTACATGGCGCTTCCCTGGCTAATCGAGGTAAATTATTTTTTGGTATAGTGGGTGATTTAGCATTTTTCTACGACCTAAATGTTTTGGGCAATCGGCATATAGGGAATAATCTTCGCATTATGTTAGTCAATAATGGCAAAGGGACAGAATTTGTTCTTTATTCTCATAAAGCTGCCCGATTTGGAAAGGATGCGGAAGAGTATATAGCTGCAGCCGGCCATTTTGGGAATCAATCGCGGACCCTTGTGAAGCACTTTGCGGAAGACCTAGGTTTTGAATACTTTTGTGCTGCTAACAAACAAGAATTTGAGGACGTATACGAGCGGTTTTTAGTGCCCGAGATTACAGAACGCCCGATGCTATTTGAAGTGTTTACCGATAGTTCGAACGAGAGCGATGCTTTAGGGATAATAAGAGGTATCGAAGTAGATAGAAAAGTGAGTACAAAGACGGCAGTAAAGAAGATTCTCGGTAGAAGAGTCGTTGGTATAATTAGGAAAGTAATTAGGCACTAATCACACAGGATAGTCAAGTAATTAAAGGGAGGGGGGATGGAATACCTGCAATATACATTTGTGTTCGCCGGAAATGCTTCTTATAGAAATCGCGGTTGTGAAGCTATCGTTCGCGGTACAACGAAGTTGTTGCGAGAGCAAGTCGGCGAGAGTCATTTCATTTCGAGCTATTTTGCCCCAAAAGGCTGTGAAGATGCCCAAAAAGAAATTGATTCTGCTATTGTTCATCGTCCTTTTATTCCTATAGAAAAAGCTAGTATTGCGTGGTATGAGAATTGGGTTTCTCGCAGATTTTTAAAAAGAGAAGGACGTTTGAGTATCGCGGGTATAGGGCATACTTTTCGCAACATTCTAGCTGAAAATTCAGTTAGTGCCGTTTTAATGTTAGGAGGCGACAATTATAGCCTGGATTATGGACCGCCAGATAGATTTTTTAAACTAAATGAACTGACACTTGAGCACAATATACCGTTTGCAATTTGGGGAGCTTCAATTGGTCCATTTTCGCGCAGCTATAGATATGAACGTTGGGCGGCGAATGCTTTGAAGAAAGTTGACCTTATCTGTGCCCGTGAGACAGAGACACAGGCTTATTTAGCGAGTATTGGCGTGACGGACAATGTTGTGCTTGTTGCTGATCCGGCTTTCTTTATGGATCCGGCAATGTGTACATTACCGGATCAATTAGAAAAAATTGTGTCACAGGGAGCTATTGGTGTTAACTTAGCTCCGTTGATGTGTCGGTTTATAGAAACGGATAAGTACATTCATCGTCAGCGCGAAGCTTTGCGCATTTGGCTGAGCCTGGCGGCTGACGTTGTGCGTGCTTTGATCAAACAACTTGAACTTCCCATCATATTGATTCCCCATGTAGTTTATAGTGCTGATATGTCCAACAATGATTATTTGTTCTTGAAACGAGTGGCTGAATTGGTAAATGAGCCGGAACGAGTTATTGTTTCACCACCGGATCTTAACGCGGCGCAAAGTAAATGGTTGATTGGTCGTATGAAAATCTTCGCCGGGGCTAGAACACATTCGACTATAGCGGCTATTTCTTCGGGGGTTCCCACTATTTGCATTAGCTATAGTATGAAGGCGCGCGGGATTGCTAAAGATATTTATGGTGGACTTGAGTGGCTTATAGATGGAAGGGATTTGGTGAAAACTCCGGAACTGTTAGCTGAACGTTTGGGAAATTTGCTTGGTCAAGAAGTTAAATTACGCGCGCATCTTGATACTGTGAATCCATTATTCCGTGAACGTGCCCGTGAAGCAACTCGAAAACTTATTGAGCTGGTTGGTAATCGTGGTTGATACTCCTTTAGTTAGTATCCTTATTAATAATTACAACTACGCTGAGTTTCTGAGCGCAGCAATTGATAGCGGTTTGGCGCAAACTTACCCAAACGTTGAAGTTGTTGTTGTGGATGATGGTTCTACCGATAACTCACGGGAAGTTATTGCCGGTTATAAGAACCGGATTATTGCGGTTCTCAAAGAAAATGGCGGGCAAGCTTCCGCGTTTAATGCGGGGGTTGCTGCAAGTCGAGGGGATATCGTCTGTTTTTTGGATTCTGATGATATTTTCCTACCCGAAAAAATCACGGAGATTGTCACCGCATTTCA
>JAFGFI010000130.1 GCA_016931185.1 Anaerolineae bacterium
AGTACAATGAGTTAGCGAATATCGGCGAGATTGCCCGTCGTTATTTCGCTATGAATGCCTTTGACGGTGTTTTGACCATTATCGGGGTTTTGATGGGCAACTTTGCAGCGCACGTGGAGAATCCCAGGGTTGTAGTGACTACCGGATTGGCTACGTGTATCGCGATGGGCGTCTCCGGATTGTGGGGAGCCTATCTTACCGAGTCCGCTGAGCGCAAGCGCGACCTGGACGAACTTAGCCGCTATACCCTGACCGACTTGAATCACACGCGCATTGGGCGGGCATCGCGCGCTGCAACAGTTACTGTAGCTGTCATTGATGGATTGTCACCGTTTTTCGCCGCGCTGGTGGTCCTTCTCCCGTTTTTCTTTGCCGCGCTGTTCCCGGTTATAGACTGGGTCTACTACGCTGCGATAGGGATGGGATTGTTCACCCTTTTTGCCCTGGGTTTATTCTTAGGGCATACCTCCAACGAAAACCTGTTCTGGTACGGCACCAAAACGGTGTTCGCCGGAGTCATCTCTATCCTGATTAGCTTCTTACTAGGAGAGTAGAGAAAAAGGAAAAAGATATTTTCATTTTCGGGCACGCCCGAAAATGAAAATATTATCTATCCCAATCTTCATTGCGCCAATCCATAGCTTTACCCAGGAAACGACCTATCACAAGACCGGCAAGGACAAAGACAAACGCCGCGATTCTGCGCCATGTGGCCTCAGGCCAATAGGTGGCGACGATTGCATTCATAATCAATGCCAATAAGATGCCTCCCAGCAAACCGGCCAACGTATACCAGACACTCATGGGCATGTCTCGCAGTACGCTTCGCAGGGATACTTTTCTCTGGGCGCGAGAGCTGTGGCGTGCGGAAATACGTCGGAGGCGAGCATTCTCCTTGGCATGGGGGTCGCGCGCGCTGAGTTGTTCTTCTCGTAACCGGCGCAAGCGTTCTTGTTCGCTTTCTTTGCTCATAAACACCCTCCTTCACTAATAGTGATACTAGCCAGTGTGCTAAGTTAATGTGGATAAAGCAAGCTACGGATAACAAGGAATCGGTTAGCGCGCACAAGTATCGGATGTAGCCGCGCTTTCCATAGCGCGTTCTTTATAGTATAGCACAAACCTGCTTAAAATGTGTTATACTTATGTTGACGACTCAGATTGGGCCAGTTTTAGCACGCGCTATCTGATGTGAAACCGATAGTTTACCTAAAGCGCGCGGTATGTACAGTTAATAAACTGGCCCAATCCTCGCTTACCTCTTGTCCCCAATCCCACCGGATAAGATTTAAGGGCGCGGTGTGGAGGAAGTGTGCCCTATGCGTTAAATGCTTGTAGGTTATATCTACATGCATTATAATCATTGGTATTCATTAACCTTATCGAAAGGAAGAAGCGACATGGGGAAATTGGCGGTAAGCACCAAGAATTATAAACATTGTGATCTTATTGAAGTTGAAGGACGTATAGATGGCAGTACAGCCCCCGACCTGGCACAAGCATTAGATGTACTGACCAATGATGGGCGTTTTAAGATTGTGTTGGATATGAGTCAGGTCAGTTTTATCTCCAGCGCGGGATTAAGGGTTCTGGTCGAAATTCAAAAGCGATGTAAACACTTGAATCGTGGGGAACTGGTTTTGTCTGCTGTGCCACAGCGTATCTATGAAGCGTTGGATTTAGGGGGATTTATCCCACTGTTCCAATTCTTCGATGATACGTTGGATGCTGTAGGAAGTTTTTGATATTGTCAAAAGTATTTTTCGTTTTCGGGTAAAGCCCGAAAACGAAAAATACTCTATGGCTTTATATGTCACAAAACCTATTCCCTAACACAGTATTCTTTACTGCGACGTTTGCGGCAGAGGTTGAACAATTGGCAGCAATTGGTACCTTCGTCACGCAAGCTGCGGAAGCCGCCGGGTTTGATGATCGCATTGTCTACGCCGTGCAAATGGCTGTGGATGAGGCCTGCACCAATATCATTGAATATGCTTACAGGGACTGTGAAAACGGGGAGATCGTCATTACCTGTGGGTATGATGATAGGGGACTGACCATCACCCTTCATGATCAGGGAACGGGTTTTAGTCCCGAATGTGTTCCACATCCTGACCTTTCGGCAAACATTGATGATCGCGCGATCGGTGGGTTGGGTATTTACTTCATCTACAAATTGATGGATGAAGTCTACTATCATTCCAGTTCAGATCGGGGAAACACGTTAACGTTGGTAAAGTATACTCACCCCAAGGGGGCATAATGGATGCGTGGTTATTTCTCCTTGTCAAGCGATTCTTCCCCGAAGTAGACACAATGCAGGGTCGAGAACGCACGTATGCCATTGCAGAGATTCTTGGTACTCTCTACGCTGCACCCTTATCCTTGTTGGGACTGGTATGGCTTGTTTTTATCACGAGTGCAACCCCCGTCTATGCGCCCTGGCCCACTTTAGTTTTACTCCTGGTTCTCTTATTCATCTTTGAACAACTGGACTTTTTTCTCTTTGTTGAGGTCACCCCGGGGACCTACGCGAATTGGGATTGGTCATTGGAGACCATCATTGTTTGGTCCTCCGTCTTGATGTTTGGTCCTGGCGCTTTGTGGCTTACAGTTTTGTGGTCACTGATATCTTTTGTTCGCAAATGGTACAAAGCACACGCGCCGGACTGGCGTTGGCATTTGGTGCGCCAGTTGAGCTTGAAATTTGCTACGTTAATCTTTGCCGGATTGATCGCGTTGGCTTTCTACAAACGGTGGGGGGGGGCCATTCCCCTGCCTGGGCTTGATATCCAATATTTACGTCCAGCATTGGGTGCGATCTTTGTGTGGGTGGTGTTAGTTGCTCTGATCTGGATTCCGCTTCTTAACTATTTCAGTCACTCCAAGGAATTTGCCTGGACTCATAATCCCCTAGAAACATTGTTCCGCTTTCTTATTATTACCATGGGCTGGCGGATCTTCATTGATCCCCTGTCGGTTCTGGCTGCCGGATTATATGCTCAAAATGGGTTGGGGGGGTACATGTTTTTTATCGCGGATCTGTTAGTGGCCGGCAGTTTGGCACACCAACTAAGCCGTGCTTTGGAACACAGTCAGTTGCGTACCCGTGAACTAGAGAAGTTAGAACAGTTAGGGCGCGCACTGCTGAAAACGCCTACCGATCCTGCTTCTCTTCCTGACATTTTACAAGAGCACCTGCGCAACATGTTTCCTTACAGTCATATTGAAGTTCGTATCTTCCCTAATGAGGTGATCGTTCATTACCCGGACGATTGGCCCCCGGTGAGAGAAGCGATTTGGGATTGGTTGCTCAAAACTGCCAGATCGCGCAGTTTTGCACCGGGAAGCGATCTTCCGTGGGGAGATCGAGAAATGGATAAAGCTATTTTACTGGTGCCCATTGTAGATATTGAGCGGGTGGGGCGCGTCGAAGACGTCCCCATTGGGGGAATTTACCTGGCGCGCTATCGTAATGCGGAGGGTATCGGTAAAATTTTGCCGGCAGTTCAGTCTCTAGCGGCGCAAATTGCCACCGCGATGTACAGTGCGAAGGTTTATACCCAGACGTTAGAATATAACAAAATGGAGCAGGCATTACTCCTTGCTGGACGCATACAGGCCAGTTTTTTGCCCGAAAGTTTGCCTAATATTCCCGATTGGCAGTTGGCTGCTGCGCTCTATCCGGCCTTGGAAACCTCTGGTGATTTCTTTGATGTGATCCCCTTACCAGATGGACAACTGGGCATTGTTATCGCCGACGTTGTGGATAAGGGCATTGGGGCCGCGCTTTATATGGCACTCAGTCGCACATTGATCCGCACGTATGCCGCCGAATATGATGTCCAACCGGATCTTGTGTTACGCGCGGCGAACGCGCGTATTCTCGAAGATACAAGCGCGGGACTGTTTGTGACGGTTTTCTACGGTATCCTGGATTTAGAGCATGGTACTTTGCTCTATGCAAATGCCGGACATCCTCCTCCTTACTTATTGAGCCAACACACGCCGCCTGCGGATACAATAACTGATGAGGGGCTGGATGTTATTGACAGCGCGCACCTGGCTCCTTATCTCATCAAACAAGAGTCCCTTTCTGCTCGCACTTTACGTCGCACAGGAATGCCGTTAGGCATTACCGCAGACGCGAAATGGGAATGGTGCTTTGTACAAATTAAACCCGGTGACATGCTGGTACTGTACACCGATGGTATTACCGAGGCCCAAAATCCAGAGGGAACCTTCTTTAGCGCGGAACGGTTACTTGGCATTGCCCGGGAAAACCTAGAGAGTTCGGCTCAGGAACTTCACGACACCATTCTCGACACCCTGAGTGCGTTTACCGGCTACCACTTACATGACACAGAAGGCCGTATCCAGGCCGACGATATTACGCTGGTCGTTGTTAAATGGGCACCCTAATCTATGTTACTGCTCTCGCCATTTTCCAGTCATACCGGCTGTACTCTAGTCAAAGATATTAGCGCGTTCCAGCAATATCTTAAACCAATACGTGTACCGTTGCGGATAAGTGTGTACATCCCGCCGCAAATCTTCCGGTGACATCCAGGCCCATTCGCTCACTTCATCCGGGTTAGGGTTGGGAATTATATCATCGCAGTGTCCTACAAGTACGTGGTCATATTCATTTTCCGTCATTTGATGATCGAGGCGAGCTTCATATTTAAATGAGAAAACCTCCCCAAGTTCGCAATCAATACCTAGCTCCTCCATTAACCTGCGCCGCGCTGCCCCGATCACACTTTCGCCGGGACGGGGATGTCCACAGCACGTATTGGACCACAACCCCCCCGAATGATATTTCGTTTCCGCGCGGCGTTGGAGTAACATCTCATTTCTGGAATTGAATACCACAACCGAAAAAGCCCGGTGTAATTGCCCCTTCTGATGCGTAGCCAGTTTTTCGCCGGCACCCACTTCTCGATCCTGTTCGTCAACCCATATAACGTGTTCTTCCATCAATTATTCTACTCCTATCATTCTATATCCGGTGTATCTTCGTTATCCTCTATATTTTCGAAGATGTCCCGCAACGCACGTTCCCATACATCCCCTAGTGGCACAAAACGTCGTTCTTCAAAATCTTTGGCTAATTCCTCAATCTGTGCTTTGATTTCAAACTGTGGCATTTTGCTGTCTAGTTCATCAATTTCCGCATCCATGGAGGTGATCAAGGATTCCCCCCGTTGCTTTAAATCTTCTAGATTTAGGTCCAACCCAAACATATAATTAAATCTGCGCAACAACTCATACCAGGCTTTATAATCGGTCTCGATTCTGATGCCAGGTACAATGTTGGCCTGCTGTGAAAAATCATAAGCCGGCACAAAAGCATAGAAAACCAGGAATTCGATATCCCTACGTTCTGCGCGATCCACCAGGTAGGTGCCAATAGTTGCCCCACCTTCGTAATTGGAGAATTTTACCGTATACCGGACCAATTCGTCTTTCATACGTTGTAGACTGTACACGCATGACACTTCCCGGGCGCGGTCATAAGGCATTGAACCGTAGACGCCTCCCACCGCACCTACCCTTTTTACCCCCAGAGCCTGTACCGCATCTAATAGGGCCTCTGCGTAGCGGTCCACGTTCATATGAGGTTCTTCTCCTAAGAAAATCACCAACCCTTTCTTGTCATCCCCGGTATAGTAAAATTCATTTTTATTGGTTGTCATGGATTTTCTATAGCCTTCTTCAAGTGCAACCTGGGGGCGTAACAAATGATGGGTGCCGGGAATCTGAAACAAATAAAACCCATCCGGTAGTAATTCTCCTATTTTGTGGGCCTCCGTCATCTGAATCAGATGTGCCGGCAATCCTGATGAAATAGAGCCAGCATCTGCCCATTGTTCCCATCCCACAAGCATATAAATTTCTTCGGCTACTGGAAATTCCCACAACTTAACTAATTCATCCATAGGTATCACCTCAACGCTATCCGATTCGCCTTACTTCTACTCAGCTACTCAAACTTTCTCGACTTTCCCGCAAATGGTTTAATAATTAACCTAAGTTGCTACCTATCATGTGAATTTCTCTTTTTTGCCCCTATGAAAAAGAGAAGGGAAAAGAGTTTTTTTTCGCACGCGGCTCTTGCCGCGTGCGAAAAAAACACCCTTTTCTCCTCCACTACCACAAGGTAGCAACTCGCGTTAATTAGTATAACGTATGTTGCAGGATGGTCAAAACTCCTTATACTTGACACTTCGGGTACCTCAAGTATGCTGGTATTTTGATTTGAGTGTGTTCAAATAAGGGTAGGGGAAAATCGGACATTTTTCGGTTTCGGGCGAAGCCCGAAACCGAAATTGGGTTGCGTGATACTCGACTGTTTAATATATCGTCGCCCGTTTGCGGAAATATTTGTATTTTACGCGGTACAGGAGTAATTTATAAATGCATATCGTTGACCTTTCTGCCAACAATGCTAATGCCCTGCATCAAGCGGCAAGGATACTTGTCGAAGGGTTTAAGGCACACTGGCCCGGCGCCTGGCCCGATATGGATGCGGCAATGGAGGAGGTGCATGAAGCATTGCAGCCTGAGAGAATCTGCCGCGCTGCCGTAAATGACGAAGGGAAGATATTAGGGTGGATTGGGGGGATTCCCGAATATGATGGCAATGCCTGGGAATTACACCCGCTGGTTGTACATCCTGCATACCAGGGATGTGGCATTGGGCGTGCGCTCGTGGCAGATTTGGAGGAGCAGGTCCGTGTGCGGGGGGGGCTCACAATTTACCTGGGGACAGATGATGAAGATCACATGACTTCACTCAGCCGGGTGGATTTGTACGAGAATCTGTGGGAGCATATTGCCAATATCCAGAACCTGCATGGTCACCCCTACGAATTCTATCAGAAGATGGGCTTTACCATCGTCGGTGTTATTCCTGATGCCAACGGGTGGGGCAAGCCGGATATTTGGATGGCGAAGCGGGTGTTGCCGGAATAGGTTACGAGAGGAAATCCGAATAGTATGTTATGGGATGGTTCGAGTTACCTTTACACTTTATGCCCTATCAAGCGTAAAAGTGTAAAGGTAAAAAGCAAGGTTTCTGAACCTTGCCTATGTTATACTTTTCACGTTCTTGAAATCCGGACCCTGCTGAAATCCTATAAAAATCAGGTGAATTTATGCAAAGTGCTTCGAAAATTAAACTATCTCATGCTTTAATACAATCGTTGGTTACTCATCATTTTGGCAGTGCTATGCGCGTGCAGACGGCGGAAGAACTGACCGAGGGCTATTTCAGCACCGCTTACCGGCTGGATTTAACGGATGGGCGTTCTTGGGTGTTAAAGGTGTCGACTCCCTCTCATGTACGTGTTTTGCGCTACGAGTACGATATTATGGCAGCGGAGGTAGCCGCGATGCGCCTGTTGCGCGAGCGTACCTCGTTGCCAGTCCCCGAGATCTATTGCTATGATACTTCGCGCGTGTTGTTAGACAATGAATTCTTCTTAATGGCATGTCTGCCGGGTAAACCCCTACACAGGGTACGTGGTGAGCTTTCTCCCGATGTGCAACGACAAATTAACCAACAAATCGGAGGTTATCTGCGGGAAATCAATGCTATTGAAGGTGTAGCCTTTGGGTACGGCTCTGAGAATACGCCTCGTTTTGCAAATTGGCGGGATGCGTTTGATGCAATGCTCCAGACCATCCTCCAGGATGGCGAGGATATGCAAGTTGAACTGCCGCTCACATATCCCGCTTATCACGAGCTGGCTCGCCAACATTATGCCGTGTTAGATGAAATTACTACGCCGCGTTTGGTGCATTGGGATTTGTGGGATGGCAATATTTTCTTTGATGTGGATACACAATCCATCATGGGCATTATTGATCACGAACGTGCCCTGTGGGGGGACCCATTGATGGAAGTTAATTTTGGCGGTTACGATCCCACGAGTGATTTTGCCGTAGGATATGGGACGCCGGTGTTGAATACTCCTGCGCAGCGTACCCGGCGTGCTCTTTACAACCTTTACCTTTTCCTGATAATGGTTATTGAAACCTATTACCGGCAATATCCGAATGATGGCCAGGAAAAGTGGGCGCGCGAGCAGTTGGCAAACACCGTTAACGAGTTACGCAACGGCGCGCATAAGGATATCACATTTTATAGTGTCCCTTAATTAACCCTGGCGGCTTTTAAGTGAAAATAGGTGCATTGCACTTTCCGAAGTGTAATGCACCTATTTATAGAGAAATTTCTCGTTAACCTGTGGTTCATCAGCGAATTGAATTCGTCATTCGTAATTCGCTATTTTCAAGGGAATTACGCATTAACGCGGTGCGTTCACCGGCGGTTGGATGAAAATTTAAGACGAAACCAAGTTTTCAAGGGTTTTTCACAATTGGCAAATTTCAAATTTGCCAACTTTCGATTTTCAAGGGAAGAGGGCTCGCAACACATGGAAATTATCTACATCATCGGCAGTACAGAATTATTGAATGTCGTTGGCCCTTTATGGGAAAAGCTCAACGTGCATCACGCCGAACGTTCCCCCTACTTTGGTATACAGTATGCCGAAGGCACTTATGCCGAGCGCAGGGCACGTCTCTTGGAAAAAGCTGAATCTGCGATCCTGCGTGTAGAACTGGCATGGGAATCGGAGACCGGTTATAACATCGGTTATTGCGTCAGTTCAGTAACCGAAGCAGCGGGCGTTATTGAATCCATTTTCATCGAGGCTGATTATCGTGGACAAGGTATAGGTGATACCCTCATGCAACATGCCCTGACCTGGATGGATAGTCATAATGTATCTGTAAAACAAGTGGTAGTGGCGGTGGGTAATGAAGAGGCGTTTGGGTTTTACGCGCGGTATGGATTCCGGCCACGGCACACGATTTTGCGGCAATTATTATAAAGGGAAAATCAATGACACTTACATGTATTTCATTTGTCCGTCATGGACAGGTTTACAATCCGGAACAGGTAGTATATGGGCGGCTGCCGGGGTTCGGTCTGAGTGACCTGGGCCAGCAACAGGCCCAGGCCGCGGCTAATGCGTTGCGCGATAGTGTGTTAGCTATCATGATTAGTAGCCCTTTACAGCGGGCGCAAGAAACGGCTCAAATATTGCTCACTCAGCATCCAGGTACACCGTTATGTATCGAAGATGCCGTGAATGAAGTTGCCTTTTATTTTGAGGGCTGGCCACTCCACAAAATGGCCGCTCGCCAATGGGATTTGTACAGTGGTGTCCCTGCCGGGTATGAACAGCCTTCGGATGTAGTGACCCGCGTGCGGACCTTTCTGAGCCAGGTGCGCTGCGAGTATGCCGGGCGGCACATTGTCGTTGTCAGCCATGGAGATGTGTTGGCCTACACCATTCTTTGGGCCTACGGTGTTCCCCTGATCCCGGAGAAAAAGCACACGTTGGATCAACTGGGCTTCAGTGACGATTATCCCGCCCCTGCTTCGATCACCACCTTTATCTATCGACCTGAAGATGGAGAAAAGCCTTCCTCAGTTGAATATTTGCGGCCCTATGGAGATGCGTTGGCGGATACTATTTCTCCAAAGTAAAATTGTGACGGATGACAGCGTGACGAGGTGAAATCGTCAGTTCGCTTTTTTGCTTGCTCCGTGTTGCTTGATTCACCATTCACTGTTCATCTATTTTAGGGAGGAGGTCATGATGTCGTATATAAAAGGCTGGTGGGCTTTTCTTATGCTCACTGTTCTCTTAGCCGGGTGTAGTTC
Source organism: Anaerolineae bacterium (assembly GCA_016931185.1). Taxonomy (GTDB): domain Bacteria; phylum Chloroflexota; class Anaerolineae; order B4-G1; family SLSP01; genus JAFGFI01. The sequence goes on from JAFGFI010000130.1 coordinate 9,743, forward strand.
TCCGCAAGAAACCGGTAAATTGCGTATCGCCGTGTTGCCCATTCTTGACACGCTGCCGTTGTTTGTGGCAGAAGCAGAGGGGAACTTCGCCGAACAAGGAATAGAGGTGGAATTCATTACCGCTGCATCCGCCGCCGAACGTGACCAATTACTCCAGGCCGGGCAGGTAGATGGTATTATCACCGACTTGGTGGCCCTTGCACTCTATAACCGTGCAGAGATCAGTGTGGTCGCAGTGCGGTATGCGATGGTACCCACCCTGGACTTTCCCCAGTTTCGTGTGATGGCCTCGGCACAATCCGGCATTACTTCTGCTGCAGGATTGCGCGGTATCCTCATTGGCGTCTCTGAGGGCACAGTCATTGAATATGTGACGACACGTTTGTTGGAAGCTGAGGGCCTGGCCTCAAGCGAAATCACCACTATCGCCGTACCCAAAATTCCCGACCGGATGGCCCTGCTCAACGCGGGAGAATTGGATGCAGCTACATTGCCGGAACCGTTGGGATCGCTGGCGATGCAGCAGGGGGCTTTCGTCATTGTGGATGATGCACATTATCCGGAAATCAGTTGTAGTCTCTTTGCATTCCGTAAAGCCGTGTTGGATACGCAGCCCAAAACGGTGCGGGGCTTCTTAAATGCCGTAGACCGGGCCGGTGCAATTATCAACGCTGATAAGGGCCGCTGGGTCGATCTTCTTACGGAAAAATCCCTTGTGCCGCCGTCCCTGGTAGGCAGCTACACCCTGCCTGATTACCCTGTCATTTCCGAATTGTATGGTAATCTTCTTCCCTCCGAGGCTCAGTACAGCGACGTGGTCGCGTGGCTCAAATCCACCGGGCGGATCGATACCGCGCCGGCCTACAAGAAAGTTATGAATGAGACGTTTGTGCGATAGAGCGAGTCAGCGAATAAGCGAAGGGGCAAAGCGAATGAACTATCAACTAGATGAAACCGGTCCATCTCTCCGCTCCCCTACCCGCTTGCCCCTTCGCTCCTCTGCCCCCTTGCTTCCTAAAGTTTTCGTTCTCAACTTTGATCCTGTTTTTCCCGACCAGGAGGGCAGACGGCTGCACGAGGTATGCAGGTGGAATGATCCCCGGCAGCTAACCAAGACCTTCATTGCCGATATCCGTGAGTGTAGTGGGGGGTACGTTCAGTACCGCATCGTTGAGGGCCGTGATGTAGACGTCTATCCTCTCAAAAGAGACGGATTTCGTTATACGAATGCGACCTATATGGCGTGCCGGGTGGGTCGCCAGGCGTGGCACCACCCCGACGCGGTGGACTATGCCACTATCTTCCGCGAATTCGATTTTCCGGAGCGTATAGGACGGGGTGAGATTGACGAGGTATGGCTGTGGGGTTTCCCCTACGCCGGTTTCTGGGAATCTACAATGGCGGGTCCGGATGCGTATTTCTGCAACTCCCCGCCCGTGCCGGGTATTACCTCCCCACGCTTTATCACGATGGGCTTTAACTATGAGCGTGGCGTGGGTGAGATGCTTGAGAGCTTCGGCCACCGGATTGAGTCAATCCTCACGCATGTTTTTGGATCCTGGGAGCCTCATCCCACTCACGCTTGGAATCGTTTTACACTCTACGACCGGGTTGCGCCAGGACAGGCCGGCTGCGGCAATATTCATTTCGCGCCCAACAGCGAGCGAGATTACGATTGGGGCAATCGCCGTGAAGTGTGGAGTACATGTGATGATTGGTTGAATTATCCCCACCTCACCGGGCAGCGCCGTCGTGTGACCTGTGCTGACTGGGGCGACGGCGATATCCGCGCTCATCACCGCTGGTGGCTCTCACATCTTCCCCGCGTCGAAGGAGAGACAAGTGGAAAGAAGAATAACTGGTGGGAATATGTGGTAGACGGAGAATAATGTGATCATGGTATACTGAACACCTAAACGTTCATATCGAGGTGATTTTGTGGATCTAAGTGCATTTTTGTCTACATTTGGATTGATTTTTATTGCGGAATTGGGCGATAAGACCCAGTTAGCAGTGATGACACAGACGTGCAAGTTCCGGCGTCCGTGGCCGGTATTTATTGGGGGGAGTCTTGCTCTTATCGCAGTGACCGCGTTGGGTGCGGTGGGGGGACAACTGGTCGGCACCTTTATCCCGGCGGATGTGATTCGCTTGGTTGCGGCGGCAGCTTTTGTGGTTATGGGAGCATTGATCTGGCGCGAGGCGCAGGCTCAGGAGGCTGGATGTGAATTACCAGGGGATGTTGCGTGCGTTGAAACTGAGCGTGGGTGGGATTGGCGCGCGTTTGGTACCACGTTGAGCTTGCTCTTCTTTGCCGAATTGGGTGACAAGACGCAACTGGCCGTTTTGGGTCTGTCGAGCAAACAGGCCAGTCCGTGGCTTGTGTTCGCCGGGGGTTCGCTGGCTCTCACTGCTGTGACTGCGCTAGGAGTAGCCGGTGGACAGCAATTGTCCTGTTGGATTCCTGAACGCGTCTTGCTCAAAATCTCAGCGGCAGCCTTTGTCGTCATGGGGGTGTTGATGGCGATAGGCATGATCTAGTATGAAAAGATTTTCTGTCGTCAATACTGTTAAGTAAGTTTAAAAATCCTGAGAATCCTGTTAATCCTGTCGAAAAAATAGCTGGCTGAGCAGTTATAATAGAATTAGATAATGATAGCATCGTATGACTGGATGAAAGAACGTCCTCCTCAGGCCCGGTTTGTGGGGGGAACGTTGGTCTTAGATGGTGTGCCGCAGGCAACAACTCCGCCTAAACCTTTCCAGTGGATCAATGCCAAATGGCGTTGTCCGGCCGTATACTACCGCGAAGTGCGTGATTGGCTTAAGCAACAGCATATCCGCAATATGATTCCTCGTTGGCGTGACCTTATGCTGACGTTAAATGATAACCGGGAACCCCATACCTATCAAACTGAATCGTTGCAGGCATGGCACGTGGCCGGCCGGTGGGGGAGTGTGGTGTTGCCGACCGGAGCGGGAAAGACGTTTGTGGCCTTACGTGCTATTGCCGATTGCGCGGTGACCACATTGGTCGTGGTGCCTACATTAGACTTGCTACACCAGTGGTATGCGCGGTTGGTTAATGCCTTCCAGATGGAGATCGGTGTCTGGTATGGGGGAGAAAAACGCATGGACGCAATTACTGTCACTACTTACCCAAGCGCGTGGGCGTATGCCGAGGAGCTGGGCAACCAGTTCAAATTACTGATCTTTGATGAAATCCATCACCTCCCTGCGCCCTCCTGGCACGAAATCGCCCTGATGTGTGCCGCCCCCTATCGGCTGGGACTCACGGCAACGTACCCGGATGAAGAAGCAGTGGCGTTTGAGAGCAGAAGTGTAGAGGAACAGGGGGGCAGAAGGACGGAAGCGTGGGGGAGTACGACAGAAAGTAATCATCGAGTGTCAATTAAGGAGAGTGCTGTTGCCTATCAAGTATCAGGCAAAACCTCTCTTACTCCCTCGCCCTCTAGCTCCCCTGCTCCTCTGCCCCCTAGTTCTCCTGCTTCACTATTGGACCAATTGGTGGGACCGGTGCTATATCGTAAGCACATTGATGATCTTACCGGGGTGCAGTTAGCAGAGTATCGCACCGAGCGTATCCGGGTGGATCTAACGGAGGAGGAGCGTGCAATTTATGACGCGGCCTATGCGAAGTACACGGGTTATGTGCGGGAAGCCCGGCTGCGCGAGCGACATGGCCCTGAATGGTGGGGTGAGTTCACGCGACGCAGTGCTTATGAAGCCGAAGCGCGCCGGGCAAAGGTGGCAGAGTTGCAATTGAAGGAAATTGTTCACCAGGCGCGGGCGAAACTGGAGATTGTGGACCGGCTGCTGCGTGAACACCCCGAACAACCTATGTTAATTTTTACTGCCCATAACCGCTTTGCTTATCAGATTGCCCGCCAGTACTTGATCCCCGTTATCACCCACCAAACGACGGCGGCTGAGCGTAAAGCAATCCTGGATGGCTTCCGCGCCGGTACCTACCGGGCAATTGTGACCTCGAAAGTACTCAACGAAGGGATAGATGTGCCGGAAGCGAAGATTGCTGTGGTGCTGGGAGGAAGTTCAAGCGCGCGTGAATATGTACAGCGGTTGGGGCGCGTGTTGCGCAAGCGCGGTAACGCGCAGGCTGTACTTTATGAAGTTATTGCACGGAAGACAGTGGATGAACGGATCGCCCAACGACGACGGCGTGGTTATGGGATATAATGCATGTTAAAATCCGAGCATATTCGTCCCCGTCTTGATTCCCGTGGTGATCAGGTGTGGCCTAAAGCGTTACCTGCTGATTATCATTATCTGCGTGTGGCGGCGGATCTCATCACATTGCTTTTACAGTATGTGGGGCAATCTCGTGGCGCGTGGAATGATGCATTGCGAAAATATGAGGGAGATAGCCTTGACTATCCCGTAATCCGTGGTCTGGCGGCGGTACTTGAGGCGCGTTCTACCTTCGATGCTACTTCCCCGGTCAATCCTGTGGAACTGCGCCAGTCGCTTTTCCCGCGTGGGCCGGTGACGGATCGTCAGGATTTATTTCATCCACAGGGGCGCGCGTGTGTACTCGCGGAGGTTGCTGCACAATATGACCTGTCTGTCCTTCAGGTAGAATCCGCGCTTTTTGCCGACCTGGCGGAGGAACAACTGCTTGTAGATGTTGGCCCACCTATTACCCCTAATGACTTGATCGCCCGTTATAACCTGGAAGTAGCACGAGGCTTGCTTTACTGGGCGCGAGAGGTACGCATCCAGGTATACGATACCTATAAAGATCTCTTTCGTTACATTAAGTTATTCAAATTGATGTATACGGTGACCGAGATTGAGGATCCAAAATCAGCACATCAGCGCACCGGCGCACCGGCGCATCGGCAAGTCCAGTATCCGGCAACCGGTAACCCAAATTCCAAATCTCCATTGGGGTATCATGTCACCCTCCACGGTCCCCTTTCGCCGTTTGTGACCTCGACCGTTCGTTATGGGCTGCAGTTTGCTAAGTTTATGCCCGCGTTGTTATTGTGCCAACGTTGGCAAATGGTGGCCGATGTGCAGCCTCCCAACATCCCTAGCCGGGTCCCCTTACACTACAGGCTGGACGATCAGACCGAGTTACGTACGCATTTTGCCGCCTCCGGTATTTTTGATAGCCAATTGGAAGCAGATTTTGCTGCCGAATTTGAGGAAAAATACGGAGGTGCAGATCGGGTTTGGGAAATTGCACGTGAGGATGAGTTGATTGTAGTTGGGGATACCGTAATGATTCCTGATTTTTCGTTCACTCATCGCAAAGATGGACGCCGGGCCTTGTTGGAAATTGTCGGCTTCTGGCATCCCAATTACCTGCGGCGTAAGTTAGAGAAGGTACGTCAGGCCGGGCGGCGTGACTTGATTCTATTGGTTTATAAAAATACTAATATTTCTGATGATGCGTTTGACGCGGCGGTGGGTGAGGTGCTGATGTTCACTCGTAAGCCAGTTTTGAAGGACGTATTGGCCGCTATTGAATGTTGTGCGGTATAACCTGCGTTAGGGACACGTACTACATTTGTTCTTGAGCGCATCTTGTGGTAGGATTAGGGAGCTTGACAAAAAGGTTAGTTGTAGCTGCGATTTTCAAATCACGCTCTTAGAATGGTAAATAGAAAAAATAGCAGGATGGTATAGTATGGAATTTAATCTTTCAGAAATAGTTAAACACTTTCAACTTGATGGACAATTTGTGGACGCCAAATTGTATGGATTTGGACATATCAATGATACGTATGAGGTGTGTCTAAAAAATGGTGCGGATACGATGCAGCACTATGTTCTACAACGGATCAATCATCATGTCTTTAAAGATCCTGAAAAAGTGATGCATAATGTGATAGCCGTGATCGCACATTTACGGAATAAGATCATTGCAGAGGGTGGCGATCCAGACCGCGAAACATTGAATATTATCCCCACGGCGAATGGAAAAACTTTATACAGGACGGAAGATGGATATTATTGGCGTGCTTATGTCTTTATAACTGGCGCGCAATCGTATCAAGTGGTTGAGAATTTGACGCAGGTATATCACGCAGGGCGGGCTTTTGGTAGATTCCAATACTTGCTTTGTGATTTTCCGACGGATCAGTTGTTTGAAACTATCCCTGATTTTCACCATACGCGCAAGCGTTTCGATACCTTTGTTGAAGCAGTAGAAAAAGATGTGCAGAATCGTGCGCGGACTGTTAGATCAGAAATTGCTTTTGTGGAGCAGAGAGTCCATGACACGACGGTGTTAATAGACTTGTTAGAACAGGGAGAATTGCCATTGCGTGTCACTCATAATGATACCAAATTTAACAATGTGATGCTCGATGAGCGCACAAGTGAAGGTGTATGTGTGATTGATTTGGATACGGTAATGCCGGGACTCTCCCTCTATGATTTTGGCGATTTTGTCCGTTCTGCTGCCAATCCAGCTATGGAAGATGAACCCGATGTTTCCAAAGTATACCTGGATTTAGAGATTTTTAGGCATCTTACCCGAGGGTATATGGAGGAAGCGCGCAGCTTTTTGACCCCTTTGGAAATAGATTATCTCCCCTTTTCTGCTAAATTAATTGCTTTGGAGTTGGGGATGCGTTTTTTGACGGATCATTTAAATGGGGATACTTACTTTAAAGTACATAGAGTGAATCATAACCTAGATCGCTGCCGTACCCAATTTAAGTTGGTATGTGATATAGAGGAGAATTTTCAGCGGATGACGGAAATTGTAGCGCAATATATATAATTATCTATTATAATCCCGTTTTTTTTTGTAAAAACGAGTTTATTCTACAGAACGGCGGCGCGTAAAAGACGCGCCGCCGTTCTGTGGTTGATGTTCAATAATACAGGGAATTTTTAAGAATTTTAATACCCGTTGGTTACGGTATATCCTGTATTATGTTAAATGAAGGTTATGATGGGGGGAGACGCATGCAGAGGATGCGATTAGCAATAGCGAGTTTAATTTTTTGGTTTTTCCTTTTCTACAATGTAGAGCGACTGAGTAGGATAATCAATATTACTGATATAGCCTATATATTTGTGCCGCTTGTAATCATTTTGATTGTGTTGCTTCGTCAATCGCGCCAACTGTCTTTGGGCCTGCTGTTGGGAGGGCCGGTTACGGTGTTTGTAATTCTTAAGACCTTGTTTAAGTCTGGGGTGTGGACAGATACATTATTGCTTACGATAACGGAAATTAGTTTTCTGATTGTATCTATTATCCTTGCTCGTTGGGTAGCATTAGGAATTGGTGAATTTGAAGATGCAATTGCTCACATTACTATTGGACAAGCGCAGGTTTCTATTCCTTCCTTTGCTACCGGTCAAGCTGAGATGTATCGAGAATTGAAACGCGCGCGTCACCATCAGCGTCCATTAGCTTTGGTTGCAGTCAGTGTTGACAAACAATCTATTGATGTTGCTGTAGATCGCATGGTACGCGATACACAATTGGTGATGATGCGGCAATATGTACTCTCGGATGTAGGTCGTAAACTGTGTGATATGTTGGATGATTACAACATTATAGCGCACAATAATGATCGATTTTTTATTCTTTTGCCAGAAATGCCGGCGGCGCATTTAGAGGGATTGACCCAGCGTCTGTATGATGTTGTTGTAGAAGAGATGGGAGTACGATTACAGATCGGTGCGGCTGCATTTCCTGGAGATGCGATGACATTTGATGCGTTGGTAAAGAAAGCAACTAAAGATATGAAATATCCTGATGCCGATAATCAGTTGAGACATTCATTACCGTCATCGACTTTGGTTTCAGACCATCAGGGTATGTAATCGAGGAGAAGAGAAAATGAACCTGGTGATTATCAATCCACCACAAATGTATACTGATCGTAAGTTATATCAAGGACTCAAGCGTGTGTTTGATGTTTTGCTATCGATAGTGCTTTTACCTTTTGCTCTTCCGTTGATATTTGTATGTGCCCTGGCAGTGCAATTAGATTCCGATGGACCGGCGTTTTTTATTCAAGAGCGGGTAGGAAAAGATGGTCGACGTTTTCGGATTTACAAATTCCGTACGATGCAACATAACCTGGACGATAGCTCGCATCGCGCTTTCATGAAAGCGTTTGTCAATGGACAGATCGGCAATGTGCAATCAGAGACTGATTTGAATAATGTACAGGCTTTTCACAGAGCTTTTATATCGTCTGAAGTGAATAGTGGACGGCAGATTTTTAAACCGGCCCATGATTCACAGATTACACATGTGGGGCGTATTTTGCGCAAGACTAGCCTGGATGAGTTGCCACAGATTTTCAATATAATTAAAGGTGAGATGAGTTGGATTGGCCCACGTCCTAACGTGACCTGGGAAGTAGAGGCTTACCAGCCGTGGCATTATGAACGATTGGAAGTGCTACCCGGCATTACTGGATTGGCGCAAGTTAATGGTCGGAGTGGTATAAATTTCGATACTATAGTACAATATGATGTAGCTTATGTAGAAAATCAGAATTTGGGTTTGGACTTAAAAATTCTGTGGCAGACGGTGGCTACTATTTTTACGGGGCGGGGTGCCAGTTGACCTTTGCCCGATTGATTGGGTAAAGAGGATTCTTATGGAACTTAAGCGTTATCTCCAAATTATTGGGAAAGGCTGGTGGTTGGTTCTGCCGGCCATTTTACTATCTATCAGCGTAGGATTGTTTATTACTTACAATCAATCGCCTGTTTATCGCACGAAGGCTACATTTATTGTTAGCCCGAATGTTATTTTTAGTGAGGATCCTAATGATGTACTCAGAGGATTGACCTACATCGGTAAGCGTGAGGGGGTGATGTCTACTTATGTGGAGATCGCGTCAAGTAGCACGGTCCGTAATGCTGTTTACGAAGAGTTGGGTCTTACAAAAGCCCAGAAAGCCCATCTGCAAGTTAGTAGTGAGTTACTTTCTTCTACAAATATTATAGAGATCTCTGTTGAAAGTGATGATCCCGCATTGGCTCAAGTAGTAGCGGATGCTATTGGAGAGCAAACTACTAAGTATGTGAAGGGCTTATATGAGATCTATGACATGAAACCTCTTGACCCGGCCTATCTGCCTTCGTCGCCTTTTAAACCACAAAAAACAGAGAATTTGATTCTAGCCACGTTGTTGGGAGCGATTATTGGAATTGGAGCTGCTTTCCTATTGGATTATTTGGGTGCATCAGGGGATGTTATGGGTTTGAATATCCTGGATTCTGCCACTGGCATTTACAATCGTTCTTACTTTTTGCAGAGATTGAGTGAGGAACTAAGCCGGTCCAAACGTCATCAACGTCCTCTGTCGTTAGCATTAATGAGTGTGGAGAACCTGGACGTCGTTCTAGATGCGCAATCTCATTTGAGAGATGAGGCGCTGCGTCAGGTTGGAGTCTTTATGAAACAAAGTTTGCGTACAGAAGATTTGGTGGCCCGCTTTGAAGATAATACATTTGCCCTACTTTTCCCGGATACTACTGGTTCGGATGCCGAACTTTTGCTGCAGAGTTTACATACCCGGATTGAGTGGAATGTTTTTGAGCTGAACAACGGAGCAAAGCTTAATCTGGTGCCTAGTTCAGGTATTGTAACGTATGATTTTAACGGTACTGGTCGTGACGAGTTGGTTTCCAGGTTGACAAAAACTTTGCAGTATGCTCGAGATGAAGGTTACGGCAAGGTCTATTTGCTACCTGATGATAACTGAGTCACGGATGTGTTTAATGTTAAGGATATTTATAAGAGAATGTCGAAAATGTGTAAGCGAGCATGCTATATTTCCTCATTCTGTTTTGTGGATAAGGCTATTGGCGTTACCCATTTTGGTGGCTGCGGTGGGGTTATTCCCCGAAGTATGTCAGGCTCAGGAAGTTGGGATCCCTGCGCCTGTTGTTTCCCTCACTTACCAAACTACATTTGAAGCATTAGGGTATAGTGAGTACATCCTGGAAAGCCCTGTTGCGCAGCAGGAATATGCGTTTAGGTTACCTGAAGGATGGCTGGTGAACGGCGGTAGCTACCTGGATCTCGAGTTTAGCTATTTTTTCACCGAACTAGAGCAAAAAGAAGGAGTAGAGTTACGCGGGTTTGGCCAGTTATCGGTCTCGATGGATGGTTCACAGTTGGCAGTTTATACTCTGGATGCCGCTACACTGGAGCGTCAAAGGTTACGTGTCAATTTACCTCCTAATTTACTTAATGACCAGCCTGGGAAACGCCACGAGGTTGTTGTCGCTCTAAATGCCTGGTTTTTGTGTGACACCGTACATGTAGGTGAATTAATCGTTCATCCTGAGTCTACACTCTTTTTTAATTACACACTGAATCCCTTCGTGCTAGATCTGGCCGATTACCCGCGCCCATTTTCACAGAATGCTTTTGATCTGGATTATGTGCGGTTTATCTTGCCCGCGCAACCTTCTGAAGCAGAGATCCGTACAGCAGCTACTATTGCGGCCGGGTTAGGTGATTTAGCAGGTAGTAATATGGTTATCAGTGTAACCACGGATGTGGATTGGCTGCGCTTGGTTGAGGCCGGTCAAGCTGGCGGTGACCATTTGTTTGTGATTGGATCACCCGATCGTAATCAATTGATTCCTAAGCTTAGTGATAACGAGGCGATTTCACTACCTATTTCTATGTATCAAAGGACTTTGTCGTTACATACCCAGGGACCACAGATCGTCGGTCCAGGGGATATTTTTACTTATGTGATAAGTATTACAAATACTACCTCTGCCCTCGCCCAGGATTTTACGCTTATTGATGATTTGCCGCTCCTCACTGATTGGGTAAGCTGTGATCCTGAATGTACGGAGGTGGATGAGGAATCTCTGTCAGATAGAGTTTTTTGGTCGTTATCCCCCTTGGCCCCAGGCGAGCATACTGTTTTTTCTGTAACACTTCAGCTTCGTGAGATCCAGCATCTATCCTCGACCCTTTCTTTGTTAGAGAATATGGTTGTTCTGGCGGGTGAAACCCAGAAGCCTGTAAACATTAGTTCTCTATCCACGCGCGTTGGCGATGAACTTGGAAAAGAACTGGTAGGTTCACCTGTTCAGAGTAACTATTTTTTTACACGAGAGGGATCTCCTGTGCCTGAAGGTGATGGTGTTCTCCAGGAAATTCTCTCACCCTGGGACCCTCAAAAAGTAATGCTTATCATTACTGGACTTAGTGATGACGCGGTTCACAAAGCCGCACAAGCTTTGGGTTTGGATACCGGCTTATTAGATATGGAAGGCCCTGACGAGTTAATACGTGAAATTCGACCTTCTCCGCCGGTCACAGAAACTTGGATGTCTGATTTCACGTTGGCCGACCTCGGGTACGGGGATCGGATTGAGTATGGTATTTATCCGCGCAGTCCGAAAGTGGATTACTGGTTTGATATACCCGGAAGTTGGTATTATACAAATGCGTCATATCTATATTTGCATTTCGTGTATTCTGGGATGATAGATGTACAAAACTCGTCATTAACCATCTTGCTGAATAATTCTCCGCTATCTACAATTTCGCTCACGCAAACAAATACTACTGAGCATAGTTTACTGCTCAATATACCGGCTACAGATCTGAAGCCTGGAGCTAATAACAAGCTTTCTGTCCAATCTTTTATACGTTTAGAGAATGGTGATGAATGTCGGAATTTTGATTTGACCCAGGCTTGGTTAAAAGTTTTTCAGGACTCGCGATTGCATTTCGAGATGCGACAAGAAAAGCGCGTGACCGAGTTGGCGCTAGAGCACTTTCCCTCTCCCTTTGATGATATGCCGGATTTGGGTGATTTGCTTTTTGTGCTTCCGTCTAATCCTACCGCGATTGAAGTCGAAGCACTGCTCCGGATAGCTTCTAGGTTGGGCAGGTCTACTAACGTTGAAAAAATAAATTCAAGGGTGTCCTTGGGGCGACCTGCGGATGCACTTTTACAAAATTATCATATTATCGTTATGGGTCGCCCAACGCGTAATCCGTTGATTCAGGAAATCAATGCCTCATTGCCGCAGCCGTTTATTTCTGCTACTGATGAAGTGGAAAACTGGATGGGGGAGGTGTTGTTGCGTCTACCATCTCATATCCCGTTAGGTTATGTTCAAGAACTTCAATCTCCCTGGAATGAGGAGTTATCGTTTCTTGTTGTAACAGGGACGCAGGATGAGGCAGTCGCCTGGGCTGCGTATATGTTAGGTAGTCAATCCTGGCGCTTTAAGGGTAATTTGGCTCTTGTGCGTGAGGGTACAACGGGAATGGAAGTTCATACTTTTGATACTCGCCGCCTAAGCAACAGCGGGCAGACGGCGGCTTTACTCACAGTTGTTTCAGAGTTGACGTTGACTTTGACGGCCACTGCGACACCCACTGTCGCGCTAACCCTTGAGAATGCTATCAATGTCACGCCTACATTGATAGCATCCACTACGAATGACAATCCGCCTGAGCCAGCAGGGATAGCAGGATTGCCAGTTTGGGTGATAGGTTTCATCGGGTTCACAGGAGTAGTGATAGTTGCTATGTTTGCTATAGTTATCTGGCGCTTTCAACGGCGGAAAGTTAAATAGGATATATGATGTTTAATCCTAATAACTTCGTAGCCGTTCACGGTATCAAACAACCTCCATTAGCTTTTTTGCAAAGAGTACGTAAGCGGTTGTATTTTCTCATTCCCCCACTGTTGTTGGTGATAACTGTTGTTTTGGTAGCTGTTGCCAGTTTTGGGGCTTTTAAGATTAGTACAAGATTTGTTAAGGCCATGTTGGCGGGAGTGGTGTTTTTTTTGTTGACGCTTTGGGGGGAAGAGTTTGTGCTTTTGGCACCAATCGCTATTAGTACGACACTGCTTGATGTTCAAAGTCTCCCCTATCTATTTGGGTTTTCGTCTGATGAACTGGTGGTCTTTTTTCTCTTAGGGTTGGTTTTGGTCAACTATTTGTCAGGTAAGAATAGCTTTGTGCATACTCCACTCGATTGGCCTGTCTTTCTTTTTGTTATCGCTACTATTATTTCCCTACTAAATGCTAAATATAATCTTGGTACTGTCTCGAATTTTAGGAATTTTGTTTCGCGAATGATGGTCATGTACTTAGTTTTCTTTGTAGTCACCAATCTTATTAGAACTCGGCGACAATTGATGAGATTGCTTGGTGGAATGTTGATTCTGGCTTCCATCACGGCTGTTTTGGTAGTAGTGCAGCAGGCTTTAGGTGGGAAGACGATGATTTTACCTTTCCAGGAGCACGTAAATAATGCTACCGTGTTAGGTCAAGAACTGGTTGGTGTAGGTCGGATTTCGTCACCGGGTTCAGCTTTGGTTTATGTGCTGCTCTTTCCCGTTTTTATCTTGTATACGACACCTGAGTATATGGGATCTCGCAAGTGGTTATTATTTATTCCTGTCGTTTTCTTTCCTATGGCAATTGCTTTTACGTTTACTAGAGGCCTTTGGATAGGAACCGCTTTTTCTGCCATAGTTTTCATTTTTTTGGGGCGAGACCGGAGAAAAAGTTTTGTGTTGTTAGTCTTGGCTCTAGTCATTATGTCCTATTTGTTAGTCCCTTTGCTAGGAGCATATTTCCCGCGCGTAAATACTATTGTTGCCGGGCTTGCTGCACGGTTCGGTTCCCTTTTCGCCGATGATGAGTTAGTATATGATTCCTCAACGCAATGGCGGCTTAAGGAGAATGAACTGGCGTTGGCTAAGGTTAAGGAATATCCTATTTTGGGAATTGGCCCTGGAGCTGATTATCGCGCCGAATGGTATGAGGGCGATGACTTGATGCATTACGTGCATAATGGGTATCTCTGGTTGCTAGTGGACTTTGGTCTCGTTGCGGCTATAATGTTTTTGTGGTTCTCAATCGTTTACCTTGTCAGGGCATTTCTCTTTGGGTCTTGTCTTCATGACAGGATTTTAGGTGGTCTGGTAATTGGTTTGGCATTGAGCTATCTCGCGCTGTTGGTGTGTAATATATCTTCCCCTAGATTGTTTTCAGCGAAGTATATTTTGCTTGTCAGTTTTATACTAGGGATAAGTGAGGTTGCTATCAAATTAGATCGGGAGCGTGCTTCATAATGGATTGACTGAAAGGGCAACATGTGGACAGATGCATGCGGCCAACATCCCCTTTGTTAGTTAGAACAGGAATTGTAAATTTTTATCAGGAGAATTATGCATAATACCTTACGTAAAGTAGTTTACTCACCTGAATCGGCGTTGCGCCGGCCGCGTCAATTGCTGAATGCAATGGTATATGATTTACTAGCTTCTCGAGAATTGGCGTGGCGTCTCTTTGTGCGCAACATCAGTGCTCAGTACCGTCAGTCGGTTTTGGGCTATTTTTGGGCCTTTTTGCCACCAATTGTAACGACGTTGACGTTTGTTTTCCTTAATGCTCAAAAAATTATTAATACTTCGAGTGATAGTATTGGTTTGCCTTATCCCGTTTATGTAATGTTGGGGACATTGTTGTGGGAAGGGTTCTTGGATGCGCTTAATAGCCCTCTTAAACTTATTATTTCATCGCGATCTATGTTGGCTAAGATTAACTTCCCGCGTGAAGCCCTGATTTTAGCTGGGTTGGGTGAGGTGATATTCAATTTTGCCATTCGTCTTATACTGTTAATAGGTGTCTTTATTTGGTTTAATATTCCTGTGCCTTCTACCGCACTTTTGGCTCCTCTAGGTATTCTTTCCCTTATGGCTTTGGGCGTCATGTTTGGTATCCTGCTTTCGCCATTAGGTGTGTTGTATCAAGATGTTCAGCGTGGCATTACGCTTGTAACTTCAATGTGGTTTTTCCTGACGCCTGTGGTCTATGAACCCCCATCTGCTTGGCCAGCTTCGTTATTGGTCGAATTTAATCCGGTCAGCCCTTTATTGGTCACTACCCGTGAAATGTTAACGACTGGGTCGTTTACGCAGCTTAAATCTTTTTGGATTGTTTCAAGCATAGTTATAGTTCTTTTGTTAATAGGTTGGGTGCTTTACAGAGTGGCAATGCCACATCTGGTCGAGCGCATTGGTGCTTAGGGGATGGTGACCAGTGAGTGATAAAGTTCTAATTAGTGTAGAAAATGTTTCTAAGAAATTTTGCCGCGATCTAAAGAAATCATTATGGTATGGCGTGCAGGATATTGTTGGTGAATTGCTGGGATTTAGTAGTAGATCCCAGAGTTTGCGTCCTAAGGAGTTTTGGGCTTTACATGATCTTTCGTTCGAGTTGAAGCGGGGCGAGAGCTTGGGCTTAATAGGGCCTAATGGCGCGGGAAAGAGTACGTTGCTAAAGCTTCTTAATGGACTGATTAAACCAGATCTGGGACAGATCACCGTTTATGGGCGGATGGGGGCCTTAATTGAACTGGGGGCTGGCTTTAACCCTGTCTTGACCGGCCGAGAAAATATATATGTCAATGCGGCTGTGTTGGGCATTCCCAAGCGCCATGTCGATCGGATGATCAAAGAGATCATTGATTTCTCTGATCTAGAGGAGTTCATTGATACGCCTGTGCAAAGCTACAGTTCGGGAATGCGGGTACGTTTGGGGTTTTCAGTGGCTGCCCAATTGAAGCCTGATATTTTAGTCGTGGATGAGGTACTTGCGGTTGGGGATGCTTATTTTCGAAGAAAGTGTATTAGTTATATGCAAGGCCTTTTCCGAAGTCGCGAAGCAACAGTGATTCTTGTATCTCACAACCTCCGTAATATTGAGCAAGTGTGCGATCGCGCGTTATATTTGGATCGTGGCCGTGTGATCGCTCAAGGCCGTCCCGATGATGTGATTTCTCAGTATTTGTACAATTCTAATGCTCAATATGCCGAGCATACTGCCGGGCACCTTGACTCCCACGAGGGTTCAGGAGAAGTGCGATTTACGGATGTTTCGGTACTGTCAGCACACACAGGTGAATCACTTTTGACGGCGGGCGAACCTATCTTAATCAAGGCGCGATTTGAGAGTTTGAAGCCGGTTGAATTCGCTCGATTCCGAATTGGTATCCAGGATTTTGAAACACAGACCCTAATAGCTTGGGCTAATGTTGATGTACAAGACTTGCATCAAGATGGAGAAATTGTTTGCACATTTCCTGATATTCACCTACATCCCAGGTCATACTCTATCTATCTCTCTGCAACGGATCTCTTACTACTCTTTGACCGTTTGAGCAATGCGCGAACTTTTGTGGTGGAGGGGGCCAGAGATGAAGGTATTAAGTTTTCAGTTGGTGACCCACCATTGATTCACATACCGTATGTTATTGACGTCAATTTGAGGGAGATCTGAATTTATGGAGGGCGATTCTGTACTCAAAGTATGTTTGGTATGGCACTCAGTTTATTCACCCAATATGGGGGTAAATGCGTTGACGTATGCCGCGTTGTGGTATTTGGAAACCCTGTCGGAGCAGCTTGGAATACGTTTCAACTACACACTTCTTGGTCAGGGGCCTTTGAGTAGAGATCATTGCTCAGATGAGATTGAGATTAGCGGCAAGAGAATTCCCTTCAAGTTTGAACGTCTGGTATTGCCTAATATAAAAGTGCAAAATGTGAGAAGTTGGGTCCGTTTTTTGAAATGGTTAGTGCGTCATGATTCAGAATTCACGGCGAATTTATCTCAGTACGATCTTATTTTTGATATTGGTGAAGGGGATAGTTTTAGTGATATATACGGTACAAAAAGGTTCATTAAACTTTGTCTGACAAAGTTTTTTTCTTTGCGTTCTGGGAAGCCTTTGATATTGCTTCCACAGACGATTGGCCCTTTTGAGGGTACTCTCTCTAGGTTTGTGGCTAATCAAATTATGCAACGTATCCGGTATGTTTATCCTCGTGATCAAGCCAGCCTGGATTATTTGCAAAGCGTGATGCCCAATCGAACGTTTCGTCAATACCTCGATCTGGCTTTCAATCTACCTTATGATAAGGGGCATTTTACACCTGGAAAGACGCACGTGGGGCTTAATATTTCGGCGCTGTTGTGGCATGGCGGATATACCCGTGACAACATGTTCAAGCTTGGACTCAATTACCGGCAGATCATGGAAGATATTCTTCAGCTATTTTTAAAAAAAGAGCATGTAGTTGTACATCTCATTCCACATGTTGTCCTTTCTGATGATCTTAGCATCGCAGGTGATTATGTGGTTGCTGAACAAATTCACCGGGAAATGCCGGATACTGTCCTGCCGCCAGCTTTCAAAACACCCGTTGAGGCCAAAAGTTATATCAGCGGGTTGGACTTTCTCGTTGGTGCCCGTATGCATGCGTGTATTGCGGCTTATTCCTCTGGGGTTCCGGTGATACCTATGGCCTATAGCCGCAAGTTTTCTGGTCTGTTTGTTTTATCCCTAGGGTATCCGATGTTAGTGGACTTAAAACAAGATGGCTATGAACAAGCACGCCAGAAGATATGTGATGGATTCGAGAACCGTTTGCTGTTGAAACAATCAATTCTTGCTAATCGCTCTGTGGTTGAAAAGAGTATCACTGCATTTCATAATGAGTTATTTAATATTATGAAGGATACTTGCGTAATCTGAATTATTTGATGTATTTTTATCGATCCTGATATTGGAGAAGTGTTTCATGGCAGCGCCATTGCTGCGTTGCACTTTCCGAAGTGCGAGAGCTTCTGTTTTCCAACTGCTAAGAAACATCCCCAATTTCTTGCTGAAAGCAGCCGTTTGCTGTGTAGGTGACCGGGGTTGCTCATTTGAATTACATCTATGAAGGACGGTAGTTTGGCGAGCGTTTATCTGTACAGGAGAATGTAATGATCCAGAAAAAAAATGCGGGAAATTTCTTGGATTTTGTTAATCAATTTGTATTGTGCCGGCTTGAGGAGTACATTCCAGTAGCGTGGAATAAAAAAGAGTTAGGGGGGTGGTTATTAGCATGTCACCCCTCTTTGCCTGTTATTGAGATACGGAATTCTGAATCCCTTCATTTGGGTTGGTTACTGGGCTATCCAATTGATGAAAACAAGCAGATATTGAAAGGGACGATAACGTGTGACCAGGGAATGGATGACCAAGACTTGTCTAGGTTTGAGTCTTGGCTCTATAGCTTAGGGGGAACCTTCGCTGCTATCATCATACTGCCACGTGCCTCGCGTTTCTACTTAGATGCGGCCGGCTCTTTGTCGGCTGTATTTCACACGGACTGTGAAATTGTAGCTTCTACACCTACGCTCATTGGTATTGCAGAAGATAATCAAGCATTAATTGATATTATGGGAGTGCCCGAGTCAAATGTTTGGTATCCTTTTGGCTTAACACCCAAAAAGTCAGTGGAACGTTTGATTCCAAGTCACTATTTGGATTTAGTTAGATGGAAGTCTTTCAGACATTGGCCCAGAGCGGAGCGTCTGAGCATTGAACCGGATACCGAATCAACGGTTCAGGAGATGGCGCAAATTATAACGCGGTGTATAGCAGGCGTGACTCGGGAATATCCCGCATATATGGCATTGACGGCGGGGCAAGATACGAGATCACTATTAGCTTGCGCTAAAAAATTTATTGATAGAATTACTTTTTTTACGATGGAGGTTCCTGACGACATAGGGCGACTGGATTTTACACTCGCAGCAGAGATAGCGCAACATTTTAGCTTAAACCATAAAATGCTCGAATGTCAGCAAGCTACGGAACAGGAGCGAACAGGATGGCTTGAACGTACAGGATATTGTATTGGGGGACGTGTCAGTCATAGTTTTGTTATGTTGCATAAGCTCAATCCTAACTATCCTATTATCACTGGGGCAATTGGATCGGTTGGGCGGGCGCATTTCTACAATAAATTCGGGGCGACACCTGACACTAGACTGACAGGTGAAAATATACTAAATTGGTCTCATTTTCCACAAACACCGGAAGTGCTTGATAAGGCAAGTGCCTGGCTGCAAGAAGTAGCTGATTATGATGTGTTGACGATACTTGATCTATTTTTGATAGAGCAGCGAGTTGGATGTTTGGCTACGCCACAAAATTACGGAAATCATTGGAATGTTTTTACTGTGGCACCTTTTTGCCATAGAAGAATTTTTGACCTGACGTTAAGTTTGCCTTATGAATATCGAATAAAACAGAGGCTAAATGTGGATATTATCAGGACTCAATGGCCAGAACTGCTTAAGTTTCCCATTAACAATTACAGGGGAATTCGGGGTGTTAAGAAAAATATCAGGAGGTTACGGAGGATTGTTGGCGGTTACCCGATAATTAGAGGTGTGAAAAAGATAGTAAGGCGTTTGAGGAAAGCCAACCTTGGGCGTTGATGATATGGATCTGTCCGTTATTATTGTTAACTGGAATGTATGTGATTTGTTACGGCGTTGTTTAGCTTCTGTTGAAGCTAACTGTGACGATTTGTCTTTGGAGGTGATTGTGGTTGATAATGCCTCTGTCGACGATAGTGTGCAGATGGTCAAACGGGAGTTTCCTCAAGTGCGCCTCATTGCGAGTCAGGAAAATTTAGGTTATACTGGCGGGAATAATTTGGGAGTGAATAAGGCACAGGGGCGGTATTTGTTGATTCTCAATCCAGATACCGAGATCGTTGGGGATGCATTGCCGCAGATGGTGGCTTATCTAGATGAAAATTCTCATATCGCGGTAGTGGGACCAAAGTTGCTGTATCCAGATGGGACGGTGCAATCATCCCGGCGTCGATTCCCCACGTTAGCGCAGGCTTTTATTGACGATAGTGTTCCGTTCGGCAGGCGCTGGTTTCCTAACAGTAAACTTGAACAGAGATATGTGATGGCTGAAGGTTCTGATGATAAAATACAAGCCGTCGATTGGTTAGTGGGGGCGGCGCTGATGATTCGGCGTGAAGTGTGGCAAAAAATTGGCCCATTGGATGAAACGTTTTTTATGTATTTCGAGGAACTTGACTGGTGTAGGCGTTGTCGAGACGCGGGCGAGGAGATCCACTATCTGCCGCAGGCTCAGATCATTCACCATCATGGCGCAGCCTCGGGGAAAATCCCGGTCAAGAAGCGGATTTATCTCAATCGCAGCAAAATTATCTACTATCGCAAATATTTTGGTGACGGCTGGGCCAATCTAATTCGCCTTTTCCTACTGTTAAATTTTACTTGGGTTATGCTGATAGAACTGCTCAAGTGGACGGTGTCATCGCATCGTGAGACACATTGGCGGCGAGTACAAGAATACTGGCAAGTGTTACGATCTGGCCTGCGGTAGAGATGTTTTGAAAAGTGCGTGTTTATGTGTGGGATAGAGAATGAAAGTACTGTTTATTGATAAATTAGTTCCGTATCCACCGGCTGATGGTGGTACATTGCGCGTTTTTAATCTGTTACGCTACATTAGCCAGCATTGCGATGTGTCGTTGCTTACTTGGCATCGACCATCGGAGGACGAAGCAGGTGTCGCGGACTATTTGAAATCTTTTTGTGCTCACGTTGAGTTTGTGGGTAAACCCGTGCTTACTGCGCGTGAATACCGGCAGCGACAATTTGGGGGACTTTTGCGGTGCGAAACCGTGCGTAGCGCGGTGGATTATTCTGAGCGGATGGCGAGCCGGATACGAACATTGACCACTAACGAGGGCTATGATGTGGTTGATATTCAACGTCCGGAAATGGCACCCTATGTTAAGGCTATTTCTCCCAATAGCCATTGCCGGAAAATTCTTACATTATACGATGTCCCCTATGTGCAATATCGTCGGATGATGGCGGTCAAGCCTGGTTGGCGCGCGAAGTTGAAATTTTTTTTTAAAGATGTTTTGTTTTTAAAGCGTATGACGCTTAAGTATGGGCGGTATTTTGATCAGTACATTATGGTTTCGGAACTTGATCGCAGAATCATAGTGCAGGATAATCCAGACTTGAATGTTGTTGTGATCCCCAATGGTGTGAATACGCAAGACTACACGATCTTGAGGGAACAACAGCCTATATCCCCTACGCTTATTCTAGTAGGTAAAATGAATTATCTGCCCAATGTGGATGGGGCTGTGTTTTTTTGTCAAGAGATATTACCTTTAATTCGGCAGCAGGTACCAGACTGTAAGTTGTTGATTGTCGGCCAGAAGCCGGATACTGCCGTGCGGGCATTGGCTTCTGACTATGTCTTTGTCACCGGGTATGTGGAGAGTGTTGTCCCCTATTATCAGGACGCATTGGTTTCTGTGGTTCCATTGCGTTCGGGGGGAGGGACGCGATTAAAAATTTTAGAATCTATGGCGTTAGGGCGACCTGTGGTTTCCACTACATTGGGATGTGAGGGGTTGGCCGTGGCACATGAGAAAGATATTCTCGTAGCGGATACGCCGGCCGATTTTGCCGCGCAGACGGTTCGATTGCTGAATGATGAAGCCTTAAGACAACGTCTTATTGTTAACGGGCGACGGTTAGTCGAATTAGAATATGATTGGCGACCTATTGCTAAAAAGTTATTGCAAGTATATCGTCAGTAGGGCTGTGATGGCGATTTTGGCCGAATCTTTTTTGGTCTCCGTCCAGCACCGAGATCCTTCAATCCACTGAGTTTGAGTCCAGGTTTCGTATGGGGCTATAAGTCGACGTAATGATGAATAATATGCGAAAAGTCCTGATGATTGCTTATACGTTTCCTCCGAGGGGAGGATCGGGTGTGCAGCGAACGGTGAAGTTTGCGAAATATCTACCTGAGTTTGGGTGGCAACCCATAATTTTGACCACGAGTGCCCCTCCGTGGCGTGAGGCTGACGTCTCTCTGCTAAGAGAATTGCCGGATACCTTGCCCATGTATAGAGTGCCTGATTTTGATGGCAGTTTTGTGAAAAGACTTATTAGGAAATTTTTTTTACGAAACACAAAACGCGCGAGGGAGGGGAGCGCGATCTCTCCAAAGGGCGGGCCTGCTACTCACAGCCGGGTACGGAGAGCTTGGGCGAATTTTGTGGATACTTGGCTTTTGATTCCTGATTCCTGTATTCGTTGGCTTCCGGCAGCATTGTGGATGGGGCTAAGGGTTGGAAGACAATTTGATGTGATTTACTCGACTTCTTCGCCTTTTACAGATCATATTGTCGCTTATTTTTTGCATAAAATTTTCGAAAAACCTTGGATCGCGGACTTTAGAGATCCCTGGACGCAGTATGGGGTCTATCAACAGTCGTCGCAACTGCGCGCTCGGATAGATATTTTTTTAGAATCATTGTTGTTAAAGGCATCCGATATCGTGGCTGTAACGTGTGCTGCCACAGCCAGAAGTTTCCAGGATACACATCCTTCTTTGCCTCAGGATAAGTTTGTGGAGATTACGAATGGGTTTGATGCGGATGATTTTGAGTTAACCTGTTCGCCGTTTTCTACGTTTACTATAGCCTATACGGGGCGCTTTGATAGCCAGAAAAATGCTTCTTCTGCTTTTCTCCAGGCCTTGGGGGAAATACGCCGCGAGTATCCTGAATTGGTTCCTGAAATCAAGGTCATTTTTGCTGGAAGTTTTGAAGAACGGAGTCGCGTTTTGCTGGAGAAGTGGTCGCTTGAGGATATGGTTGAGCTGCGGGGGTATATTTCTCATGAAGAGAGTGTGAAATTGCTTTTGAAATCTCATGTTTTATTGTTAACGCTTAGTGATGAACGTGGAGTGAACCTTACTTATCCTGGTAAACTGTTTGAGTATCTGGCGGCCCAGAAAACTATTCTGTCGCTGGTGCCGGCAGGAGCTGCCGCTGACTTAATCGGTGATATGGAGGCCGGTCCCATCGTGTCGTCCGAAAATGTTGAGGCTATAAAGGAGACCGTACTCAAGCTGTACCATCAATATAAAAGAGGGGATACGTTACTTAAGATTTATAAAAATTTAGACCGATTTGAGCGGCGATCTCTCACAGAGCGTCTGGCCCAATATCTGGATGTTGTTGCATAATGATAAACCGGTCCTATAATTAGGTGTCAAATACGTTGCTCTGCGAGGGGATGCTTATGGATACAAATGTTCAGCAAGGCAAAGATTTACATGTAGTATTGATTGATTTTTATTTCTTTGAATATACTATTTCTTTGGCCAATGCCTTGGCTACGCAGGTGCAGATAAGTTTGTTAATGCCAACTGAGTTTAAGCCCCTGGCAGGTATGCTTTCCCCTGAGATAAAGCTAGTTTACTTTACGAAGCCGCGCCTGCGTTCCCCGGCTAACTTGCGGATGTTGGTACACATACGCGAACTCCTTGAAAACTTGCGTCCAGATGTGACGCACTTGTTGTCGGTTAATCCCTGGCTTAACTTGGCGTTCACGATTTGGCATCCCGTTCCTCTTGTGACTACTATCCATGACCCTGTAATGCATGCCGGAGATCGGTCACAGCGCAAGATTCCCCAGGGGGTGCGCGATCTACCTATCTCACGTTCACAACACTTGATTGTCCATGGGCAATCGGTGAAGGATACGCTCTTGGCTCGCCATACCCTCTCTCCAGATCATATAACAGTTGTTCCTATTGGCGAACTTTCCCTCTACAAACAGTGGAGCGAGCAAAGTTGGCCTGAGCAAGAGGGGACTATCTTGTTCTTTGGCCGTATTTGGCCTTATAAGGGTTTGGATTATCTGATTGCTGCTGAACCTGCTATCACGGCGGCCTGTCCTCAAGCGCGTTTTGTCATTGCCGGCCAAGGAGAAGACTTTGACCGTTATCGGGCTATGATGAAGCATCCAGAGTATTTTGAGGTTTTGAATGAATATATTCCCCGCGAAGATGTGCCGCGGCTTTTTCAACAAGCCAGCGTGGTCGTATTGCCCTATATTGAAGCATCTCAGAGTGCCGTTATCCCTCTGGCCTATGCTTTTGGGAAGCCAGTGGTGGCGACTGCGGTAGGGGGGATCCCGGATGTGTTAGAAGATGGTGTGACCGGATACCTGGTACCCCCCCGGGATGTTCATGGCCTGGCTAACGCCGTTGTGCGTTTGTTGCAGGATAGGGAGGGGCGCCGGCGTATGGGACAAAAGGCACTAGAGAAAACGAGAAACGAAATGTCATGGGATACTGTCGCTCAGCAAACAGTAGAAGTTTACCAGATGGTAATCCATCAGGCAAATGCGAGGTGAGTTGATAGCTACATTACGAAGAGGTTCAATATATTCTTGATATCTTGCAACAGGCGGAAGTATCTTCAAGATGTGGCTTTAGTGCTGAGGATCGAGGATTTGTGGTGCGACAACCTTATCCTTTCTGGTATTATGCGAGGAGGATGAGACAAGTATTCCGGCGGTATTTTCCAGATCGACATAATGTAACAGAATGAATAGTTGGAACTATAAAAAATGATTGAGGGGGGTATGACTGAAAGTAGCGTCATCAGGTATAGATATGTGATTTTAGGCGTGCTTGTCGGATTGGCTGCTGTATATATCCTCATGGCATATAATATCTGTAAGCGAGATGAATCTGAATTGGGGCAGAAAACTTTGTCACCATCGCAGAGTCTTTTTGATGGGGGGATTGTAGCCCATTTATCCGATGTTGAAACCATAGTTGTACTCTCTGTTGAAAAGTCAGTTATACCTAATGATGAGGTAAGGGTGACGTATGGGGATGAGCTTACGTATACAGTGGTCATTTCAACCTTACCCGGTGGTGTACCTATTGAGTTTTATGACCCGCTCAAAAATGTGACTTTTAAGCGTTTTGTGGAGCGCCCGCCAGGTATCACTTATACACAGAGTATCAGTGGTGGGATGCCTGTCAGCACTATCACCGGCACCTTGACCGTGAGTTCCATAGATCCGGTCACAGTAAGTTTTGCTGTGCAGATAGATACTCCTAACACATTTTATCTTTTAATGGATATCGTCAACCAGGCTCGCGTTTGTTTGTCTGCTGACACGATGGATTATTGTGTATGGTCTAACGAGGTGGCAACGGTTGTTTATTGGCCTCTATATGCTATGTATCTTCCTTCGGTTTTAAAGAGGACATTAGACACCCCTTCTTACTATGTGGATTGTAAAGATGGTAGAAATAGCAACCCCGGCACATCTCCCCTTGCAGCCTGGCGTACTTTAGCGCCGGTAAAAACTATGGACTTTGCCCCCGGTGACACAATCCGCCTCAAGCGGGGCTGCATGTGGACCGGAGGACTAACGATTGGCACCTCCGGCACTGAAGACGACCCCATTACCTTCACCGCCTACGGCGAGGGCAACGCGCCCAGCATCGCCAACCCCGGCAGTTGGACTCATGGCATTATCATCCGCGCCAATCACGTCATTGTAGAAAATCTCAAGGTCCAGAACGTCCACGTCAACGGGGTATGGATTCGGCCAAATTATGCCTACAATATCATCCGCAATCTAGAAGTTACCGATACTGGCGCCGGTATCACCCTCCACGGACATCACAACCTGGTGGAAAACTGCTATATTCACGATCTGCACATGGTGGTCAGTAACCCCGGGGGCGATAATGACTATGGCGCCACGGCTATCAAATTCAACGGCCCCTACAATGAAGCCGCTTACAACCACATTGAGCATTGCGCCGCGCCCAGCGAGGACTACGGTACTGATGGCGGCGGCTTTGAACTGTTGGGAACCGCCGATCATAGTTACATCCATCACAACTACGTTGCTGATACCGGTGCTTTCATGGAAGCGGGCGGAAATTCAGCTAATGACGTTATCTTTGCCTACAATGTCTCTGTCGATAATGGTCGTTTTTCCTGGCTCCACCTCATCGGCAAGTTTGAGGGTGTCGTTGAAAATATGCGCGTAGAACATAATACCATCATAGAAACCGGCAGCGTGCCCCATTGGGTTATTTTCGGTTTTGCCGGATCCCCAGACGAAAGCACCTTCCTCCTCCGCAATAACATTATCTACGCCAACGAGCGCCAGGTCATCAGCAGCCACGCAACATTTACTCACGATTACAACGTATACTATCTCGCAGGCGACACAAAACTGGGTTTTACGTTAGGCGAAGCAGAGCAGATCGCCGACCCGCTCTTTGCGGATTTGGCGAATCGGGATTTTCATTTGCAAGCGTACAGTCCGGCAATTGACGGTGGCATTGACTTGGGGTATGCTAAAGACTTTGATGATAATCCCGTGCCTATGAATGAGTCTCCTGACTTGGGTGCTTTCGAGCATACCGATCTACCTGTGTTTCCTCCTGTACCTACTCCTCTTCCTACACCGGGATCTGGTGAGATTATTATAGATGATGCTGATATCGGATTTTCAACCTCATTTTCTCAGGATGCTTGGCAAAAGTATATATTCGTAGGGGGCGATCACTACGGTGATGTGCATTATTATAATAGAGAGAGAAGTACAGGGCAGGACACAGCTACCTGGATCTTTACTGTTCCCCAACCGGGAAGATATGAGGTTTATGCCTGGTGGTGGGCAGGGGATTGGAGACCAACCGACGTTCCGTACACGATCAATCATCTTAATGGAGCAGAGACAGTAAGAGTTGACCAGCAAACTGACGGAGCACAGTGGAACCTCCTGGGCATCTTTGAGTTTCAGGATCACGGTTCGGTTGTGGTGTCTGATGATGTTTCTAATGGTCGGGATATCGCGGCTGATGCAATTAAACTTGTGTATGTGCCGGATGTTACGTATGGTGTATCTACCCCCGAGACTATGCAAGCACCAGACTATTGAGAACATTATGCTGATTTACCAATGGGACTATATACAATTGTCATCTGGTTTTTATTGATTTTAGTGTTCGAAAATACGCTTCGCAGCTAGCTTAGCATTGAAGTGGTATAAGATGCACTGGAAGTTTATGTGGATTAGTAAAAAATAAAAGTGAGAGATGTGAATAATGAAACCAGTTTTAACCTTTTTCTTTGATGCACTTAAGCCTGAGAGTCTACAGTATATGCCCTTTCTTAACTCTTTCGCTCATAAGCGACGTATGAAATCGGAGTTCGGACATTCTGTTACTTGTCATCCTTCAATGTATAGTGGCGTTCATCCCGATAAGCACTTACAATGGTTTGTCTGGAAATATGACCCGGTGGGGACGCCCTTCAAATGGGCGCGCGTGTTCAAATATCTGGGCCTTTTGGATAACCTGGGGTCGCGCTATTTTTTGCACAAATACACGCGCCAGTTCCGTGAGAAAAATACTGCCTGGTTTGGTGTGCCACTTTTGGTAAACCTGCCGCTCAAGTATTGGTCTTACTTCAATGTGGTTGAGGACCGTGCATGGGATGAGGTTGGTTATCTAAAAGAATATCCCACAGTTTTTGATGTTTTGCGTGGCTACAACGTAGAGTTTGAAATAGTGGGGATGACCAAGGGTGCTGGAAGTGAGTTTACACAGATTGGCGGTCACGAATTTACAGAAATTCGCCCGTGGACTTACTTTTTCCTTGGGAGTATAGACAGTTATTCTCATCACCACCGGCAAGATGGACCGGAGACTATTGATCGGATGCGTCGTTTGGATCAACTGGTAGCAGCTAAGTATGAGGCTTACAGCCGGCGGGTTTCTGATTTCGATGTTTTTGTCTTTTCTGATCACGGTCACATTCCTGCTGAAAAGCGTGTGGATATCCACAAGGTCTTTCGCCAACACGGTCAAAGTTTGCGACGTTTCATTCACTTGATCGAGTCTAACTATGCCCGCTTTTGGTTTCGCAATGACAAAGAACGGGCTACGGTAGAAGCTATTCTGGAGACCCTTGGTGAAGGATTTATCCTCACTGATGAACATTTCCAGCGGTATCATTTGGAAATGCCTGATAATCGTTATGGAGATTTGATCTTCTATCTGGATGTCCCCTATCTCTTTACGAAAACGATATGGGGGTTTAGTCGCAAGCAAAAGTCTATGCATGGTTATTTACCCGACTATCCAGATTCTGATGGGGTTTTTCTCAGCCGGCGGGCCTTGGTGGAAGGCCCCCACGTGGAGTTGGTCGACGTATTGCCTACCCTACTGGATAGTTTAGGGTTACCCATACCAGATTATGTGGATGGTCGTGTGTTATGGCAGGAAAAAGCGAGTTTGTATGGGTAAGTATACGGTTTTAGATGTTCCTATCGTCGACCAAACGATAGATGCACATATACATCAGATCGTCGCCGCGATTCGAGCTAAAGTAGATCCGCAATCCCTTATCTTGCGCGGCAGTTTTGGCCGGGGTGAGGGCAGTGTGCGGGTTGAAGGCCGCGATGTGCATTTCTTGAGCGATTATGAGTTGGCGATAGTTATGCCGCAGCGCCAATATCAGATGGAGCGCCGGTGGCTGCATACCACTGTGCGAACACTATCAAATCAGATAGGCGTGGAAACGAGCATCTCCCGGTATAGTCCCAGTAGTTTGTCGGCAGAAAAGATCGCCCATCCTACGGTGAGCATGTATGAAATACAAAACGGAGGCATTGTGCTTTATGGAGAGGACATATTGCCTCATCGGAGCGCGATTGACCCCCGTGCCCTGGATACCTGGGATGGACTGCGATTGATGCTGAATCGTATGGCCGAGTCGTTGCCTTATGCAACGCAGACCAACAAAGATTGGTACACTTTGTATTGGATCAATAAAATTATCCTGTCTTGCGCGGAGGCATTGCTGATAGCTCATCACGAATATCATTTCTCTTATGCTGAGCGAGGACGCCGTTTTGCGGATTTAGTGCCAGAACTGGATACGGTTACCGAGCGGGCAAATGCGTTACCCACGCTGGTGGCGCGCGCGACAGACTTCAAATTACGTCCCTCATTCGATTTATACGCTGAACCGCTCTCCCAGATTTGGCAGCAAGTTAGGCAAGTTTGTGATAGCACATTGCGCTACGTTATTGAGAAGTATTTATCTTTTTCCTTTGATACCTATGCTGAGTTTCCTAAGCTCTACTTAAGTCAACTTCAGGCGCATAATAAGCTAGGTAAAAGTTGGTTAAGCCCGCTGCCTGCTCCACTCTCCCAAAATCTTTTTCTTGTTTTGAGGCTCTTACGCGATCGCCGGCTCCCGGCAGTGAAGCTTATCACGCGCACTACCTACCCGGCCTACCAAATTGTTTTTTCTGTAATACCTTTACTATTTCTAAGTGACGGGGCTGATCGTGCTTTGCGGCAGGAGGTACGGCATTGGCTGGCACAGGTGTATCGTATTAAAGCCTCTGTAGCCGACGATGAAGCAGCGTGGACGTACTTGCGAGCCTGTGCAGTACAGGCGTGGAAAGATTTTTGTTATGGCATGTGGAGTGTAATCTCGTAGCAGGAGAAAAACCGTGGATACTTTGGAAACTGTCTATATTTTATTGAGATTTCCTGTTTTAACGGAGACATTTATTACAAACGAGATTCAGGAATTGCAACAGCGAGGGGTTCATGTGCGTATATGTTCACTTCTACCGCCCAAAGACGAGCCGGTGCAGCATGTATCAGAGCAATTGAGCAAGGATGCACAGTATGCACCCGCGTTATGGTCCTGGCAACTCTGGTGGGCGCAATTGTATTTTTTTCTTAGATCGCCTATTGTGTATTTTGCTTTGTTTTTTGATCTACTTCGACAACCTTATCCTAAGAATTTTTGGTATCTCTTCTCTAGACGGATGATTATTTTCTTGAAAGCGGTCGCCCTAGCGTATATGTTAAAAGCTACCCCCGTACAGTTGTTACACACCCATTTTGCTTGGTTATCGGGAGCCGCCGCCAAGGTGATTTCAAAATTACTGAATATCCCTTTTACCGTGACGGTACATGCTTATGATATTTATGTTTTAGATGATCTGTTGTGTCTGACGGTCCGCTCAGCTTCGCGGATTATTGCTATTTCTGAGTACAATAAACAGACATTGCTGGAGAGGTATCCGGATTTGCGCGCAGATTTGATATCAGTGATCCATTGTGGTATTGATGTAGATTTGTTCGCCCCGTCGGACAGGGGAAGTTCTGAGACTTCTTTAGCAATTTTATCGATAGGTGGCTTGGTTGAAAAGAAGGGACACGCGTATCTCATTAAAGCTTGCCAACAACTAAAAGTTCAGGGTATGGATTTTCAGTGTACCATCATTGGGGGGGGGCCAAATGAAGCCAAATTGAAGCAACTTGTCAGTGACTATGATCTGGAGGATCGCGTTACAATAGCTGGGCCACGCCGGCGCGAGGAAGTGCTGGACGCATACCGGCACACGGATTTATTTGTCCTAGCTTCCGTTGTGGCTCAATCTGGAGATCAAGACGGGATTCCTGTTGTATTGATGGAGGCGATGGCAATGCAAATACCGGTGATCTCAACCCTGGTTTCTGGGATTCCTGAATTGGTACATCATGGGGAAACTGGATGGTTGGTACCCGAGCGAGATGTAGCATCACTTGTCAAGGCCATACTTCATTTGGCAGTAGATAAGTCTTTGCGCGAGCGTTTAGGATGCGAGGGCCGGAATTTGGTGATAAGTGAGTTTTCAATTCCTCAGAGTGTTAATCAGCTCTTAGAAGTATTTCGTAATGTATCATATCCTAAAGGTTAACTGTTGAGTGCCACTAATCGCGATAGGGGCAGGCTTAATGCTCACAAGTGCCACTAATCGCGCAGGATTCTTGTACATTAACA
>JAFGFI010000131.1 GCA_016931185.1 Anaerolineae bacterium
GGCCTGCTCGATCCACTGCACTGCATCCTCTGCTGCCAACTCCTCAATGTTGGCGCGGGGCATCTCCACGACCAGCAGGTTCAAGCCAACAACTTCGCCGGTAGTTGTGCCGCCGTGGTCTGTCACGAGCGCGCGCCCGGTCTCCAGTGACTCGTCACTATGCAGCGCGAGATATACCGCCGCCACACCGTTGGGTGTAAGATTGTGTGTGCCCCATTGTTCAGCCACAATTGCCGGGTCGAGCTTGTCATTGACCTGTAGCTGTCCCATCCATATCACGCCGGTTCGCTCAACTACGTTTGCTGCACGGCTGGCAGGGATAGAGGCAATCCAGGTGTAATCGGGAATGTAAGCCAACAGTTCAATGCCTTCCGCTGCCAGCGCATCTTTCGCGGCTTGGCGCGGGATGAAGTCAAGTTGCAGTAAAACATGGATACGTTGCTGTCCTGATGCTGCCAGTGTCCGCAAAGTTGCTATCTCCGATGTTGTTGGGGTGAATTGGCGTGATTGTAGGTAAATTATGTGCGGAAGGGTTGGGGATGATGCTTCTGCCACTTCTTCCGGCGAGATGAGAGGCATATCGGTGGATGCGGGTTCCGTTTCGTTAAATGGTGGATCATCTAAGAGAGAGACTTCCGCGAGGATAGTATTTGCTGCTATACTTTCGCTTGCTGTCACATCCATGGGGGCTGCCAAAATGGGAGAATAGATGCTGCCCAACATACAAACAATGGTAACCACATGAAAAGCAAAAGACCGACATCGCCGATTTAACATAAGATTTCTCCTTTCATGATTCGTATTCTATCAGCAGATTTAGCAGATAAATCTGTCGATAAAAAATGGAATTCGCAGCATGCGCCTGACTTATATGATTTGCGCAGTTGCTTTTTTCAGTAGTGCCACATTTTACCATTATAGAATAGACTTCCTCGCGTTACAATAGTCCAAAAGTCCAATTGTCAATATCTGTTTTCTAACCAAAAGTAAGTTCGAGGGTATATTTCATTTGGAGAATGTACCGTTATAAAACGTAAAACGTGAAACGTAAGCTCTTACGTTTCACGTTTTACGTTTTATGTAGTTGCTAACTTAAATGAAATACACCCAAATTATAAACAGTAGTTAGAATCTGTGAGGGGGGTTAAAAAATCTCCCCTAGTTTTTTGCCAAAGTTGATACGGTTGCCCAGTGCGATGGATGCACTGCGTCCTGGTGGCACATCGCGCATCGCTGCGCCACCTGCGGGGATGAGTACCCACTTCTCAGTAGAAAGGTTTTGAAGTCCCCAGAGGTCAGGATTTTTGGGATGCTGGGTCATCTGTGCGATAGGCTGCCGGAAATCATACATTCGATCGTCGTCCACGTGATGCGGATAGAGTTGAGTGTTGTGATTGAGCATGACCAGCGTGCCCTCAATGTTGACGCGCGGTGGGAGTGCTAAAGGCGATTTACAGGCCCAACATATTCCTGCCTGTGTCATGTTGGCATCATAGAAGTTTTCCGCCCCGCAATGCGCACAGTAGAAGATTGCATCCCGTAAACGCGACATCGCATTGCGCCATTCGCTTTCACGTACCCGATCGGAAGGATCGTGTAATCCTTCTGTGAAAGCTCTGGTAAACAGATCTCGCAAGAATTGGGGATAAAGGGGCCAGAATGCCAGGACATTATTGTGATACCCGGGGATGGGGCGGTTTGTATCGTTGGTAGGATCAAAAATAAAGACAGGATCCGTCCCGTAAATCCTGGTCATTGCCGGTAAGTCCAGACAATGCACGGCCTGCTCCTGTGCACCTTCCAGGGGGTGGTGAACCATTAGCATATAGAACAATAACACGGAAAGAGAGAAAAGGTCGGTCAACGTACCGGGGCGAGCTTCGCCACGCACAATTTCGGGAGCCATAAAGCGGGGTGTTCCTAAAACACCGCCCTGGGTGGATTTGTTGATAGTGACGTTGTCATTATCACAGATCAGTGCTTCTCCACTATCGGGATCGAAGAAGACGTTACCGAAGGAAATGTCACGGTAACACAGTCCCTTGGTATGGAGTACCAGATAGCTGTCCGATAGTTGTAACCCTGCCGTCGCTAGGGCATGGAAACTTGGCTCAATACGTCGCTTCATCAGATCTACAATACCCTTAAAGCGGGCTTCGCGCAACGGCATGATGTATCCGAACCCTGATAGGGTATCGGAGATTGCTAAATCCAACGGCCATAAGAACTTATCGTTGGGAGTTCCCATTTTGATCAGAATTTCCAGTGCCTTACGTTGTTCTGCTGTTGCCTGAACCGGGAAGTACCACTTGAGCGCAACTTTCTGACCGCCCAAATCAGCCTTATATACTTCCCCTTGTCCTCCTCCACCCAAAAATTGCTCGGCCGTGCAGGGAATCCCTACCCCCACCGTCTTTACTGTCTGTCCATCTTTTATCAGTGGCATAATAACCTCCTCCTGTTGATAAACATAAGTTAAAAGTGAGGAAGGGTTATTCCTTATCCTGACTTTTAACTCGCAACTCCTAATTCTTTACTTATCCTTGAAAATGTACATATAACCCCGGTTGGTTTAACCGGGAGATAGCTCGTTTATTGATACGCCGGCATCCACTCAAATTCAGGTATGCCAGATTGGAAAGGCTTCTTAAGTGGATAAGCCCCTGATTGCTAATCCGCTCGCATCCTGAAAGATCAAGATACACCAGATTCTTCAACGCGCGCAATGATCGCAGCCCTGCATCTGTAAGACTCGTGCGTGATAGATTGAGCGTCGCTAAATTTGACAACTTGCTTATCTCGGCTATGCCCTTATCCCCAATTCCCACATCCCAGGCCAAATCCAAATGCGTTAACCGGGGAAACGCCTGTAAATAAATCATACCCTGATCCGTTAACCGGACGCAGCGAGAAAGTTCAAGTTGGGTTAGCGCCGTCAGATCGAGTAACTGCGCCAATCCATTGTCCGTAATATTTGCGCAACCTGCTAAGTCTAGCGTTGTCAATGGTTTTAATATGCGCAAAGAAGGTAGTCCCGCATCGGTAAGTGCATTGCACTCACGTAATTCCAAAGACGTTAATTTCTTTAACGCCGCCAGTCCTGTAATCCCGGCATCGGTTACATTGGACCACGAAAGGTTCAGGCCGGTTAGTGTCTTTAATCTCCCCAACTGTTGGACGCCGGTTGTTGTCAACCGTTTCCCCCATTTGAGATCCAATGTGTGCAAACGCGGCAAATCTATCAGGTAAATCACACCCCCATCTGTGATACGTTCGCCATTGTTGATATTTAACTCTCCTAATGACTTTAATTGCCTTATCGCAGCCAGGTCCGCATCCAACACTGCATAATCTCCTACATCCAATCGTTCTATGGGCAGTGTGAGGGGAAGGGTTTGAATCCATGCTGCTAATCCATCTGGCTTCAGCTCATAAGGACGAAATCCCAAAACATGCTGAGGGGGGATAGTAATGCTTCCCGGTGTTTCCCCTAATTTTTTCCACGCTGTATTTCCGGCAGTGCGCGGCCTATTAAAAATGACAACCTTTTCTTTAGATGCAAAAATATCCCCTGACCCTTGTATATGTCTTGTGACAGGCGGAGCAGCCGGTTTTCGTACGGGCGGTGACGTCGTTTGCGGTGTGGTTTGTGTAGTCGTTGGCGCGCTGGTCGGAATAGGGGCTGTAGGTTTAGGAGCAATTGAGGGGGGGGGGGAACCCTGC
The DNA here is from genome assembly GCA_016931185.1 of Anaerolineae bacterium. Lineage (GTDB taxonomy): Bacteria > Chloroflexota > Anaerolineae > B4-G1 > SLSP01 > JAFGFI01. The sequence goes on from JAFGFI010000131.1 coordinate 3,724, forward strand.
GCCTTTTTGGGTTTCGGCTGCACAGTTGCAGGTTCCGGTTGGGAAGATGGCGGCGCGTTGGTTGGATGTGTAGACGTCACGGTGGATGTTACGCGTGGTAAAGGAGGCGGCGTAGGGTGTGGCTGTGCTACTACGCTTGAATTGAAATAATTCCCATTGTTCAACGGCGCAGGTATACCTAAAGCCCAAGCCCAGGATCCCACCGCCCATTGTGCTGCGTCCTCGGCTAACGCGCGATAATCTACCAATCGCCGGGTGAGTTGTCCAATGAGCAGAGCTATCGGCACTCCCGGTGCCGCAGATAACAAGTCCTGTGGCACATCCTCTTCCTGGGCCGTTATTAATACTGAAATCTCACGGCGATAGGCGCCACAAAAATCAAGCAATAACGCCTTACACCGTCGTGGATCGTCCACGATAGCGCGGCCATATTGCTCAATAATTTGGCGTAACTTTTCACGAGGAATATCTTGCATATCACGCGCCATTTTTGAATGGCGTGCCATTTCCGAATGGCACCCTATCCCCCTCTACCCTCGGAGTTCCCGCAAACCCTGGTGTCTTTCCTTAATTCAAAAATTTGCTCAATCCTTGAGTGTGCCCGTTTTTATTGTTGCGTTAGACACGCCCTGTGTGCCTGAGTTTTCGGGCTTGTCGTAAACGACGCAATTGGAAGATTCGATCTTTTCCCTTGAAGCTACGATGTTCATAGGAGATGCTGCGCCGGGCTGCCAGTTGTGCTGTCTTAGATTCCGAATGATTTTGCATCCGTTGTGCTTTTGAACAGGCATCCATCCGGCATAATAACCCTAGCGTGACGTCATCCCCGCTACCTGAACTTGAGACCTCGTTTAGCCAGTCCTCCATATAGCCCACCACTGCATCGACGCCTTCTTCTCGGATCAGATTAAGATAGTCACTGGCTGATTGACGAAAGCCTTCGGGTTTGGCAAACGAGTTTGCGTATCCATCGGTGCTTAGCGTAATCAATGCCGGCTGCACACCGGCAAGCACTTGAAAGTGTAGTTGAAAATCACGCCAGGCATTGGGCACACATAGCGATGTGGTTTCATTGGCAATGAGACGAGCATCACGAGGTATCGGAGCCGTTACCGTGCCATCCACCGAGACCGTTAGTATATCTCCGTCCCCCAATTGTAAATAGAGGATAAATGTCTCTGTGAGCAGTACGGCTAACAGAGTCGCGCCATACGCTAACGCCGGACGGCTCTCTATGGCGCGTCGTGCCTGTGTTCCCTTTTTTTGTATAAGGACTTCCCACTCCGCCGCTTTCCAGGGATGCATTTCCAGATGCATCAGAATCTTTTTCTGCCAGCGACGTGTAATCTCTTGGGGCACCCGTTCTTCGGCGATGCGTTTGATCGCCGATAGATTGATAGGATCCGGTTGGCCGGCTAATAGCTCCTTCAAAACCTCGCGTGCTGTTTCGACCGCCAGTGCAGACCCTTGATCACTGCGGAAATAACTGGGGCTTCCGTGGCCGTCGGCAATGGCCAGGATCACGGGTGGCCCCATGCCAGAATCGGGTGCCCAGGTAATTGCATCCTGATTGGGCAACCCCGAATGATGATGCGATGCCCCACGGACAGACTTCCCGACGGCTCGCCACCTCGGTTTCATGTCTAGGGCAGCCATAGTGGCCCCCTCCTACCAGACATCATCGGCAGTGTCGGGTTCGTCGTCGTCTACCGGCAGCGGGACC
>JAFGFI010000132.1 GCA_016931185.1 Anaerolineae bacterium
AACGAAGGCAAACGCCTCGGCCGGATCTTTACGGCCTGCCGCGAAAATTTTGTAGTGGATGGTGGGCGCGCGCAGGTGTTGGATTGTGGTGACCATTGCGGCGCGATCCTCATCGGCGAAAACTTCGCGCGCGCCGTGGACATGTGCGGCGTTTTGATCGCGGGGTGTGGGATTGTAGTAAGAGCACATGTGGAAATCTAACTCCAGGTGTTCATCCGCCCACTCGTGAACACGCGGGTTGTGTCCGGCGACCCCGACCGCAGCCCCCATATCCTTAATCTGCGCTACCGCGCTGTGGATCACATCAAACTGCTGTTGCGCGAAGAAAAAATCCATCTGACCGCCATGGATGTAGACAGCTTTCGCACCCGTCATCACCGCCGCCGCGATATTGCCTGGCAAACTGTTGAACTCTGGTGCGGTCTGCGCCAGCCATTGAATTTGCCCACCCTCATCCCAATATTCGAGCAACGTGCGGCGGATATGTTGATCCACGCGGCCCAAGAAGCCTGTGATACCTAGTTGCTCTGCCTCGTGCATCGTTTCTTTGATGCGTGTCGTGGTATACCAGCGCACCATCTCCTTATCAAGATCGGGATTCTGGTGTGAAAACCCGCTGAACGGATTCCCGCCCAAGATCAACTTACTAACGGTCAAATTGCCAAAGGTTACAGTCTTCACTTGTTTAGCTCCTTGTATCAGTAGATCGAAATTTATGACGCAAAGACTACAAAAGTCTTAGCTAGCACCTGCTTAACAAGGCGACTCGTGAGACTTTTGTAGTCTAAGCCGACCAAATTGTGATCCACTGTGTATTTTATTGTGTGGTGCAATGTCCGTAATACATTTTACATTTCACGCATTACGCGTCACGTTTTGCGCCTCTTCATTCACGGGTAACCACAGTTTAAACATGCTGCCTGCACCGGGTTGGCTTTCTACCGTCACCCGGCCACCATGCGCGCGCATGATTTCGTCTACGATGCTCAGGCCCAGGCCGGTGCCGGGGATATGACCGGATTCGGCGATGGAACCACGGAAAAATCGATCAAAGACATGAAATTGTTCTTCTATCGGGATACCCGGTCCTGTGTCACGCACTGCGATGGTGGCCCATAATCGCACATCGTCCTCGGTTAATTCTGCTTCTATCGTGATGTCTCCCCCCGTAGGGGTAAAGTTAATAGCGTTTTCTAATAATTCCTGGAGGGCCTGGATAAGACGCGCCTGGTCACCCTTCAGAGTAGGATGGACATCCTCAGGTAGATGTTGCAGGTGTACTGCAAGATTTTGCGCCTCAAGCTGCGATTGATAATTGAGGAGAACTTCATCCATCAACGCCGGGAGAAAGACCGGTTCCCAAACTGTAATAACATTTCCGCTATCCAGCGAAGTGATTTCGAGGATATCTTTAATCAATCGTTCTAAAACCATAGATTGTTTCTGTAACGTATCTAGCGCGCGTCCCAGTTTCTCGGGTTCGGTATTCATCTCCAATAGATGCACGGCCAACCTGATAATGGTTACAGGGGTACGCAATTCGTGAGAGACATTGGTAATAAACCGGTGGCGGGCGCGTTCCAGGTTTTTGAAGTGGCTGATGTCCTGTTGGCTGAAAACGTATCCAATGCGTTCTCCTTCTGCGTTGCGTACCGGGGCGATAATCACTTGAGCATCGTAACAACGACCATCTTTGCGCCTGGCTACCATTTCAACCTGTAATCCAGTACATTGTTCCTGGTTAAGGGCAAAAGCCTTCTCTTCTGCGAGTGTGTTTTCGGTAAACAGCATATATATAGATTGGCCAATGACCTCACCCGCAGTATAGCCTGTGGTTTTCGTGAATGCTTGGTTGACATATTGGATCTGCATTGCCAGGTTCGTAACACTGATTGCATCACCCACGCTGCTCAAAATTGCATCGCTTTTATCCTTTTCGGCCACGATTTCCGATGTTTTCGTAGCGACTTGGGCTTCCAGGGAAGTATTTAGTTCGGCTAAGGCCGTTTCAGCACGTTTGCGCTCAACAATTTCGTGTCCCAGGCGTTTATTCATACTTTTAAGCTCATTGGAGCGGGCAATAAGCTGTTTGAGTGCCCGCCGAGTGCCTTCCTGGTTGAGCGTAACCAGGTACATACCAATGAGTACACTGAATACATAAATTGACACGTCTGCTATGTTGCGTGTAGCATTGGATGTGGGATAAGTTGTTGTCAAAAGATTATATTCTTGTAAGAGTAAGATGAGCAAGCCGGTAATAGTAAACGCGAGTGAAAATATATACCCGGTACGTACAGAGATAAGCACACTGGCGAGTAATGCGATCAGTGAGCCCATAATTCCGTAGGCGACCAGCAATTTGTCAAATAACACAGCCATTCCTACGGCATTCATCATCAAGGTAATAATAATGAGCCGGCTGCCGGCTATGGTTCGTCCCTGGCGACCCCATGTAAGTGCGACCCGGTAAACCCCCAAACTTGCAATGTTTATTACGGTCATCGTCCATAACTGCCACACGGTTGGGGATAACAAGGTTCTGATAAACATAAGAAGAGCGATAATGATAAAAATGCGTTCTAGCCAGAATAGAACATTCTGCAAGAGATGCTGCTTTTCTGTCTTTACCCATGTGTCAGCAATGAAAAGCGTCTGGGTATCGAATACAGATTCTGACGTGTAAGGTGATTGCTCCATAAATTCTTCTTTCGGTGAGATGAAACTATCTCTTTTACTTAAAACGCTGTCATACATACCGGTTTTTCTTCAACGTAGAAGAGATGGTGAAGTGTATCTATGTAATGATGAGCGGAAATGTGTGCCAAACCATAATCTATAAGGCGTTTGAAGGTAACACTACCGGTGAGTAGCGAAGAAAATTCAACAATATCCAATTGGACTTCCACTTCGTAAGCAGGTTCTTCACTTAAGTGTACACGACCTTGCTCAAAATGTAAAATCGTGCTGCCTGCGTTTTCAGGCAGGAAGCTATCATCGAGGGTTAATTTGAGGCGGCAAGTCTGGCCTCCAAAATTGTGTCCTTGGAGTAAGGTAAACATCCGGCGTACATCCAACACCCGGTAGGTGAGACCTACACCCTGGGTATTGCTCTCGTGGTATGCTGAGGGAATGAGGTTAGGCGCACCGTTGCGCGGATCAGAAAGTAGAAAGTAGAAAGTTTCATCCGACGACTCAAAAATGATATGGCGGATTTGATCCGCCTGGGTGTGCAAATAGGTCAACATCTCGGATAACACCTGGGGCGTCTCGTAAACCCATTCAAGGATGTGGATGTCGTTGATAAAGGAATTTTCACCCTTCTCGAACGTGAACACCATATACCCTAATAATTTCTCGCCTTCCCGGTATCCTACGATATGGTGGGTGGGATCGGTTATCATGCGAGTCAACTCATATTCGCACTTTTCAAGCATCCCATGAGTACGCCAGACATGGCGCGTGTAGCACTCTTGAATGGCCCGCCGGTCGGCTTCACCTAATACGTGCAAATGCGCGCGCGAATTCTCTTTGGGGAAAGCAGAAGGGTTCACCCGGTACTGGCTCTTTTTGGGGCCGTAGCCAAATCCCATCTGCTTATAGAAATCGTGGCGGAAGGGATAGAGCATTGCTAACGGCACCCCTTGCGCGCGATAATGGCGCAGAAAGTAGAGAAGCATTTCCCTGGCCACGTGTTCTTTTTTGTGTAGTAAATCCACCGCCACCGTGCCGATACCACAGGCCGGGAGCTTTTGACCTAAGAAGTTCATTGTGAAATCGTGGAAGCGCATCCCCCCGTGCAATTCGTCTCCTCGAAAGAGACCGTAGAATGTAACAGATGGGTCTTCTTCATGCAATTTATATAAGCGTTGCTTGAGCCATTCCTTTTCTTCGGGAGTGTTGACAGCATAGGTCGGGTAGGCGTTGGCGACAATAGTAGTGAGGGTATCAAAATCTTCTGAAATTAAACGGCGGATGTCAGACATAACGTGTATTTTCTCCTGATATAATAAAATAATCCACAGTAAAACCTGACAGATTTGCCAAAATGGCTTATAAACCTGTCAGGTTTATAGAATGGTGATTTGGGTTATGCGAAAAATATAAGTGGTGAGGTACGAAGAACGCGCTATGAAAAGCGCGACTCATCCCAATACTTGTATGCGCTATCAAAAATTGTGTGTATCTGTGGTTATTGTCTATCGACGACACCTCCTGTTTATGGCTACTCCTCCAAAACCGACGTACACTGCGGGCAGCGGGTAGCCTGGATATGGATTTGCGAATAGCAGTACGGGCATGCTTTTGTGGTCGGTGCAGCGGGAGGGGCGGGAGGCGTGGCCTTTTCACGCAAACGGTTGACTTCCCGCACGATGAGGAACATCACAAAGGCAACGATCAAAAAGCTGAGAACGTGATTGATAAACATTCCGTAGTTGATAGTAGCTGCTCCGGCTTCTTGCGCTTTGGCAAGGGATTCATAGGTTCCCCCTGACAGGTTGATGAATAAATCGCCAAAATTTACCCGCCCCAACAACAGACCTACCGGTGGCATCAGAACGTCATTGACCAATGAGGTCACGATCTGATTAAACGCCCCGCCGATGATAATACCCACCGCCATATCTAACACATTCCCACGTAAAATGAACTTCTTAAATTCTTGCCACATTGGATACCTCCTAAAAAATAGTTAATGGTTAAAAGTTGAACTAGGGAACGAATCACGAATCATGTCTCACGTTTCACCTCCCATCACGGTTTTTCCCCATCCACGTCACCCCATAATCCACCAAGGGTCGTTGTGGGAAGAAGAGAGCCTCCCCACAGCCTACCTGTCCACGTTGCACCAGGTTCAGGTCTGCCTCGAAGTCTGCACCGAGTTGCGGAAAATCGTCATCATCTACGTCCAGATCGGTAAACCATACCCATTGGCGTTGTCCATTTACCAGCATTGGGCAACCGGAACGAAGCCAGGTTTTGCCGGGATACTCGGCGCGATATTCTGCCAGGTGTAGCGAGGTATTGTTGCTATGTCCAACACCAAGCAACAATATGTATCCATCAAGATCGTACACGCGGGCTAACGGGGAAGTCTCACCCAAGCTGGCGGGCAACGCGTGATTTGCCGTCACCATCACCGCGTGCTTGCCCCAGGCAGCAAAGGAGACCTGCGGATGGTTGCTGCGCAGCACCCCTGACTGTTTGCGGAATGTCTCTGCAATGACGCCCATCCCGCGTGTGGGAGTCAGATCGGGATCGAAGGCCGGCATGGTCTGGCGGATCGTCTCTACCCAGGCGGACGGCACCGGCGGATTACACCATTGGGCCGGATCGGAGAGGTCACCGGAATGCGTGGGCATCACCAGTGTGCCCTCTATCCCCAATACTGTTTCCAACGCGAGGATCACAGCGACCGGACCCCCACAGACCCAGCCTGACTTGCTTAATGATGAATGGACGAGGAGTGTCATTCCAGATCGTAGACCCAGCGCGCGGAAGTCTGCAATCAAAGACGTTATTGTAACCGGACGGCCGCCGGTGCGTGCAATCGTGTCTGCTTCACTCATAAACTTTCACCTTTTATTCCTGCAAAAGGGATGATTCAAGTTACCTTATATAACCTAAGTTGCTACCTATCACGTAAACTTCTCTTTTTCGCCCCGTAGGGGCGAAAAAGAGAAGGGAAAAGATGTGTTTTTTCGCACGCGACAAGAGCCGCATGCGAAAAAACACATCTCTTCTGCGGCTTTAGCCGCTTTGCTGCCATCAATGGCACCGTTTGCTCACAAAACTAAACGCATACCTTTTCTCTTCCGCTACTACAAGGTAGCAACTCGCGTTATATACTTTATGCCCTATCAAGCGTAAAAGTGTAAGGGTAAAAAGTAAGGTTTTTGAATCTCGCCCACTACAATATTGTATTTTAACCTATATCTGGTATAATGTCTATTGGATAGTAAATCGTTTGAAGGATATAACTGATGATACGTTGGCAGGTAGAACCTAAGTACGAAATTTTAGATGATCCTGAGGGAGCAGCTCTGGGAGGTGGCGCGCGCCACATTCTCTTGTGCTGAACCGCTAGGTTCTCGTCTAACGGGTATTAAAACGTCAGGATAGCTGGGGTTCAGCTATCCTGACGTTTTTTTGTGCGTGTTTCACGCGCAAAATGATAAAGATATTAGAATAAGGAGAGATATACTATGTTTTTTTTAAATGCACAAACCAGTCTATGGATAATTGCGTCTGTTGGATTTGCCTCTATGGCGTTCTTAGTTCTGAGTTCCGACATTGCCGTTAAAAAGTTGACCGGGCTGGCCGGTTATTTCCGGCTTTCTACCGCGTTTATAGGGGTAACTGTAGTTTCTCTGGCTACCAGTATTCCCGAAATCGTCGCGCATTTCACCGCCTCGGTGGGGATTCTGACACATACGTTGGATCGTAATATCGCTTCAGCCGTTGTCCTGGGATCCAATATTGGTTCAGATGTAGTTCAGCAAACCCTGATTATGGCAATTGTGGTTTTAATTGCCGGGACACTGCGCTTCCGTCGCTATTTCTTATGGAAAAGTATGGGCCCGATGATTGGTAGCACACTTATGTGCCTGGTGTTAGGATGGGACCGCGTTTACTCGCGCTGGGATGGTCTAATTCTCTTTGGTACATTCATTGCCTACCTATATTATCTCTATGTGGATGAGCGTAAACATTACAAAGCCGAGGATAATGGTTTTACGGAAACCGGGGAACCTCCGGCGGGCGTGCCTAAAAATGCGCGGCAGGCGTGGCGCGACGCAGGGATTGCGGTGATAACTTTGGTCGTCACCATCGCTAGTGCTATGGTAGCGTTGCAGATTACGCAAATCGTTGTAGAACGCACAGGGATCGGTGGATCGTTGATTGGTGTCGTGACATTGGGGGTAGCTTCGGCCTTACCTGAATTGATTGCCGCGGTTTCCGGTATTCGTAATGGCGATACAGGTATTCCCCTGGGTACACTTGTAGGGAGCAATGTTACTAACCCGTTAGTAGCAATTGGAGGAGGCGCGCTTCTTTCCACTTACTGGGTGCCCAGCCCTTTGATTAAGTGGGATCTGCCCTGGGAAGCTATTACGGGGGCAATACTCTGGGTTTATTTATGGTTTAATAAGGGTAAGCTAGGCAAGGGAGGGGCTATTTATCTGATTGGGTTATACATTGCCTATGTTATTTCGCGAGCTGTCTTTTTTGCTGTCGATTAACCCATTATATGATAATCCTACTTTAAAAATGGATATGGTATAATTTAAGTAATCCCGGTTTTTCCCACGGATATTGTGTCCGCAAAAACCGGGTTTGTTTCGTAAGGAAAATATATGTGGACTTCGCATAAATATTTTATGTTTTTTGCATTATTGTTGGCGTTATTTTGTATGTTGTCATTTTCGGGAACAGTACAAGCCGCGCCTGTATCCAATCCCGGCCCGAATCTATTCTTAAATACATCGGGGACGCCTTATCTTTGCCCCAGGCAAGTCACTGAGCGCACGCCGTGGCGTTGTCCTGCGTACAGTCCTGGGGCGCAGGAAACCAAGTTAAATTATTTGCGCGCGCGTTTGCCCAATCCTCTGCCGGAATTGCCGGTGGAGGAGATTGAACCCCCCGAAGACGGGCTTACCCAGTACACTTTTGCCTACGTGCGTCCCTTACCTGCTGCCACCTATGCACACCCTGAGGAAGCGGCATTAGGCCTACCCCCGGTACGCGAGTTCCTTGCCGGAGCCAACTGGGTCAGTGTGAGTGGGGAAGTGGAATATAACGGGGAACGCTGGTATGAGATCAATCCCGGTGAATATATCACGGCTGGCTCCCTGGCATTAGCCTATCCTTCGCGTTTTAGCGGCGTTGTGCTTACCGAGCAACCCCAATACCCATTTGGCTGGATTAACCGCAAAGTTAGCCCCTCAACAGAACCGGGGGGTGAACCCTTGACCGATGTCACCCTCGCGCGCTACCAGCGCATCACTCTCTTTGGTGAGATCCGGGTGGGTGATGAACTGTGGTATATGATCGGGCCGGATCGTTGGGTGGAGCAGGAATACACTTCGCGCGTGACCCTACAAACGCGACCGGAAGAAGTGGGACCGGGAGAAAAATGGATATCGGTAAACACGTTTGAGCAGACTCTCGCTGCTTACGAAGGTGACCGGATGGTGTTTGCAACGCTGGTCTCCAGTGGCCGTTCCGGTGAGACGTGGACGCCTGACGGGTTAACCCGCATCTGGGCCAAACTCATTGCCACGCCGATGCAGAACCGTGAAGTCGGCCCCGATAGCCCCGAATGGTACTATCTTGAAGATGTAGAATGGACGCAGTATTTTAACGGCGCGTATGCCCTGCACGCGGCGTATTGGCACGATTCCTTTAGTTTTGTGCGCAGCCACGGCTGTGTCAATCTCTCTATTTTAGACTCAAAGTGGTTGTTCGATTGGACAACACCTCAGCTTCCAAAAGATGCCAAGGTTGTCTATAGTGATAGTTCCGGCACGCCGGGCACCTGGGTTTGGATTCATAAGACACCGCCACAGGAAGGGTTAGAGACGACATGGTGGTAGGATGTGGTGTGTGAAACGTAAAGGTTCTTGTTGCTTTTTACGTTTTATTTGGCAAAGAAAAAACTTATGAGTCTATCTGAATCCCATAGTGTTTTTTTGAAAACATACTGTCTTGAGGCGCGGGAGCGGTTGCTGGTGTGGTTTGTAGCACACGCGCGTGAGATGCCGTGGCGGGAAGCACGAACGCCTTATGGCGTTTGGGTCTCTGAGGTGATGCTGCAACAGACGCAGGTGGAGACGGTGCGCGATTATTATCTGCGCTTTATGAAGCGATTTCCGACGATTGCGGCGTTGGCTGCCGCGTCATTGGAAGATGTTCTCAAGGTGTGGGAGGGTTTGGGATATTACAGCCGTGCGCGTTCATTACATCGCGCCGCGCAGGTCGTGGTAACTCAATATGGTGGCGATTTACCCGCCGACGTAGACGTGCTGCGTGGCTTGCCCGGCATTGGGCCATACACTGCCGGAGCTATTGCCAGTATCGCGTTCGGCATTCC
>JAFGFI010000133.1 GCA_016931185.1 Anaerolineae bacterium
AAAGCGGCCCGCGAGATGCGTGGCCGGGTGGAGAAGATGTTGTCCGGATTTGCCGGGCAGGATGTCACCCTGGGCACGTTCCACGCGATCTGCGCCCGCATCCTGCGCCGTGAGGCGGAAGCCGCCGGTCTGTCCCCCGATTACCTGATCTTTGACAGCGACGATCAACTCGCAGTGATGAAGCAAATTGTCAAAGATATGGGGCTGGATGATAAAAAGTACCGCCCACGGGGGCTTCTCAACGCCATCTCCAGCGCAAAAAACGAGCTGATCGCTCCCGTTGACTACCCTATCCAGACTTATTACGACGAAATTGTCGCGCGAGCCTACGCGCGTTATCAGGAAACGCTGCGCAGCAGCAACGGCCTTGACTTCGACGATCTGCTGATGGAAACTGCCAAGCTCCTCCGCAGTAACGACCCGGTGCGGGAAAAATATACCCGCCGTTATCGCTATATCCTGGTAGATGAGTTCCAGGATACCAATATGGCCCAATATGTCATTCTGCGCCTTTTGGGACAGGATAACCGCAATATATACGTCGTGGCAGACGAGGACCAATCCATCTATTCCTGGCGCGGCGCGGACTATCGCAATATCCGCCGCTTGCGCGATGATTTTCCGGAACTGCGCGAGTATCTGTTAGAAGAAAATTATCGCTCGACCCAAGTCATCCTGGATAGCGCGCAGGCCGTGATCGCCCACAACCCCGACCGCACCCCCAAACATCTCTTTACGCGCAAAGAGGGCGGCCCGCCCATCACGTTGCACGAAGCTTATGACGAACAGGAAGAGGCCGATTATGTCACCAGGGAAGTGTTATCCCTGGTGCGTAAAGGACGGCCCCACAGCAACATCGCCATTATGTACCGCACCAATGCGCAATCCCGTGCCCTGGAAGAAACATTCGTCCGCTACAATATCCCTTATCGTCTCATCGGCGCGACGCGCTTCTATGCCCGCAAAGAAATCAAGGACGTGCTGGCTTTCCTCCGCCTGGCACAAAATTCTGATGATGATGTCAGTTTCACGCGGGTGATTAACGTCCCGCCCAGGAATATCGGAGCGCGCACATTAGCTAAAATTATCACGCAGGCGGATGCGCTGGAGGTCAGCCGCTATCGAGGAGTGCTTTCACTCGTCAACGAGAAACAAGTCACAGGACGCACTTACAACGCGCTCCTCGCGTTTGCCACCCTGGTACAGAATTGGCGCAAGACGAAGGAAACCGTTAGTGTGGCAGAATTACTGGATATGATTTTATCCGACACCGGGTACGAAGCATATTTGCGCGACGGCTCTGATGACGGCGAGTCCCGATGGGAGAATGTGCTCGCGCTACGCGCCGTTGTGGCCGATGCTCCGAACATTACCCTGACCGATTTCCTCACCGAAGTAGCCCTGGTCGCCGACGTGGACGAACTCGCCGAGGACGTTGATGCCGTCACGCTGCTCACACTGCACAGCGCCAAAGGTCTCGAATATCCGGTCGTCTTCATCACCGGGCTAGAAGAGGGGATGTTACCGCACAGCCGCTCAATGGAATCCGCGCAGGAGATCGCCGAAGAGCGACGGCTGCTCTACGTGGGAATGACGCGCGCCGAAGAACGTCTCTACTTAACCTACGCTTTCCGCCGGAGTTGGTATGGGAGTAGTTCACCCTCAGAGCCTTCTCGTTTCTTGCAAGATTTGCCGGATGAGGTATTGGCGAAACCGCGCCGCAAACAACGCCAAACTGCGGCGAAGACCTGGAGCGTGAGTACCTGGGGCAACCAGGCCGCTTCTGATTCCTCCTATAAGGAAGAAGAAACAACCGCCCTCCAACCCGAATACCGCAGCGGGCAGCGGGTGCGGCACACGCACTACGGTGAAGGGATCGTGCTGGAAAGCGAAATAGATGGGCGCAGCGAGATGGTTACCGTGATCTTCACGAATGGTGTAGGCGTAAAAAAATTATTGGCCGGGATGGCTCCGCTGGAACCTATTTCGGAACACTGAAAATTAGATGAATTAGTTTTAAGGATTTAAGTGATGAAGAGCAAACAATCGCCTATAATGTTAAGTCTGATGGCAGGTCCTATACTGCTTATAGCGTTGCTGTGGGCGACCGGCCAGGCCACGCTTGGAACGGCCAGGCCTGTAGCACAGATCACGCTCTCCCCATCGCCGGCATTGCCCAATGCCTCTTTACGTGTATCGCGGTTCACTATTCCCAACCAGGATATTATATGCAGTGTCAATGTCACCACCACCGATAAAGCCCCCACCGGCAATCACAGCCTCACCAATGCCAGTTTGCCTGTCATAGCGAATTACGTGGGCCAGTCGCTGCTTGTTAGTGATACAGTAAATGTTCCTGATTCCAACGCGCCTGTAGATGTCGCTACCCAAGCCGATTTTTACCGCCTGGACAATGCACAAATTAATTATCAGTACACTATCCAGGCCAAACCGGATAAGACGAACAACTACAACTTGGGTATTGTCGTCTACGATAGCTCATATAACGAGCTTTACTCAGACATTGATACCTCGAATTATTCGGCCATAGTATCTTTCAAAGCAACTACAGAAGGCCCTTATTTCATCAAAGTTTACCAACTGACGCCACAATGTACAGGAAGCACGTACGCGCTTATTTACAGTTCCCCTGTTGCCCCTACCGGGACACCTACACCCACCAACACTCCCACCCCTAAACCTACCACATACAAAACCCCTACCCCCGTTCCAACCTGGCCCACGGGTTTTGATCAATACGAACCCAACTTTAGTTTTGAAAGTGCGACCAGCATTGCGCCAGGTATAGCCTACAGCCTCAACTTCAAACCCTGGGGCGGGGCGGACGTGGATAATGACTTTTTTAAGATACGTGTCAAGCCAGGGTTACAATTGACCTGTATGACCTCGGATTTGGACCCTGCCGTAGACCCACGCATGGTTTTCTACACAGGGCCCGGTGAAGAATACCATCTTGCCGCGAACGATGACATTCAACTCGGAAATTTTAACAGCCGCATCTCGTATTATGCTGCTGCTGAGAGCTATATTTATATCCTGGTAGGACAGGGAGATCGGATGGATCTGGCAGCGGCCAGTAACAGCAACTACAAGCTTACCTGTGAACTCAATATACCCGGGACCACAACACCCGCCGCCAATGACAAAACTTACCCTACCCCTTACCCCGCCGCCACCGCTACCCCTATCCCAACACAGTCTTCTGCCTCCCCGGTTGCAACACCCACACCACCAACACCGACAATGACGCCAGAACCCGCCAATTCTGAACTCACGATTCGCCTGTTGACTACGCCCGCTCCCAGCGTTCCCACCCCCACGCCAACAGGCTTCCGCAGCTTCAGGGTGGTTGTCTACTACGATGAAAATCAAGATGGGCTTTTGGGCGCGGGTGAAGGCATCTCCGGCTTTTTCGTGCGCGTGCTCGCGTCGCAAACCCAGGAAGAACTGGCGCGGGGATATACCGATGAACAAGGGCAATTGGCCTTTACCGTGCCCACCGTCAACACGGTACGTGTTTTAATTCCATTACTTGGTTTCGACCGTTTGCTAGAACCGACAATCCCAGAAAGTATCGTCCGCATCGCGCCCCCCACCTTACCCGATACTATCCCGTGAGAAAGGTAAACGAGAATGACCGATCATTCAGACACAACCCGCCCGCTGCCAAATGTAACTTCCACGCCGCCGCCATTGCGCACCACACCTCCCCCTAAAATGGGGCGTCATTCAGAAATGGGACGCCATCCAGAAATGGCGAGTTACGTAGCCCCGCCGCCGCCACCACCGCCTCCTCAACCACGCAAGCGACAGTCACAGCCGCAGCGCGCCTTTCCTCCTACCTGGGCTATTCTGTTGATTATGTTTGGGGGGGTAATTGTCATTGGCGTCATCGTGGCCGGTTTACTTTCACTCCAAACCGCTGTTCCCGAAGGAGGAGCGGAATCTCTCACCGTCGCCAAACTCACCACCTTCAATACCCCTCCTACCGTGCCTGCCGGCGTCAGTGTCGTCCAGGAAAACAACATCCCATTGATGACGGTTCTACCCAATCGCCTGACCGTTGCTCGCACCGATTATTCCGTGGTTCCCGTGGCTCCCGAACAGGGGCGTTGGCCAATGCCAACTAACACACAGAATGTCGCGGTCTGGATATACGGTACTGTAGTCAACTATGTTATCGGCCTGCCCTATACGCCTACTAACGAATCCCTGTTAGCAGAATTGACCGGGGTCGATCAGATCACGTTGACTTTAGATAATGGAACGACCTTAGCTTTTGGCACTCCCCAGGCACAACGCATTGCAGCGGATGACCTATCACCGATGGACCAATCACAACCAGGGATTACGCTGGTGCTCCTGGGCAGTACGACGGCTGACCGGCTGATGGTGCGCGCGCGTTACTTACCGGAACAAACCGTCACCTCGGCCCATAAACAACACGTGGATAATCTAACCGTAGAAGTGCTAAAATCCGGCATTGTCGGGGCAAACAGTGGGTACCAGCAATTTATTGTCGAATATCGCGTGACGAACGCCGGGCAGGCCCCTTTGAATGCACAATTCTTCGATCTCATTCTTGAAGATAGCCAAGGGCAGCGGTATCAGGTCAATCCAGATGTTACTAACCTGGGGGAATATGGTGCATTGCAGACGGAAATTGCTGTTGGAGTCAGTATGCAAGGCAGCGCAGGCTATATGTTACCCGATACCCTGGTAGCGCCGATTACGTGGATTTTCCGGGCTGATCCCACGTCGGGCAACACCGCGCGCTATCCGTTAGCTTACCAGCCCCCGTTACCACAACCCGCGCAGCCTGAAGTCACCTTAACCTCAGCCTTTATAGATGGGGCGCGCGGGGTGATCGTCATCAACGGTGAAATACGCAATCTTGGAGAATCACCTCTTTCTGTTACACTCAATGAAATAGAACTCACCTCTAGCAGTGGGGCAAGTTCACTCCAGGCTTCTACGCCGTTGCTCCCCTGGAATGTAGATGGGGGACAAAGCCAGCAATTCGAGATCCAATTCAGCCGCCCTGCAGGGGCGACGTCCGTGCTGTTGGATATTCTGGGGTTTACTTTTCAGCTTCAATAAAAGTCATAAGACAGGTTGTATACGTTTAGTCTTGTGAGCAAACAGCACCATTGACGGCAGCAAAGCGGCTAAAGCCGCAGGAAAGAGGTGTTTTTTCGTTGGCGGGTGTAGCCCGCCAACGAAAAAACACCCCCAAACCCTCGTTTCTGTCTGGAGTAGGTGACAGAAAACGGTAATCGCTCACAAAACTAAACGGTTACAGCAGATTTTTCTCGGATGCGGACATCCGAGAAAAACCCGCTTTATTTCAACATCACCAACACGCCAAAGCGGCCGGTGCGTCCGTGTTCGGCCCGGTGTGAATACCACTCACCGGTATGGCTGGCCGTGCATATCCCAGATTGTTCGATATGCGGTACACCAACGGCGGCCAGTTGCGCGGCCACCGCTCCCGGTAAATCAAGGAACCATTGTCCATCTCGCTGTACGGCCACACTATTTCTTGATGGCGCGCCATTAAGAAACGGTGATGCAATTGCTTCCACGACCTCTGGCCCCACTGCGTAATGCTCCAGGCCAATGGCCGGCCCAATTCCGGCCCACAAATCCGCCGGCTGTGTCCCAAAAGCAGCTCCCATCGCCTGGACTGTTGCAGGAACAACGCCTGCCGCTACCCCGCGCCACCCCGCGTGCGCCAATCCTGCCACGTGCCGGCACGCATCATAAAACAGCACCGGAGTACAATCCGCGAACCGCAATAACAGCGCCAATCCCGGCGTATCGGTAATCAACGCATCTGTCTCCGGTATTACCGTACCTCCATCGCGCGCCGTCACCCGAACAACACGCCGCCCATGCACCTGGTGA
>JAFGFI010000134.1 GCA_016931185.1 Anaerolineae bacterium
ACAACACTACCGGTCGGTGCAGTTGTATCATTGGAGGCGACAGACAATCCATAGGCGGTTGTACAGCCATAGGCCCATGGATCCCAGTGCTTAACCCGAGCGTAATAAACACCACTAACATCAGGTTGCCAGGTTACGTAAGAAGCATACCTCATTCCAGGGTAATCATCATTATACATAATCAGGGTACTCCCATCAGTATTGTACAGATAGAGTACCGTGTCAGCGTGTCCTCCTGTGTTAGTAGTCGATAGAGTATAGGTGAACCCAGCCACCGCATAGAATTTGATCCAATCCGGATTGCTTTCACTATGGATATTGTGTGTCTGGGTATAACCATTGGTGAAAAGCAATTCTGTGGCATTGGCGGCGTCATCGTCTATTTCGTAGACGTCTGGAGCAATATCGCAGATATCCACAGTGTACTGTGCATCGCCATCCCCCTCAGTGTAACTGCTTTGGTTGCCGGCAAGGTCACAGGCGCGAACACGGAAATAATAGGTGTGGTCATCCGTGCCCACAAAACGAGTATAAACCTCCGTGGTGTCGAGTAACAATTCGGTCCATGCCCCCCCCGCACCGTCACGGTACTGCACAACATAACTGGCGATGCCGGATAGGTTATCCTGGCTGTTCCACCAACTAACCCAGAAATCGCGGAAAGGCGCATCACCATACGGCGGGGTGATATCCATCGCTGTGTCGGGTGGGGTGCGATCCAACGTCAGGCTCCACGAGGCAACACTATCCCAATGCCCAACCCAGTCAAAGGCCCAGATATAGATGGCTATGTCGCTCTGATCGGTGATAACACTGGTATCCCAATTGAGGCTCCATCCGTCACTACCATCCCAGTCGGCGCCGAGCCATTGCCACTCGGAGTTGACCCAGTCGCCGTCGTGATAGAGGAACTCCACGTGTTGAACGCTCTGATCATCAGTAGCTGTAACGGTAATAGCGGTTATGGCAGATAGGTAGCTTCCATTCAACGGTGCCTCCATCTCTGCTATCGGGTCGGTGTCGTCGGTAAGTAAGGTCAGGACGTAGAAGTGATCGGGACTGCCGACTGAGGGGTGATTCCACGCTTTGACCTTGATGTAGTAGTCGCCATCGTGCGGCAATTCATATCCCAGACGTGAATCCGGAGAAACGTAGTCATCGTCGCTCAGGGTCAGAACCGTTGAGCCGTCGCTGTCCAGCAGGTAGATATAAGAATCAAGCGCCGAACCGTAAACACTGGCGTCAATATCCACGACAACCTTATCGCCGATCGCGCCGGTGAACCGGTAGAAGTCGTAGTCACCGTTGGGGCAAATGTCAGCAGAAAGGCTGTCGTCGTAGGCAAGGGCAGTCGCTTGAGCATAGATGTTGTTGGGTTCATAAGCGTCGTAGCAGGTGGGCGGTGGTGTGGCAGAGATGTCTACGTCGTCTATGTACCAACCGCGGTAAGCGTTGTAGAGTTCATCCAGGGTATCGAAGTAGAAACGCATCTGGATTACCTGCCCAGCGTAAGCCGAAAGATCAATGGCCGGGCTTTGTAACCACGGCCCCATGGGATCATCATAAAGTTGTAGCACTGTGACAAACGGCCCACCATCGGCTGAGATTTGCACCAGTCGCCAGTCAAAGGCGGTACTTTGGGATTCCGTTTGATATGCATACCAGAAGCGCAAATAATAGCCAACGTCGGGTATGTAAATTGGGGGAGAGGTCAGGCTCCCAGCATTGGTCGTGCCTGTATCGTAGGTGCCAGTATCATCTTGACCGTACCACCAGCTATGCGTCGGGCTGAAACTGCTAGAATATGGGCTGGTTGCATCCACTGGATGCCATAACCCAGTCGCTGTCCAACCATTGATACTGTTTTCCATATCGTCTGCAAAAGGCGCGGTCATCGCCAGTGTACCGGATAACGCCAATGTGTAAAAATAAGCGGAGCCTCCTTCGTATGGATCATTGAACTCACGCACCTTTAGATAGAAAGCACCGGTTTGGGTCAACATATGGTGGATGTAGGAGTCAAGGTTGCCCCAATCATCGTTGAATGTCAGTGGCGTCACACCATCACTGTCTAGTAAGTACAAATAGGAATCCAGTGATGAACCGTTTATCCAGGCATCCACGTCCGCTTCCACAATGTCATTCGGGTTGCCACTAAAGACATAATAATCTACGTCACCAGGTGGGCAAATGTCCACATTACCGATGACCTGACCATACGTCAGGACAGTTGCTGTATCCGGCGTATCGTTAGGTTCCCAAGGATCGACACAGTTATATTCCCAATAGAAAGATTGTTCCCAAGTATTGTTAGTTTCATCGGATTCGGCGACGGTATTTTCAGGGTCTATTACAATTTTCAAGGTATGCCATCCACCTTTGGAGAATCCTTCAGCCCAATCCAGGAAATAGTTTCGACTGCCCGCTGAAATCCCATCGAAAGGATAATGTACGAAACGTGCATCGTCCAGGTATAAATCCACGTAGAATGTATCCGCAATATCCAATCCACTCATATTGCGCACACCCCAATCGAGATACGTCGTCAAGTCTACATAAAGAGTATTTACACTGTGGGTATCGGTAACTGACGATGGAACTACTGGGTATTCCCAATCCCAGTTCTGATATGGAGCAAGGTCCGGGGGAGCAATTACAGCAAAGGTATTAGATCGGTAATCGTAATAGCTTCCAGATTCCACCCACCCATAGAAAGTATATTCGCCTCCTGGTGAAGTTGATTGGAGTGTTCGCACAATTCCCCAGCTTTCGGTTCCTGGCAACAAGTCATATTCCCAACCTGTCAAGGACAAAGCTGGGATCCATTGCCAGGCTGGACCGTAGACATACCATCCCCAGGTCGTAGAAATCACTTGTGAAGCATGATTACTGGCCGTGGCCCACAGTCCAATAGTATCACCTGGATAGAATGTGTTTTGGGGATTACCTGTGCCGTCAGTAATGGATGCCTGATCGACAGTTAGGAGAGGAAATAGTGATAATGAGTAAAAGTAATCTGGCCCGCCATTATCATAGTAATCACGCACTCGTAGATAGAAGTTGCCATCATAAGGTAGTGTGTACTCCAAATAAGAATCCACACCATCATAATCGTCGTTGTAGGCAAGAATCGTGGAACCGTCTGTATCAAGGAGATAGAGATAGGAATCCAAAGGAGAGCCGTTCACGCGTGCGTCAATGTTGACCACAACGCGGTCTCCAGCGAAGCCAGTGAAAACATAGTAATCTACATCCCCGGCAGGACATATTTGTGCGTCATTAATAACCTGCTCGTAGGAGATCGTCGTGGCCTGTCCAGCAGCATTGTTTGGTTCGTGGGGATCGGTGCAGGTGGGAACACCGGTAGGTGTAGGGCTAGGAGTCGGTGTATTGGTAGGAGTGGGCGTAGCCGTGGGCTGTGCTGTGGCAGTTGGTGTGGGAAGTGGTGTCGATGTGGCAGTTGGCTCAGGCGTCGATGTGGGAGTCGCTGTTGGTGTTGCGGTCGGCGGCTCACATGGTGTGAGGAGTGTCCAATTGACATACAAGCTGGCAGCGCCGCTTTCTTCTTTGTGGTTGACTCTTACTGTATGATTTCCTGCCGGAATATCTACTTCTTGCAACTGATAACCATTTCCACTAAAGGATAACAATGGCGAGACTGGGTCTACCGACAGTTCAGCATAGTCATCAGCATTGAATTCAAAACGGTAGCGGCCACATTCAAAATAGGCTGTGCGGGTAAAGCGGGTGGCGAACCGATCTTCTGGTAATCCATAACCAGGCCCACTATATCCCCAATCATGGCTGAAAGGCAAGGAAATTCCTTCGTTCCGCTTGAACACAGGATTCTCCCACCAATGACGATTGGCCCAGTATTCGCCATACCATTGAGAAGGAGCTTGTTGGTCTTGGGGCATTGCAGGGAAGCTGGGGCCGGTCCACCATGCCCCTAACACTCCACGGCCCCCGGTGTCGCGGTATTCAACGACCACTTCATAGTCACCCGCAGAGAGATGCCGGGACTCAATATGCGCTGTAGCCGGAGGCCATTGGTTAACGACCAAGTCGTTGCCAACCAGCAATCTGGCGTGATCATCAGCAAACAGGTAGAATGTGTAGTCGCCTTCGTCAAAGTGCAACGTGCGTCGTGCTCTGGCGCTGAAATTATCTTGCCCACAACTGCCGCCTGGCGCATCGTCCCCCCAATCTTTGAACACGTAAGCGCCGTTGAAACCTTCTTGATGACATTGGGGGGCAGTCAGATCAGGATTGTTGAAGTAGCTGATTTGCCAGTCGCCAGAGGGTGGTGGGGAAGGTGGAGAAACAGAAACAACGGGAATATATGCGTAATTATCAATATCGCATTCTCCATAAGCTATTTTGAACCAGCCATTTTCACCCCATCCCGTTCCCCAACTGTTTTTAGCAATCCAGTAACCACCACTATCATCGTACCCCACAACAGCGACGGCGTGGTATCCACTTAAATCACCCCATATATGACGATAAATTCCCCCAGAATAGGAAAAGAAATCATCATACACTGCCATTGTAACTTCAAATGGGCCATAATCTGCAAGGGATTGCTTCATCTCTGAGACATTGTTTGCTCCATTCCAACTACCAATCTTAGTCACTCTGTTTTGCCAGTCGGAACAAGGATTGCAAGTTTGATCATCGGGTGTGTAAGGGTCACAGGCTTCATCTACAATACCAACGTCTCGTGCGAAATTCATCGCGGCTTCAGGATACCACCCCTGACCACAGGTCCCGCCTCCACAAAAGAAAAGATGTGATTCTGAAAGATCAGGGTTTGACGCAGCATCGCTATTTGCAATTTCGATACGTGACTCGATTGCTCCAATAGTTCCGAACGCGACACATGATCCACAGCTACCTTGGTACCTTATGGGCGTAGTCCAATCTTGCCCATTTGTGCTGCGCCAATCTTTTGCTGACGGATAACTGTAGACGATATCATGCCTCGCCGGTTCTTGATTTGTTTGAAGGCGTTCCCATTCGGCGACTTCTTCAGATACGCCACAAAGCTTGGCACGTTCTTCTTTACTTAATTGCGATACTGATGTTTTGCCAGCAACCCATGTAGATGATTGAGAAGATGGCGTAGGAGTAGTAAATAGACTTGTTGTTTCCCCATCTTCGTCAGTTAGGAACTGCACTGGTATACTAAACGACTCGGTGATGATACTATCGCTCTGTCGGTATTGTTCCACCGCTGCCTCAATCGCCCGCTCCGGCGAATCATAGCCAGATTGCACAATTATAGGTGTGGGCGTAGGTGTCGGTTCAGATACCGGTATGGAAGCAACCGCAGGGCGCGGCGTCGGTGGAGACAATATGACCTGACGCCAGTCGGCCAGTTTCTCAGCAGCATGGTGCAGATTATCTTTTTCTGTCGCGGACAACAGCGTTGCCGGAACTTCTGCTAGCCATTGTAGGTAAGGGCCTTCGATACCCGGAGTCTGTGCTTGCCAGATGCCGTTGAGGTCGCGGTGGGCCAATATATACAATGGTTCGCTCAAGTTATTCGAAGGTGCTGTTACAACGTAGGCCCACTCATCTTTCACAACCACTTCGTTCACAGTCGTTTGATAACGAGGGCCATAGTAAGTAGCATATTTGTCCAATACGGCCTGTGCTACTTCCTTCACCCGCGCCTTTTCCGCTTCCGGTGACAGGGCACTTGGCACGGGTGTGGACTTTGCTGCCGGTAGATCCGTCGTCGGAGCAGAGGATGGCGAGGACGGCGCAACCGTAGCCGTTGGCGGCGGATCGTAGGCAGACACAGTCCGCGGTAAACCCGCAGATAGGCCTGAAAGGGGGTTACCCAGGAACAATACAACAATCAGCACTATGTTTAATTGCTTCAGTCGCTTATTCATCATACTACCTCCATTCATCTATCAGGCTCTAACCACCCAAGAAAAACAGATCAAGTTTTGAGGAAGCAGCAATCGTCTCAAGCCTCTGGCGACTGCAATCTGAATTTTTAGCTCATTCTGTGGCGGACCGATACTGTATGGTCAGATAGGGTTCAAAACCCTCGTGCTCAGATAAAGACATGACCAGATCGTTTATCTCAGCCGGTTGGACGCCGTCATAGTCCAGTTCGTGAACCAGGGCAAATCCGGTTGTCTCATCCAATCCGATCCATTCGAGCATCAAATCCGTGAGAGGGACATGAACCCATTGATTCGGCTCGGGTTCCGCGGTGCCACCAACAATGCCGATAAGTGGGTTGCCAAAGTCCACATATCTTAACGTTGTTTCGTGAACGGAAGGGACGACGACGATTCTGGTACTGCCGTGTTGGTAAGGTCCTGCGTAGAAACTCAAAGTGGCAGTGACGATCTCGGCATTGTCGGGAAGAGCGCTGGGATCGAAAGACAAGAACACGCGCTTGATGTCAAATACGTCCGAATAAGCGTTTGTTGCCACTGTGGCCTGGGCAAATGTATCGAGCAGAAAATTGCCGGTGGTTGCACTGTGGCAGGCATCCCAGTCTGCACACTCGATATTGCCAATTTCGCCATCACCTGATAACGCTGTCAATCTCAGGGTGTAAGTCGGCGTGGGCGGCACGTAGACCCTCAGAGTTAGCGGTAGATAGATGTTGTACAAGGGACGCGCTTCTGTAAGGTTCAAGGTATATCCTGTCCCACACCCACTGACGTTCGGATTCCAGTGCTTGACCAGAATGTAGTATGTCCCGCTTACCGGCGCAGTCCACGCAATGTGTGAAGCTAGGCTGTTGCCATCGTCATCATTTGCAGCGAGAAGCGTCGTTCCGTCGGTATCATACAGGTAGAGATAGGTGTCGGCTGCCGTCCCTAAATCACTTGTGGTGACGTTGTAGGTCTTTTCTGCCTCGGCGGTGAAACTGACCCAATCCTGATCGCCAAGCTTGCTGACATTGCGGGTTTGGGCCTGATTGATAAGGAGGACTTTGGCTTCCGCTACAGTGTCGTCGCTCTCGAACAAGTCATCGGAGGCGATACACACTTCTGTTCCGCCCGTGTCCATATTATTATTTTCATCAGATTCACTGAGCACACCGCTGGAGTCTACAAACACACGCAGCGTGCCTGTGATTTCTGTGTAGGGCACATCAGACATAGCCTGATATACCTGTCCCGTTACATCCGTAATCACGCCGGTCAGTGTGACCGTTGCGCCTGCTGCGATTGGCTCATTGATCCAGAAACGAACGCTACCAGTATAGTCGCCAGGGCCAGAGGGTACATCGTTGAGATAAAGATCGTTGAAGAAACCGTTCTGAGTAGGCAAGGTTCCATCATTCCGCAGCACGGCCTGAACCAGCATGCCCCCGTCTGTATTGGGGTATGTCGAAAGCTCCAGCATCCGCAAGTCCACATTACCTGTGATTGGAGGTGGGACAGGAGCACCCACTTGAGTTGCTGGTTCATTCGTGATCAGAGCATACGTGCCGTAGGGGAAACTTGTTTTCAGGCCGGTGGAGATACGGAAGGCGCCCAGGTTGTCCTTGAGCTGGGACATCCCTTCGACCGAGCCAATTTCGAGTGGGATATTGTGTTGTGTCAGACCTGTTTGGTTCAGATACTTCACTGAGTCCAACGCCCCATTAATATAGAACTTCACCTCATTACCGCCGTTAAAAGTGACTGCTATGTGATTCCAGTTCCCGACGTAGGGTGCTTGGCGTAGATCGAAGTTACTTCTGACCTCCGATGAGCCGCACGTTGTACATGGCCACACATCAAGGCGTATTTTTCCTTCAAACACATTCAGCAGCCAATTTAGCCCGACGCCATTCTTGATTTGGCCAGCGATGCGCCCGTCCCCATCCGCGTCAGGTTTCAACCAGAATTCAATGGTGAAACTGGGTAACGCAGAAGAGCCACAGGTTAACGAGTAACTGTCGCCGTAATTCGCGCGATTGAAACGTAAACCACTCCCAAATTTCGAGGATTGCCACGCAACCGAAGGATCGATGGTACAATGCCGGCCGTATCCGCTCGAATCGTAGGCAGTAGCTCCACTACCTTCCTGGAAGAAGTAGAGGTATTGCGTATCGCTTTCGTAGTACGGATACCAGACCTGATTGGGGTCCGCCGGCGGAGCGCCCGGACTAGAATTGCCGTAGTAAAGCTGGTGGGCATCGCTGTTGTTACCCCCGGCCGGGATACCGATCTGCGTGCGGAACCAGATCTCTATTTCGGTGCTACTGCACGCCTTGACCACGCGTTGTAGCTGCGTCGTGTCGTTGTAAACGATCCGCAAGTCATCGCACTTGGGAGATGAGAGGGAAGCATTATATAACTCAGTCGCAGAAGGCGTTGTGGTGCTATCGAAACGCACGCGTACCGGATACCCCTGAGGCAGCGCCAATCCCCCCATATTGTTGAGAATGGTGATATTGCGTTTGTTGGCATAGGCCAGATCCCACCAGGGAGTCTGCGGGCGTGCCGTTGGATCGATCTTGATGCTGGCATCGGCTACGGTAGGATAGTCACCCGTGTTGCCTGCGCTATCTGTGGCGGCGCAGCGGAAACCATACGTGTGGCCCTCTTTGCCGGTGAACAATGCATACGTCTGTGCACTCGGCGCATCGCGCAACCAGTCAATCCACTCTCCTCGTTCTGAGTCAAGGTATTGGATGGCATAACTGCGGACACCCGATACATCGTCAGTCCCGCCCCACGTGACCTGGAAAACGTTCTCGTAACTGACGGCGGGCAACGGCTGTATGGTACACGTCGGCGCTGTGCGGTCGATGCCTATCTGCTGGTCGCCAGAGGTATTACTGCCTTTGTCATTGCTTGCAGTGACTTGCCAATAGAGCACCGGGTGATCTTCGGTGAATGTATGCGTATACTCTATCACCCCACTGCTGAACGTCTGACGCAATACCGGAGTGGGGATTCCCTCGGGCGATGGTTCTGTCCCTACATGCAGGATGTAGGTGTCTGCGCGCAGCGCCGGATTCCATTTGAACGTCACCGTGCGATTGTTGAGATAGATCGGGTCACGGATGTCTCCTGACAGAGGTACCGGCGCTACCAGGCTGGGGCTGGGAGGACGGCGATGTGGCAGAGGATAGATTTCGTCGCGTACAGCGGCGCCATCCCAACTGACATCTGCGCCGTGGGCTTCGACACGCACCCGGTGGTCGCCGCTGCCGTACTCCAGTGTGCGCCAGATCGGAGCGTCTTCATCATTGAAACAGGGAACGCCCAACTCTTTGATGATGTGCCACGTTCCATTTTCTGAACCATCCGTCGCATCGTTGACGCTGACACGCATAGTAATGCCCACGCCGCCTTGTCCGGCGGTGCAGGCGCGGATTTTGACTACCTCGCTGTCGGCATCCTGCGGCTGGAAGTAGAGTTCAGTGATCGAAAGAGCAGGGTTGACCAACGTGAAATGCCACGTGTCGCTCCACTCGCTCTCAGCGCCCAGACTGTCGCGCACTTTTACCCGCCACTGGTAAGTGTAAGGTCCCAATGCTGCCGTCGTGACGCAATTGCCGGCTACCCAACCACTGTTCCACAACTCTGCGCTATCGTAAATGTCGAAGTAGTAGGCGGTAATCGCATCGCCATCGGGATCGCCGTTGGCCTGTGCGCACAACTGCGCTGTATTGCCGCTGTAATAGACGTACCAATCGTAGGGGCTGGTGGGCGTGGGTCGGTAGGGGGCGTGATTAGGTGTAGCCCCCGTACCCAACAACCGGTAGGTGATTGCGCGTCGTTCCGGGTGACTCCACGATGTATCCGTCTGATCGGCGACTTCGACGACGATGCTGTGATCGCCGGCAGCGTACCCGCCGGTGTTCCAGGTATAGATGAATTCCGGCCCGCCAAGCTCATACTTGTTCTCGCTATCAATGAGCAGGCGCGTGGCGCGAAGGTTAGGGAACCCTTCCACCTTCACCCGTATCTGAACGCTGGACGTATCCGCCGGCGATGGTGGATCAGTAGAGAAGACTGTGATATAGCTGCTGGTCGTTTGTACGTTGATCTTCACGAAAAGCGTAGGCCCGAAGAACGTGCCCTGCGGATTGCGCAATCGCCAATAGCCGGTATGCGATCCTGTGGAGGATGGCGCAACCATGTTGACACTGAGATTCACCTCTTGACCAGGGCTGGCAGCCGGGATACTAACCGCGCCGGGCGCGCCCATTTGATTGCCGCTGACAAAGACGAGTTCGTAGCCGCTTACCCAGGTTGTGGTACCGCTATTGCGGACGCGCCATATCTTAACAAATGACTGATTCGGTGGAAGTATTATGCCATTGCTAGGAGATTCGTTTACCTCAATAAGTGAATCCTTATCGGGCACTATCGGTATACCACAAATGCCCGGCGTGGGCGTTTGTACATTGTTGCTGCTGTTGGAATAGGTACCCACGTTTGGACATGGGGCAGGACACACATCTTTGAAAACTTGTATAGACGAGACGCTATTATTGACAATCTGTCCATTGTTAAAGAAGTTGTCGGACAGATCAAAATCATCTGCATCAAGTAACAAACATCCTCCCCCACCATCTACGTGCTCGTATAACTTAATGGCCCATCCATACTTGATACTGACAGAGGAAGCCTGATCATTGATGAGACTCGGAAGGTTCACAATAGTCCGGGGCGGATCTAGATATGTGTAGGAGCTTCCGATATATCCAATCTCGTTGAATAATACCACGGGATCGCCACGAAAACCATAGATATAACCATCTGGGTCCCCTATGACGATAGAATCACCAAGCAGATTAACCCACACTGTTGGGTTTTCCTTGGGATAATTGAGAGGAGTCTGCCCATAACTCATCTCAGATACAAGTAGCGGTACAGAATTCTCTACATGAGCTACATGTCCACGCTTCATTTTTTCCCCAGACGCCCACCAAGCGGTTGCTCCAACAACCCTGGGACATGGCTTTCCTTTTGCCTCACTACAGACCATGTAATCAGCACCCTCTGCCTCACCATACCAATTTCCGGCGTCGCCCCAGGAATCAATACCCACTCCAGATCGCTTGTAGGCTGCCCACCAAGTACAGTTGCCGTAAGTGTAGCAAAGATATGCATTGGTTTCGGGATCTATAAATGGCCCGCAGGTTGCCTCCATAGGATAATTGAGTGCATCAGTATATACACTCGTATTCTTCCCAAGATCATCAGTTTGCTCTACAAGTTGTGGCAGGAATGTCCCTAAGTTGATTGGACCACTAATACTGGACTCGGCGTGTGCTATTCCTGCGCTGAAAAAAAGTGATGCAGTTCCAACATCAGCAGATGGGACATTAATACTATTGAACGATTTGAGAATTATCAATATAACGAAAAACATCACTACTAAAAGTCGTATACGAAAAGGAATATATTGGTACCACTTAATCTTCATCATTTCACCTTACCCCTTTCTATTCACGGCCAATAATTTTTCCGTCAACTTCACTCTTCTCCTTCAGCCACACCACAATCTTCCCGGCCTCGCGGATATGCCAGCGGCCCCGTTTCAACTTATTCTAACCCATTTGTGGTCTAACAAATGGGGGTAAGCTTAGCCTTCGAACAAGCTCTCGGCGACGGTCTGAGCGAATTGTCATACTTCGCCTGCACTCAGACCCAAATTTCGAACTTACCTGAGTATCACTGGCAAATATACTTCAAACACCATCATAGTCGGCGGCACTCCCGGATCCAAAGGCGATTCCGGTGGAGTGCCGACCATCCCAAAGTATGCCATTAGAAACTCATCCCATTCTCCTCGCGCGGTGAAGTCGAAGACATGCATCATATAGTCATCGTAGTCCCAGCCGCCGGGGAGAGGGGGAAAGTAGATGGAAACACCGTGGGCATTGTCAAGATTCAGATAGTCACCACGGTAACGGCCACTCGCGTGATGTTCAGCAATCACGAAATCGTCCACCGCATCCATCACGTCCTGGGCGGCAATTTGCACTGTGTCACTCGGTACGTTCTGCTTGAGCAACCGCGCCAGGTCGTACAGGTCGAGGTATTCATCGTCATCATTGATGACGTAATAGTCGCGCGAGTCGAACTTTTGTGTGGCGGTGCGGGTATTCCCGATGGCATATACATTGTCTGTCAATCCTGCCTGCAGCGCAGTTGCCAGCGTTGTGACCGCCCCGGCGACGATCTCGGCCTGCCCCAAATCGAAAGCGGTAATCGTGCGTGGATAGCCGGCCAGCCCGTTGAAGTATTCGTCGGCGATAGCCGTCGCTAACGTCGCCGGGGAGGTATCCGCTGTCGCGTGGAACACATAGCGATTGTAAGCAAAGAGACTCCATCCCAGATTCTCCGAAGCGACCATATAGCGGACATAATCTTTGATCTGGTAAGCGTCTTCAAGCATTGCCATCAAACAAGTGTCGTAATGTACCACGTCCAACGGCGCTACTCCGTCGCCAGTCGCTACACGCAACGCGGTGCGCAATTCGGCCACTGCGATAAAGTCATCCTCGCCGTCCCAGGCGAGGCCGGTCGTGCCGCGTCCGTGATCGGCGACTGCTAGATAAGTGTGCGTCGCCATGTAGGCATCCCGCGCCCAAGTGATGAAATCCTGTAAGGTTTGTGGATCACCCATATTCAATTCGCCCATAGACCACCGGTTGATGCCATCCGTATACTGTCCACCGGGCTGGATTTGGTAGCGCCATGTTCCTCTGTAGCCAGGACTATCGAGCAACGCCACCACGGTCACGCCTGGATTAAGCGCCATAGCTTCCAGGTTCTGCAACGCGCGCCACATCCAGCTATACAAGCGGACATCCTCGCCGTCCAGATATAGCATAAAGAGCCAGTCGCTTGGGCCAGGCAGCGAGCTAACGATAACGTTGTGTGTTGTTGTATCCGTCAGCGCATCGGTATCCCGGACCTCTAAACGAACCGTGTGTACACCTGTAACCCAATATGTATGGGTGATCGTTTTGTCGCTACTCCAGGCAGTATCATAGATGCCGTCATCTTCCCAGTCCCAACGCACTTCCAGGGTTGACGGTAAATCTTCGCCGTCCGTACACCCTGAGGCGTCGAAACTGAAAATGGTCGTCGTATACCCCCCGGTCGGATTGACGATGAAAGCGGCTATAGGCGCTCCTTCTTGCGCCGGCAAGATCATCAACGTGGTGGAAATCTCCTCAGACCACAAATCATCACTATCTTTAGCTTTGAAGTAGACAATGTGCTCACCGGGAGATAAGCTTGAAGCTGTGCGGGTGAAATTGGCTTGAGTGCTCAATAGCCCATTGCGATCTGAGCGCCAAGCGTATTCGGTGATAGATGCCCCATTCCATTTCGGAGATGTGGCTGATCCACGAAACGTAACGATGTCTTGATCTTGTATCGTGGTTACATACACCGTGTTGATGGTCGCGATAGGGGGAAATGGAAGTGAAATCTGTGCTTCGTTGGCGGGTGGATTGGTGTCGCCGGATAATGTATTGTAGTATTCAATGCGAATGCGTCCCTCCCCGCCGCGTCCCTCAGTGACGCCGCTGACTCCGCCGCCAGTAGCATGCACCAGGTTCGAGCCTAACGTGGCGGTCATCACATTGAGGAAAATACTACCCCCGGCACCAGCACCTCCTGCGGCGCGTAGATCGGGATGAATCACCTCCCCACCGCCATCTCCTCCATGGGCGCTCAAAGTACACCCAACACAGACAAGTTCTCGAGCGACGATAACGATGATACCACCTCCTGCGCCACCGCCGCCTGCGTCGGTTCCCTTTCCTCCGCCGCCACCTCCGCCAAAAAACATCCGCTTTAGGTCGCTGGTGCCGGAGCCTTCCCCACCATATCCGTAACCGCCAGAGCTATCGTTGGGCCACCCTGAGATGCCGGGCATCCCATTCCCACCGCCGCCGCCACATTTATCCCAGTGTTCAGAACCGCCGCCGCCGCTATAATTGGCGTCGCGACTCTCGCTAGGCCAGCTTCCGGCGTAACTCTCGCCCCGTCCCCCTGCGCTTCCATCGGTTGAGTTATTCCCCCCTCTAAATCCCCCGCCGCTGGCTCCACCTCTATTATCCACGGTTCCGTGTCCGCCATCTCCGCCCCCAGCATCAATTGTTCCATAAACTGTTACCCTTCCATTGGCGCGCAGAACCAGTATTCCACCGGTCGAACCATCCCACGCCGGCATCGTCAATATCCCATTGTTTTCGACCACGATATCATGGTATTGTGGCGTCTTGATCGCTTGCGCCCGCCCGTTGATACTGTCATAGCTATAAACCAGAGGTTGGGTCAATGTCCAGCGAGTCGGTGAATTGATGACCGCAATCTGCCCGAATTCCCAGCGTCCGGCATTGGCCGTTCCTTGCGTTTGATGAAAGAAAACCACGTCCCCTACATTGAAACCCTCAGAGTTAACCGGCGTAACAACAGTGCCTGAAGCAACAACATTGACGCTGGTAGTACCCATCGTCATCGTCTGCCCAGAGGCTACAGACAGGTTACCATCGCTGCCATCCCCAAACGCCGAATCAACGGCTATGACGACATCCACTTGCTGTCCCCCAGGAGCCACCTGGTAGACAGTGCTCGCGATGTTGTCAGCGTGGGTCGCTGTGATGGTAATCCAATCCCCCGGCGAGATCGCCAAAACCCCACCGCTCAAATCGGCCTGGTAATAAGGTTGGGTACTTAACGGCCCGGTCACAGTCGTGGTATACCAGGTCCCGTGGGCGCTCTCTAGCGTGACCTGGATCTCTACCGCCGGTTGACTATCGTAGTAAACGTATCCATAGACACAGCAGAGAGGAGGCGTCTCGCCGGGTGGCGTGACGCCTTCGCAATCGTGTGGGAGAGGTATATATGGTCCACTCGTCTGCGCAGAGAGCGGCGCAGCATCAGTTAAAATCCAGAGACCTGTCAGAATTATGGCAAGGAGTAGTCCAATTTGGCGCACATTTCGGGAACTGTTCACACCTGCCCTCCCTATCAGATCGTTGAGCCACACAATTGAGCAACTCTCGGTCGGTTGTGATGTTCTACAAAGATAAACGTATTGCACTGCTGTTTTCCGAGATGAGTTTTCATCACAGAACTTCCATTAGAGTGAAACCGGCCCAGTAGAAGGGATGGCGGTACTTTTGCAGGGCGGCAACCTGAGCCAACCGCAGCGCGTGGGCCGGCGGGCAACCTGCGAGGAACTCCCGGTAGAAATGTACCATCAACTCGGCGGTGGAAACATCATCGACAGCCCATTGACTGACCAGCAACCGACGAGCGCCGGCGCGCCAGAAGGTACGCGCCAGCCCCAACAAGTCGCTGCCCCGACTCAAGCTGACGCCAGTCTCACACGCACTCAGTGTGACTAACTCCGGGTTGGATAGCTGCCACGTTTCCAGCGCCTCGGCCGTCAACGGTCCATCGGCCAGCTGCAAGGTCGAAAACAACGGCGCGTCGGCGCGAAAGACGCCGTGAGTCGCCAGATGAAGTAGTGAACACGTTGCCGCCTGCGCTTGCAAATGTGCTAACGTCGCCTCGTTATCCAGTAGGAGAGTGCTATTCTCCAATGTTGCGGCGACGGCCTGGGCTTCGTTGAGGGCATAGGTCAGACGGCCCCCGTCTGAATATCCGACGACGAGGGGAGATGGCGTAGCTGAAGTCGTCGGGCGTGGCAGCCGCGCGGACAGTAAACCAGGCAAACTGCTCAAAGTTGTTGTCTCTACCCAATAATGTGCACCATCGTACAGCGCGGCAAAGGGAACTTGCCACAACTCGGCGTGGGGCATGACCCATACGGCAGCTTGAGTGGGCAAATGCGAACGCAAAGGGGCAACCAACAGTTGATACAATTCGCGCAATATTCCCTCCGCTTGCTCCGCCAAACCCAGGATTGGCCGCCCATCCAACAATCCCAGGCGCGCGCTGTCCAGGTTGAAGCGCCAGCGTCCAATGAGCCGTTGTACGTCGCGCGACGCGCCCGGCAGAGTTACCACTTGAACGTCAGCACGTTGAATCACAAAGACGTACAGAACTTCCGGCGCACAATAGTAGTCGAGTAACACGCCCCCCTCCGGGGCGCGCTGTTGTGCTGCACGCAGAGAGAGTCCCTCGCGCCGTATCAGGTCGGCTTGCGCTTGCCACCGCGCCCCAAGCAGTGCCTGCTCCACCTCCCGCAGCGATTTCCAATGTGCCTGGGCCTTACGTTGTTGTTCAAGTTGCTGGGCAGCATCGTCGGCCCTGTCTTCCGGCTCTTCCTCCAGCCGGTTCAAGCGTTGATAAAGCCAATGCCATTGCTGCCGCAAGGCGGTCAGAGCTACCGTTTCTGGGGTATTCTCCGGGGCTTGACTTAATACATCTCGCCACATGCCAATTTTGGCCCGTTCCACCAGGTCGAAGGCGGCCTCATGGTCGGCCAAGGCCAACGCTGCGCCTACTGCCCGCCGGTACACGGCCAGTTTGTCATCCAGAAAACCGGCGCGCAGCTCGGCTAATCCCAATGTTGCCTCGGCAGTCTCAATACAAGCAATAGCCTGGCAATAGTGCGTATAGGCTTCTGCCAAGCGCCCACGCGCCTGCGCAATACGTCCCAGTCCGTCGTAAGCACGCCAGACCAGAGAAGGCAATTCCCGGAGCGCCTCCACCGCCGCCGTATAAGCGTTTGCGCTGTCATCCCACTGTCCGACGGTCAACCAGGCTTCTGCTTGCAATAATGTGGCTTGCGCTGCCTGTAGGGGGAATTCGCGCAAAACCTGCTGGGCCAGCGTCGCTGTCTCAATCGCTGCTGGTATTTCTCCTAGCTCGCGCAGACATTCGGCCCGTTCTAAGTCCAAACGCGCCACTTCCAACGGCGCTGCGAGGTCGTGGAAAATAGCACGAGCTTCATCCAGGGCCGCTAATGCCTCGCGGTAACGCCCTAGTTTGCGTGCAGCGCCCGCGCCATTGATCAAAGATAGCGCAGAATAACGCGGCATAGCTCGCTGTGCGAATTCCACCTGCGTTGCCACCGCTAGATCCAGGGTTTCGGGCAACAGATTTAAAGCCAGAGTGTCATAGGTGCGGTAAAGGTCTGCTACCGCGGCGTCGGTCGCGTTACCGAGTTCCGTGAAAGCGGTGCGCGCGCGTTGATAAGTTTCCATCGCCTGCCGGTGACGCCCTTGTCGGGAGAATAACGTTGCCAGGTTGAGGTCAATTCGCGCGACCGGTACATGCTTTTCCTGTGCGCACAAGACCTGACGTGCTGTTTGGAGGAGCGTTTCCGCTTCGGCAAACTGATCCATACAGACCAATAGCCGCGCGCGGTTGACGTCCATCTGCGCTGCCTGCACCTCATTTCCCAAAGCTACAAAGATAGCCCGTCCGTGTTCATAGGCGGCCAGGGCGTCGGCGTAGCGCCCTACCAAGCGATACACACTGCCGACGTTCATCTCCAATGTCGCCATATAGGGGCTGATCGCCCAAAGTTGTAATGCACTGCGCACAGTCTCGGCCAGTGTCAATGCCTCAGCATAGCGTCCCAGATTTTTGAGTGGGTTAATCATGTTGATCTGCAACCGCGCGATTTCCAGAGGATAAGTGGTGGGGGCCAGCGTTTGGTATATCTGGATTGCTTGTCCGTAGTCGGCCAACGCTGGGGTATAGTCTGCTAGATAGATATAAGCATTGCCCCGTGTCCAATACGCCAGTGCTTTGGCCAGCGGTGTAGTAGCAAAAGAGGCCGCCAGTAATGCGGCCTCTGCGATTTCCAAAGAATGTTTGGGAGCCTCCAGCAATAAAGCGTCGGCTTGCGCTTTTAGCTCCTCAAAGAATTCCAGCGGCAGGGGGGCTGGCTGCGCCGTCAGCCACGCGCATTGTGCAGCATCGTCTGGCAAGTGTAAAAAGTGCTCCCACAGCTCTGGGCGGTTCATACAATTTCCACCTCCGGTACTGACACGGCAGTCCCTTGCCATTCCAGGCCAAGGCTATACTGCCCTGGTTCTACATTCTCAAACGTGAATATCCCATCTGCCTCAATAACCGTCGCACTGGCAAAGTCAGAACGCCATAGCCAGATTTCTGTTCCCGGTTCTGGCGGTGTCACAGTCGCCAAAGATGTTAAGCGCCCTAATAATGTGCGTTGTCCTAAACTATGCCCTGGCTGTTGGCTAAGATGAATTTCAAGATCGCCTGCCCGGAAACGAAGTAAGGGCGGTGTCTCACCTCGCAGCGACGTCGCTGGTTGGCGAAAAGTGGAGACCGGCGCAGCGATCAGTACACCAACGCCTTGACGCAGACGATCAAACAGAGAAGAGGTATCATCGTTCTGGGCTAGTTCATCCAATTCGCGTTGGCAGTGTGGGCAATCCCGCACATGGGCAGCGATAACTAATCGTTCTACTGGCGTGGTAAGGTTAAGTTGGTACAGTGCCAACATCTCCACGGCTGGACAGGCTTGACGGTAGAGTAGTGTCTCCAACAATGCCAATGTTTGCCGGTAAGCCGCTACTTGCGCAGCGCAGTGGGGACGGCGGGCCAAATGCGCTGCAGTGCGCGCATCGTGGGGATTTTCCAAAAATGCACTCAATGCGCCTTCTTCCAATTCACAGGGATCAATACAGCTTGTCATCGTGCGCCTCTTATCATGAAAAACGTTTCTCTGGAATATTTTCCGAGATCAGTTGACTCGCCAACTCTGGACCACTGGGTCATCAGCCAAACGGCGAATCACCCTTTCCCGAATTCGATGGACATCCGCCACGGTGGGAAACAATTGCGGGTAGAGCCGGGCAATTTCAGCAGGTTTGTAGCCCAATCCCAAGTTCAGCCGTACTACTACTCGTTCCTGATCATCGTGCAGACGGCCATATATGTAGGCGACACATTCCGCAACTTCCAAGCGCACATCGGCACTTAGCATTGGATTGTCTGTCTTCCAGTTGTCGCCCAGGTTCTGCAATGCGACATTTTCGCGTTCCCCCTGCCGCCAACGGTCAATCGCTACTGCTCTGACGCACCGCTTGAGATAGGCCAGGATACATTCCAGGCCGGTGAAATGCAAAAACCTTTCCGGTGTTACACTCTTGATAAACTTTTCCAACGCGCTCTGAATGACATCTTCAACGGCCTCTGGTCCGGCCCTGACCCAACGGCGTAGTTGCTCACGATACTGTTCGTCAATAGCTCGCCAAGCGTCCTGGGAACCTTCGACAATGGCACGGCGGAAAAGCTCCCAGCAATAACCTACCGGTGAAGATTGTTGACGGCGATACAAAGTCGTTTCTTGTTGGCAGCGTTCGATTATCATTTCAAGACTGGCTTCATTGGGAGGAATCATTATTGTGCTCCATCATCGGTTGTTCAAATAGCGGATCCAGTCAGCAAAAATCTGTTGTGGGGAAAGCCGTTAAACGCAACTGCGTCGCTCATTCCTTTTACCCATCGATATTCTTCAAGCCTAATTCGATAAGACGAATTGAATCTTGCGTGAGCACTGAGATGTGAGGCAGATCGGTCCCAACACCAAGTAGAATCTTATGATTACTGTGGATTTTAGCACAGAATTATTTAATCGCATTGATGTGCAGATATATGATAGACGTATTTGCTAACGTAGTACAGAAGTGAGCCAATATGTTGGCAAAAATGCCAAAAATGGACTTGCATTGACCATGTTCAGCATGGTATAATAGTATTATACAGAGTGCGTAAGTTGCGCTCACAAAGGTGCGGGGCTAAACGCTCCGAACCGCAGGAAGCCTTCAAGCCTGCGGCGCTCCAAGCGGTGCTAGAACAGAACACCGTAAGGAGAATGAAAGGGGAGGACTCGGGAGCAATCCTGGGTCCTCCCCTTTTGTGTTGCCTGGCCAGCGACACGACAGCATAACAGTAGGGACGCGGTGCGGTTCTTTGGACAGGATTAACAAGATTTTCAGGATTGCGAAAGGTTTCTTCATCCTGTTCATCCTGTCGAAAAAAGACACAGTGCGTCACTACCAAACATATCAAACACAGGAGAGAGAAAAGTATGCAAACACGATTCATTATCGGCCTGACCCTGGCCCTGATAGGGTTACCGCTTGGCATAGGCTACAGCGCCGCGCCGTGTGACAGCTTTGGCGCGCCGGTGGTGATGTCCGCGTGTCGACTACGCCAGCAGCGGTTTCTCGCTGAGGCGACAGCGTGGGCCGACGCCTTGACGGAGATCGGCGACAGTTTGGACGCCATTGCACAGGAGCCACAACCGCAGTCTACCGGCGCGGCGTTCAAGCTGGCGGAACAGGTGGGCCAGGCGGCGGCCAGGCTGGACGCCCTGACGCTCCCCGAAGCGCCGGCGGAGTACAGCTTGCTGGCGTTGACAATGCAGCAAGCGGTGGATACCTATGCCTACGCTGCCGAGCAGTTGCTGACCTTCTACGGCACCAACGATCCACAGGCATTGGCCGAAGCGCAGGCATCCTTGGCGTTAGCCCGGTTAGCATTGGCCGACCTGCGGGCGGGCATCGCTGGCCTGACGTACCCCTTGTGCCGGGAGGTGTGGCGTGAGTAACGGAAATCCCAATCTTGGCCCGGAATGCCAGAAAGAGATCGAGCGCCGCGAGGCCAGACACGCGATGGAGATGACCTTGCTGCGCAGCCAACTAGAGAGCAGTCAGTTGCGCCTGGCGACAAAGGTACGCGCCCTGCAACGCGCGGAAGCCATCCTGCAAGACTACCTCACCACACTGTACCCGCACCTCTATGCCCAGGCCTTGGGCGCGCGGATGAACACCGTCGAGGCCGGGGAGTACTTCTACCAACACTATCTGTACGGCGATGATCCAAAGGAGTTGTTCGGTCTCTGCGAAGCCCGGCAACAGGCCGAAGTGGAACGCGCGCGGTCTGCGCCGTCCTCACCGCCGGTCGTGGTGGAGCAGGGCGTGGAACTGTCCGGCGATGCGGTGAAGTTCCTCTTTGTGCTGGGGCGCACGGTGTTGGCGG
>JAFGFI010000135.1 GCA_016931185.1 Anaerolineae bacterium
ACCCGATGGCCGCGCTCTTCGCGCCCCCGGAGTAGCCCGCGAAGTGATGCGGTTCAATGTTGCCCACCACAATGCGCACATCCGCCTCGCAGAACTGCCGGTTCATCCAGATGGGCGTGCCGCGCGCCGTTGTGCCCAAGTAGTGCAGGTCGGGCGCGTCGCAATTGTGGGAGACGACGGGATAGCGAGCGATGATCTCAGACGGGAGGATGGTGGGAAAGGTTTCTGACCTCATCGGCGTGTGCGTGCCTGTGGCGATGAGCAGTGTGACGGCTTCGGGCGCGATTCCCAGCCTCTCCAGGCGTTGGAGTAGAGGCGGTAGTAGTTGGTGGTGGGGAACCGGGCGGGTTTTGTCATTGATGGCGATGGCGACGCGCGTCCCCGGTTGGGTGCATGGCTTATCTAAAGCGCTGTTGCCTAGGGGCGCGTCCAGGGCGCGGGTGACTTCGGCAATGGGCTCGGGATCTGCTGCGACTTCCTGGGGGGCGATCCAGGTAGTCTGAACGCTCTCTGGCAGCGAGAATGTCAATGTACTATGTCCGTAGGGTAGCGTATAGGTCGTCATTATGCTCTCACGTGGTTGCCGGCACGATGGTGGGGACAGCTTCTCCGGCTTCGGCCATTCGCCGTTTTAGAATCTCGGCCAGTTCAGCGCGCGCGGCTTTGTAGACAGGGTCGGCGACCAGGTTATTGCGCTCGTGAGGATCATGCTCCAGATCGTAGAGAAACGCTTCTACGTAATGGTCGCTGCCGGGATCGGTCCCGCCGTTTTTGTCTGGCGCGGCGACGGCATACTTCCATTTCCGGGTGCGAATCGCGCGGCCCACATGGCTCTCGCTGATTTGCAAGAAAACATCCTCCGGCCATGCCTTTGCCGTGCCCTCCACCAACGGTTGGAGCGCGCGCCCGCGCATCGTGCCGGGCGGGGTGATGCCCCCGGCAGCTAGAAGTGTCGGCGGCACGTCAATCAGGCTGACCAGATCGTTGACGACATTTCCCCCCGTGAACCCCGGCCCGCAGGCGACCAGGGGGATGCGGATGCAGCCGTCGTGGCACGAGCGCTTGTATTCCGCGTTGCGCGTGCGGAAGTGTGAACCGTGATCGCTGGTGTAGACGATGAGCGTATTCTCTGCCAGCCCCAATCCTTCCAGCTTGTCACGGATGCGGCCCAGGTTGGCATCCAGGCTGTGGATACAGCCCAGGTAGTTGGGATATTCTTCGCGCCAGTCGCCGCCGGTATCTACCAGGTCACCCGGCACGACGAAATCTTTGAACAGATCTTTGGAGCCGTGAGGACCTTCGTAATGATCATGGTCGTTTTGGTGGTGGGGTTCGATGTAGGAAATGAAGAGAAAAAAGGGCTTTTCCCCGCTGCGTGTTTCGAGATAATCCAGCACCCAATCTGTCTGCGCGTCGGCGCGGTAGCGGCCTTCTGGAAAAGCCACCGGTTCCATCTCCGCATTGAACATGTGCCCGTCGTAGCTGTGCGATGTGAACTCCAGTACGTCTGAAGCCAGCCAGTAATCTTTGTAGCCGCCTCGCCGTTCTGGTGGCACGGGTCGAGTACGAAAGTCGTCCGGGCCACCGTGCGGTCCGGTGGAAGCCAGGTGCCACTTGCCGATGTAGCCGGCTTCGTAGCCGTGTTCCGCAAAGCGGTGCGCGATGGTCTTTTCCGTCAAGGGTAACAGCCGGTGGTTGGTGAAACAGCCGATTTCGGTGGGATATTTGCCCGTTTGCAACGAAGCGCGGGCCGGCCCGCAGACCGGTTGGCAGGTGAAAGCGTTCTCGAACCGCACCCCCTCGGCAGCCATTCGATCCAGGTTAGGGGTGATGTCAGGGGAATTTCCATGGCAAATCGGGTCGTCACGGTACGCGCCTACAGTATCCCAGCGTTGCTGATCGCTGAAAAAGAAAATAATATTGGGGTTTGACATAAATGCTCCTTCGTTTGAAAATAAGAAATTAGAGATTAGAAATTAGAAAAAATCTCTGCGCCGCTACGTTAAATTTTCATCCTATTGCTGGTGAACGCACCGCGTTAATGGGTCGGGTAATTCCTCTAAGAATAGGTATGATTGGATGTTCCCGTATCCCGTATCCCGTATTCTGTATCCTGTTCCCCTCACACTGGATATCCCACCAGGTAAGTGAATACAAACAGGGGAGTTTCGGTGGAGGCTTGCCCGATTTCCCAAACGTAATCTTCGCGTTGCAACGGTGCGGTCAGCTCCTGCAATGCCTGGGGGGAATAGACTCTCAACAACGATATGACCCCATCCCAACACGTGGCGAGTGGCACGATAGGGATAAGATAAGTCCAGAGGAAACGGGATAAAGTCCGTGGCTTAATAAAAGGTGTGAGAAACAGATAGCTCATAAACGTTGTTATGGGGGCCAATAATAACAGGATTGGCCCTAATGGGGGCTTCAAACTGGCTTCGAAGATGCCTATGGCTACTCTTTTCTCAACTGCGTCCCGCAAAATAGACCTGGCTTGTTCTGGTTTAAAATGGTGGAATCCCTCAAAAAGTGTGCGCATCCCTTTTAAGTGGCCGGGCACATCTGTAGCGTCCACCGGCTCCGAGAGATATTCGATCCCCTGACGCGCTGTATTTGACCACATTTGCACGGCTTCGGGAGAGGGATATTTGTCGGTGAGTTTGATATTGATGCATAAGTCTGCTTCTTTGAAGTATTCCTGTAAGTGTATCCAGGGACCGGTTCCGCCAGAACACAGATCTACAATCTCTGTGGTTCCAGCATGGTGCAGGGCTTTTGCAAACAACGGTACTAAGTTCTGGTGCCCTGCTCCGAGGGTTGTCACGAACTGCAAGTAGTCGGTCTGAATGTGCCGGAACAGGTGTGGGTACCAGGGTAAGTCCATGAACTCAAACAGGTGTACGCGTTTCATCAATTGACTCTTGGGTAATTTAACAACACTTGCATTATAGGGCATATCACATCTCTGTCAAAACAAATAGGGTATGTTTCATTTCCTGTTAGCGCGTACAAGGGTTGGGAGGTAGCCGCGCTTTCCATAGCGCGTTCTTGGTAACCGGTTATACGCGCTAATCATCTCTTTGCCTCACGCATCACGTGTCAAGTACCACATCAATTTGTTTTCGGTTAGAAAACGGATATTGGCAATTGGACTTTTGGACTATTGAAATATGGGGAATTATGCTCTACAATGAGAGTATGTGTATTCTTAAGTTTTTTGAAAACCCCAGGTTTTCAAGTGTGTATTAAACAGAAACTCGTTTGTTTCTTTCCAAATGCGTTGTTGTCAGGTAAATAAAAGGGGGTGTCTTATGATGCAAGATGGTGTAATCGATGGGGTGCGAGGATGTGAGTTTCGCTACTTATTTTCCAGGATGGTGATGGGGATGGTGTTCGCGTTGATAGTGTTGGCAGTGTGGTGTCTATTGCCGGCACAGGTTGTGCGGGCAGATACGATCACGGTGACTTTGACGACACCTGACGATGGAACGGCGGGAACGTTGCGTGAAGCCATTGGACGCGCCAATGATGGGGATACGATTGTTATTACGGCAACGGGGACAATCGCGTTGACTGATGAACTTACTGTGACTGATGATATTACGATTACTGGCCCAGGTGTTACTAACCTGGCGATTGATGCCGGTGGTGGATCTCGTGTGTTTGAAATTGTGGCAGGATCGGCAGTGACGATCTCGGATCTGACGATTCAAAACGGGGCCGCACCTGCAACTGAGTATGGCGGTGGTATTAACAACCTGGGCACGTTGCGGCTTCATAACTGTGTGTTAGAAAGCAATGCGGCAACCCGAGGCGGTGGGATTTATAGCTATGGGGGTACATTGATTGTGACGGGCAGCGTTATTACGAACAGTAGTACTACTCAGTTTGGAGCAGGTATTTATATTCGGAATGCAACAGCTCATATCACAGAATCTATGATTATGAATAACATAGCTGAGACCGGCGCGGGAGGAATTTATGTATATGCAGATACGGGACCTGCTTTGCTCACAATGGAAGATACCATAATCAAAGGAAACGAAGCATCAGGTACCTACGATACTCAAGGGGGGGGCGGTTTGCGTGTGTCTGCGGCTAATGGACGGATAGCAACAGTAACGGCAAATCGCTGTGTGATTGAAGAGAATATCTCTAGAAATCAGGAAGGTGGCGGGATTCAGATTCGTGACACCGGTGCTACGGGTTTGACTGTTGTTGAACTTACGGAGTGTGTGATTCGTAATAATGTTGTGGAAGGTGACACAGACTATGGTGGCGGGATTTATAGCACCGGTAAGTTAACACTGTCCCGTAGTTCTGTATATAGTAATACAGCGGGGGGCGGTGGGGGAATTTACATCCTTGCTACGGACAATAATGCGGATTTGCGGATGGTGGATTCTGCAATTTATGACAATGATGCTATTAGTGATATTGTGACGGGCATTGGCGGTGGCGGCGGACTGGGCGTGGGTGCAGCCGGTACATGGGCTGCTACAGCCATGATCAGTAACTCTACTTTTAGTGGAAATACGGCCAATAAATCCGGGGGTGGGTACTGGGGTTATATAACGAATACGGCGACTGTGACGACAACCTTTGTAAATTGTACCTTCAGTGATAATACTGCCGATGCTGATGGGACTGATAATGGCGACGGTGGCGGTTTGTTTAGCAGTGGCACAGGAATCACGGTTGCACTCCAAAATACCCTGGTTGCCGGTAACAGTGATGGTACGGGACAATATCCTGACCTTTCAGGGGCTTTCTTATCGCGGGATTACAACTTGCTCCGGGATATAACCGGGGTGACAATCCACGGTGTGACGACGCACAATATTACAGGCCAGGATCCACTTTTGGGAATATTGGCGGATAACGGAGGTGATACCTGGACGCATACGCCTTTGTATGGTAGTCCTGCAGTTGGTGCCATCCCGCCAGTGAGTTGTACATTGGTGACCGATCAGCGGGGTGTAGCACGCCCTCAAGATGTGAATTGTGATATTGGTGCTGTGGAAGTCGGCGAGGATTTGAGAGTGATCAAGCAGGCAGCTCCCGGTATGAATATCTATCCCGGTGATCGTGTAACCTATACCCTGACTTTCTCCAACACAGGGGCCTATACAGCTACGCATGTGGTGCTTACCGATATTATCCCCATTGCTTTGACAGGGATAGTATCCTCTTACAGCGGTGTGTTGATCACACCGACCGGCAGTATAACGTATGCATGGGATGTACAGGATTTACCTTATGGTCAAAGTGGGATGATTACCATAACGGGTGTATTGTCTGAACCTTTGGCTGTGGGGTGGATAACGAATGAGGTGACAATCACTGCTGCTACAGATGCTGCTACAGGGAATAACACGGATACTGTGAGTTTCCAGGTGCAAAATGCTGCTCCTGTTGCGTCTGCAGCGACGTATACCACGGATGAGGCCACGGTGGTGAGCGGCACGTTGGCGGCCACTGATGCCAATGGAGATGCCCTGACTTATGGCATTTGGGAAGATGCAATAACGGGCACAGTGCTGATCACCGATGTGACCACGGGGGCGTTTGTCTATACGCCAACGCATCAGACCGCGTCCTATACCGATACATTTACATTTGTGGTGACGGATACCGGCAGTTTGACCGATACCGCGGTGGTAACGGTAGGGGTGACAGTACTGCCATCCGCTGTGGATTTGGTGGTGCATAAGTCTGTGTCACCTACGTCCGCAGCGGTAGGAGAGATGGTGACCTATACGATGGTGGTATCTAACGCCGGTTTGGCAGATGCATCTGGAGTTCTGATCTCGGATACGTTGCCAACCAATTTAACTTTTGTGGCGGGGTCGGCAGCGCTTGATCCCCCGCAGCCGGGAGCCACGTTGGCGGCTGATGCTACAGACCTGCCGACTTTAGCAGCCGGGGTGACGGTGACGGGGGCAGAGAAGGTGACGTTGACTT
Source organism: Anaerolineae bacterium (assembly GCA_016931185.1). Taxonomy (GTDB): domain Bacteria; phylum Chloroflexota; class Anaerolineae; order B4-G1; family SLSP01; genus JAFGFI01. The sequence continues at coordinate 5,965 of JAFGFI010000135.1, forward strand.
TCCAGGCGATGGTTGCGACGGGGCTGCCTGGCCTGCAATTTACCAATACAGTGGCAGTTACGTCTACGGAGGTGACGATCCCGGTCACAGATAGTGTGGTTGTGACGGTGAAACAAGCCGATGTGGACTTGGAGATCAGTAAGGCTGCCGCACCTGAACCTGTGAATGCCGGAGAGACATTGACGTATACGATCTTGATTACCAATTCCGGCGCGCTCTCTGCGACGAACGTGACACTCTCGGATACGCTCAGTTTCAGTACCACGCTACAACCGGTGGACCAAACGGACGATGACGGGACTTTGCTCGGTTTTGGCGGCGGCACGCACGATAACACACGTTGGTATGACCCGCGTCCCAATATCGTCAACGCGAATAAGTGGCTGGAACTTGTTAACACGAACCTGGGCACAGGAGTCTACACATCCCGTATGATGGATGCGACCAGCTTTGGCCCTTGGGAGACACTGGAATGGCTGCCCCGTCGTCCCTATTGGAAACCCTTGCCCGATAATGGGGCGGCAGAGGTGGATTATCCGTTAGGGCGTGCCGATATGTATGGCAATCGCGCATTGTTGCACATGGACGCGATTTCGTACACGACCTATCATCAGACACTGCTTTTGCCAAATGGCGGCATTGTGACCGATACTTCGGGGGCCAATTTGCCGGTGCTGTGTTCACCGGATGAAGAGGAATTTTGTCCTTCTGTGGTAACGGATGGCCGTTTCAATCAAGCTTTGCATTTCTATGCTCCGCTCAGTCAGACACTTGTGATTTCTGATCCGGTGGATGCGAGCAGTTACGCGCTGGAAGCCTGGGTGCGCCCGCAAGTGGTGACAGATACTAGCTTTATCTTGCGCGCCAATATGAGCGGCACGCGCGCGATCAGCGGTACTGAAGTTTATGTCTCCAACTTGCTCGGTATTCACGCCGGAAAATTCATCCACGCAATGACCGATGAAGCGGGGCGAACGGTGGTTGTGACCAGTACGGTGGCTGTCACAGCCGACACCTGGTATCACATTGTGGGTACGGGCCGGGCTAACGGCGCGATCCGGCTGTATGTGAATGGCGTAGAGGCGGTCAGTAACCGTACCATCGGTACACCGTGGATGGGCGGTGATCATTACCGCATCGGCACAGCTTATGATTTAACGCTAACGCAGGGAATTACCGGGACGACGCAGTATTTCACCGGTGATCTGGACGAAATGGCGATCTATACCCGCACGCTGGCATCACTGGAAGTACAGGATCACTATCTGCGGGGCGCGTTGCGCCTGAGCTTCCAGGTGCGTTCATGTGATGATGTGGACTGTGCGGGCGAGGTGTTTATCGGTCCCGGTGGATTTGTCACGACGACCTACTCTGAGCTACCCCGCACCGGATTGGGATTGCCCTCGGTTGCCTTAACTGGCGTAGCGGATAACCGGTATTTCCAATACCGGGCTATGTTAGAGACAGATGAAACGGCTTACTCGCCAGAGATACGCTCGGTGCGTGTTGAACCCGAAGACCGGGCGGCGATTATGACCAGCCAGGGCGTGTGTACTGCGGTTGCCGGTGATAATAGCCTCACCTGTGATTTTGGCGATCTGGAGAGCGGAGAGGTTATTACGGTTGAGATGCAGGTAGATCTCGATCCATCAACCCTGGGTATCATCACCAATACGGTGGCGGTCACTTCCACAGCGCAGGAAGTCAACTCATCGAATAACACAGCCTTTGTCACTTCAACGGTGGTGGGATTGGCGCATCTGGATGTGCTTAAATATGATGATGGTGAGTATGCCAATATTGGCTCCGAACATCGTTATTACATTGATGTACTTAACCTCGGTCCCAGTACCGCATATTCGGCAACGATCACGGATACGCTTTCCAATGACCTGGTTGGCTATCCTGAGGGACGTAACGGTTGGACGTGCGGCGCGGAAGGAAATACTGTTACCTGTACGATTGCGAGTTTAGCTGTTGGTGTAGATCGGTATGACTGGCATCGCGCGGCGGTCATTACGTTGACGGCGCCCATTACAGAGGGCCTCATCACTAACACGGTATGGCTGACCTCCTCTGTGACACCTATTACGCCCACAACGGCGATTACCGACGATGAGGTCACGATGGTGACGGTACTGGCCGACCTGTTGATCGAGAAAGTGGCGGCTCCTGATCCGGTGAACCCCGGGGAGACATTGACGTACACGATCTCTGTTTCTAACACCGGGCCGATGACGGCGACGGGTGTTATTGTGACCGATACGTTGCCCACAGGTTTGGTTGGTGCTCCAATTTACGATCCGTTGCTGTGGACAACGTGTAGCGTGTCGGGCCTTGAGGTCTCGTGTGAGCTTTCTGGGACGTTACCCGTGCTGCAATCTGCGAGCTTCCAGATTACGGTGACGGCCCCAATGAGCGGTTTCCTGGAAAACTATGCGGTGGTGACGGCGCTTGAGCAGGATGATTATGAGGACAATAACGAAGTTACTATCTATTCTGCGGTGCGTCCGGTGGCCGATCTTTCAATCAGCAAGCGCGACGATCCTGACCCGGTATATGCGGATGCGCCATTAACATATACATTGACGGTGACGAACGTCGGCCCGGTGCCTGCCGGACAGGTGGCGCATAGCTATACCTTTGAAAGCAATGGCCGGCTAGGTATCCCTGCTCCGCGCGATACGGCCTGGCGTTATCCTGCACAACTCCGTCTCAATAGTGTGGTAGGGACAATCCACAACATTACTGTTACCTTGCGGGAATTGGAGTACGATTATCCAAGCGATTTGAGTGTCCTGCTAGTCGGGCCAGGTGGGCAGAACGTGATGTTGATTGAGGGGGCAGGAGGCGGAGTCCCCATAGATGATGTGAGTTTGACCTTTAATGATAGCGCGGCGCAGTCCTTACCGGTAAGTGGAACACTGGTGACCGGTGTCTACCGGCCCACGAGTTATGATGCGGGTTTCAACCAAGATCTGGAACCGCCCGCCCCGGCTCGTCCTTATGGGAGTAGCCTGCTATCGGCTTTTGAAGGAACCGATCCAAATGGCACTTGGAGTCTCTATCTCTTTGACAATGTGCCGGAATCGGATGGCGGGTATCTTAACAGAGGCTGGATGTTGACCATAACGGTGATGACGGAGGATGTCATTGTCGTGAGTGATACCCTGCCTTCTGAATTGTCTGGCGCGAGTATCACCGGTCCGCAAGCCTGGATGTGTGGCCTCGCGGGTGACGAGGCGACGTGTGAGGCTACTTACTTCGGGGTGGGACAACCCGCCGAGTTTGTTATCAACGCGACCACGCCTGTAGTAGGCGGCGTGATTACCAACACGGCTGCCGTAAGCTCGACAATCGCCGACCTTGATCTGGTGAGCAATACAGTATCTATTACGACTACGGTGGTGCCTGTCGCCAACTTAGAGATTACCAAACAGGTTGATCCACAGACGGTTGGTATGGGCTATCCGTTGACTTACACGCTTTCGGTCAGTAATTTAGGGCCTAGTGATGTGGCAACTGTGACCGTAGTGGATACGCTGCCGGTGAGTCTGACAAACGTGAGTGTAATCCCTGCTGGCTGGGCATGTGACACGGCTGCACTGCCGGTGTTCACCTGTACGTTGGATAGTTTGGTAGTGGGGACTGCGCCTGACATTGTGGTAACTGGGGATGCGCCGATGGTGATGGGAGAAATCACCAATACGGCTACTGTGACCGGTACGATCTTTGATGATGATGTGTTGAACAACACGGCCGAGGTTACTGCGACGGTGACGGAGCGGCCTATTCTCTCCCTGGTGGCGTACAATGAAAGCCCCACTTTCCTGAGTGATCCGACGACGTTCTGGGCAGTGGCTACACCTGATGATGGTGTGACGTACACCTGGTTGATCAGTAATACGCTCTTCTATGGCACGCCCGTTACCTATACATATCCGGCTACAGGAACATTTACCGTGATTGTGACAGCGACAAATAGTGTTAGTGAGATGACGGCAACCACACAGGTGGAGATTGTGGCCAAAGCTGCAGATCTCGCGGTAGTTAAAGTTGTGGATCCGCTGACGGTGACGCTTGGCCGGCCGTTGACCTATACGCTGGTTATCAGCAATGCAGGGCCGGATGATGTAGTAACACGTATCACGCTGACCGATAACTTGCCTGTGGGCCTGACGGGAATTGGTGTAACGGCAGGCGTGTCCACGACTTGTGATATGGCCTCTTTGCCTTCTGTGGTTACGTGTACGTTGGAAAGCTTGCGAGTAGGGCAGACAACGACGGCAGTGACGATTACGGCAACTGCACCGGTGACGCCCGGCGACATTACGAATATGGCCCATGTCTTTTCTGCGATGGTGGATCGGCAGACGGGTAATAATGATGTCAGTGTCACCACGGCGGTGATCGATGAGCCGGTGATGGGACTGGCGGCGGAAAATGACAGTCCTACTTTGTTGGGGAGTGTCACGACATTCACGGCAACAGTTACAGGAGGCACGAACATTACCTACCTGTGGAACTTTGGCAATGGCGTTACCGGGAGTGGCGCTGTGACAGCTTATACTTACCCATTGGCCGGTACGTACACGGCTATCGTTACCGCGGCTAACACTGCCAATGCTTTAAGCGTAACAACGCCGGTGACAATAATAAATATTCCCACGGTACAGTTCAGTACGGATATGTACACGGTGACGGAGGATGTGGGATCTGTCCTGATCAGCGTTACGCTGAATACTGCCCCACTCGTCACGGTGACGGTGGACTATGCGACCGGCGCGGGTACGGCGACGGCGGGCCAGGACTATACTGAGACTTTGGGGACATTGACCTTCCTGCCCGGTGAGATGGAAAAGACTTTCATAGTGGAAGTGCATGATGATGCGTTGGATGAACTGGATGAGACAGTAATACTCACGTTGCGCGATGTTGCGCCCACGGCGATACTGGGAACGCCTGCCACGGCAACGTTAACCATCGTGGATAATGACCTGCCTCCTGTTCTCTCGGTGGATAACGTGAGTGCCGGCGAAAGTGAAGGTGCGATGACGTTTACCGTCAGTTTGTCCGAAGTCAGCGGTCTGGATGTGGAAGTGGATTTTGCTACCCACGATACTACTGCTACTGCGCCGGCGGATTATATCAGCACGACACAGCGATTGCTATTATCTGCGGGCACACTTTCAGTCACGATTCCGGTGACCATCACGGACGATGCGATAGATGAAGAAAACGCGGAGACCTTCTCGGTTACTTTAAGCACGCCGCTGTACGCGACGTTGGGTGTCTCCGTAGGTGTGGGGATGATTCTTGATGACGATACAGCAGGTGTGACCATTACGCCGACGACGGTAGTGGTGGCCGAAGGTGGCATCACGGATACATATCAGGTAGTGTTGGAGAGCGAACCGGTGATGCCTGTGACTGTGACGCTTACTCCTGATACCCAGGTGAATGTCGCGCCGGTATCGTTGCACTTTACGGCAGGCAACTGGGATGTACCACAACCCGTCATTGTGACCGCGGTAGATGATTCGATTCTTGAAACCTTGTTGCATCATGGTTGGATTACGCATACGGTTGAGAGTAGTGATATAAACTATGCCGGTACATTCACATTGACGGTGATGGCGGTGATTACGGACAATGAAAACATCGCGCCGGTGGCAGTGGATGATGTGTACATGACCACCGAAGATGTAGTGTTGAGTATACCTGCTGAGGGTGTGTTGGGTAATGACATAGACACTGACGCACTGACCGCGACATTAGATACTGGGCCATCGCTGGGTTTGCTGCGACTAATGGCAAATGGTGCGTTTATCTACACCCCCACGTTGAATTTCTATGGTGTGGTGACCTTCACCTATCACGCGAGTGACGGGGTATCAGATTCTAACTCGGCTTTGGTGACGATCACGGTGGCGTCTGAAAATGACGCGCCGGTAGCGATAAACGATGTGTATACTACGACCGAGGATATATTACTGCCCATAAGTGCGCCAGGCGTGTTGGAAAATGATAGTGATGTGGATAATACGGTACTCACAGCAATACTGGACAGCGGTCCGGTTAACGGTATGTTGATGCTGGCAGCCGATGGGAGCTTTGTCTATACACCAACGGCAGGTTTTGCGGGCGCGGATACTTTCACTTACCATGCAAATGATGGGGCTGTAGACTCGAATGTAGCGACTGTAACCATAGATGTGGTTGCGCGTACGCGCTACGAGATTTACTTGCCCTTGCTGATGCGCCGGTATGCTGCCGCCCCAGATCTGGTGGTAGACGCGGTGACGGCGACCAGTACCTCGATGGTGGTTGTGCTGCGCAACCAGGGTGAGAAACCCGTGGAAGCGGTGGAGGATAATGAGTTTTGGGTAGATGTATACATTGGTCTGCGCGACCCGGCTAATCCACCTTCGCAGGTTAACGATATTTGGCAGGATTTTGCTCAGCAGGGTTTTTCCTGGGGTGTGACAGCTTCTGTGTTCCCGCTGAATCCTGGAGATGTGCTTACTTTAACGGTAAATGATGTATACTATGATCCGTATGGAGAAGCTATGGTGAATTGGCCGTTGCAGGTAGGTACGGATGTGTACGTTCATGTCGATTCGGCCAATAATGAGACCACGTATGGTGGTGTGTTGGAGGATCACGAGATAGTGGGCACACCGTACAATAATGTGTATGGTCCCGTTTCTGTTACAGCAGGTATGAACTCTATTTTGCCAGATACAACGACACGGGTTCGCAAGTCGCCATCGGAAACACATTTACCGTCGCGTCCATAATATCTCGTTGGTGTGTACCCCGGGGATATGACAAAATCCTTTGGGGGTCCAGATAGATCGTTGATAACCCCGGAAGCCTCTAAAAAGGCTTCCGGGACAATCTGATCATTATTAAGGAGGATCAATCATGATGGCCCGTTGTTATCGTCCAAAGTTGGTTTTTATGATAGGTGTATTCATTGTGTTAGGAAGTATTGTGTTGCCCTCTGTAACGGCGGCGGCTCCTTCTTCCTTGCCGGTGCGCCCCACGCCTATGCCTACTGCTACCCCGTTTCTGGTTCCTACGTTAACCCCTGTCCCTCGGATAAGCACAACTCATGATGTGGTGGGAGGAATGATTGTGTTACAGGTGAATGGGGGCGCCGAACCTGGGATAGATTGGCAAGCTTTGTTTACGGTTGTTCAGTGGCAGGATGCGTTGGGTACATGGCATACTATTGAGGGGTGGCAGGGCACGTGTGATGAGGTTGTGACCGGTATCGGTTATAAGACCTGGTGGGTATCTACGGAGATGTTAGGGAATGGGCCGTTTCGTTGGCTGGTTTATGACCGGCAAGGTGGCCGGTTAATGGCGACCAGTGTGCCCTTTTCTTTACCTGTTAAGGGAGGGGAGCAGGTTAATGTCGTGGTGACCTTATCTTCAACGGCGACCCCCATACTGTTGCCTGAAACCGGGAATGTGCCCTTAAGTGTGGCTGGATTGATGGTTCTAAGTGTGTTCTTATTGCTAAGCGGCGGGATCATGTTGAGGATGCGTCGTCATTCTTAATTTCGGGTCCTCCACCAATCCGCGATGGTGGCCAGCACCGTTTGCAGATTGCTTTGCCATTGTTCTTGTTCCCAGGATAGTGTGAGCCAGATCTCTTGGCGTCCGATGCGGGCGCGCGTTCCAATCTGCCGGCGTAACCTGCTGATTGCCTCGCCCGTCATTTCTGGATGGCCTGCTACTTCTGCGGATCCCGCCGGTTCTAAATGGCGTGGAATGGCCTTTAACCATGGGGGGCGTAGCACAATTTGTCCACTCTCTACAGTAATAGCCGGGATGCGGGCGTCGCGGGCTAGCACTTTCAAGCGTAGTTGATAGAGTAACTGTTGGGTTGTAGTTGGAAGGGGTCCAAAGCGATCTTGGAGTTCTTCCTCCAAATGCGTAATCTCAATATCCGTGGTTAACTCGGCCATACGCCGGTAAAGTTGCAAGCGTAACTTGTCGTTGGGGATGTAATCTGTGGGTAGGCCGACGGCAAGCGGCAGCTCGATGGAGATAGAGCCGATGGGTTCGGCCGGTTGGGGGGCGCCTTCCCGCTCAGCTTTGAGACGTTCAACTGCGCGGGTCAACATACGGGTATAAAGCGTGAAGCCGACAGCAGCCACATGCCCATGTTGGTGTTTGCCTAATAATTCACCTGCTCCGCGTAGTTCAAGATCGCGCATTGAGACTGAGAAACCGCCGCCGGTGCTGGTGGTTTCCTGGAGGGCTTGCAATCGGGCTTGTGCTTCCTCCTTCATTCGTCGCCCGTGGAAGAAATAGGCATAGCCTCGACGTGTGCCGCGTCCTACGCGCCCCCGTAATTGGTAAAGCTGCGCAAGCCCAAAGCGGTCGGCCCGCTCAACGATCAGTGTGTTGGCGTTCGGAAAGTCCAGCCCGCTTTCGATGATCGTCGTCGCCAGCAGGACTTTGATTTCCCCCTCGGTAAACCGTTGCATCACCCGAGCCAGTTCCCGCTCGCGCATTTGCCCGTGTGCAATGGCGATTTCCACATCGGGAACTAATTGACGCAGGTGGTTGGCTGCGCCACGAATAGATTCTACCCGGTTGTGAACGTAAAAAATTTGCCCACCGCGTTCTACTTCTCGTAGGATGGCACGGCGCGTAATATCTGGATCATGGGGACCAACATAGGTGGAAATGGGAAGGCGTTCCTGGGGAGGCGTCTCAATGATGCTGATGTCGCGGACACCCGTGAGTGCCATATAGAGCGTGCGAGGGATAGGGGTAGCGGTTAGTGTCAATACATCTACCTCAGTACGCATTTGCTTGAGCCGTTCCTTATGCGCAACCCCAAAACGTTGTTCCTCATCAATGATAACCAGCCCCAAGTCTTTGAAACTTACGTCTTTTTGTAGCAGGCGGTGCGTGCCAATGACGATATCCACCCGCCCCTCTTGCATCCGCGAGAGTACTTGATGTTGTTCGGCATCAGTGCGGAAGCGCGAGAGCAATTCTACCGTCACTGGAAAAGATGCTAATCGCTCTTGAAAGGTTTGATAATGTTGTTGTGCTAACACGGTGGTTGGCACGAGCATAACCACTTGTTTGCCATCGGTTACTGCTTTAAATGCCGCGCGTAACGCAACTTCAGTTTTGCCATAACCGGCATCCCCACAGATCAGGCGATCCATAGGTCGAGGTTTTTCCATATCCGCTTTGACTGCCGTGATAGCTTGAATTTGATCTTCGGTTTCAACGTAAGGGAAAGCGGCTTCTAGTTCCCCCTGCCAGGAGGTATCCGGTGCAAAGGCGTGTCCTTTGACAATTTGGCGCGCAGCATAGAGATCGAGCAATTCCCCGGCAATTTCGTCGACAGCTTTTTGCACGCGAGTTTTGCGCTCGATCCATTCAGTCCCGCCCAGACGGTTGAGTTGCGGGCTAAATCCCTCAGTTCCAATATGCCGTGTGAGTCGGTCCGCCTGGTGGATAGGGACGTAGAGTTTGTCATTCTGGGCATATTCCAGAAGCAAGTACTCGCGCTCAATTTCATCCATATTTCGTATGACCAATCCCCGGAAAATACCTATCCCGTAGTCCTCATGAACGACAGGATCGCCCTCTTGCAGATCGGCAAAATTGAATTCTGGGGTTGTGATGCGCCGCCGGCGGCGGCGTGGTTCGGGTGGCCGCCAACCAAAAAGCTCTTCGTCGGTGAGAAGATGGCGTGTGCCGCGTGGTCCGTTCCATTGCCACCCTCCTGGGAGTGTACCTTGTACAAAAACGATCAATTCTTTCGGTGGTACAGGCAGGGATTCGTACACAGGCGGTGGTGTGAAATCTTGCCAAAGTTCCGCGACACGCGCCGCTTGCCGGCTGATCAGTACAACCTGATCACCCAGACTGACCCATTGGCGTATGCGCCCTAGGGCTTCTGGTAGACGTCCTGCAAAATGAACTTCTGGCGTCAGTGCTTCAGCGAGGGGGCCTTCTTCACCGCTCACAAAGTTCAACGTGTGTGCGCTTTCCAACCAGCGATTGATTTCTTCCCACGCGATGTAAGGGGGGGGCGCATCCTCCGGTAAGTAACCGTCAACCCACGCGCGTTGTTGTAATTCCAGGGCTTCTTGTTCCAATTCTTCCCAATGGTGTTTGAGTTGGTCCGCGTTGTTAAGAATGACCCGGGCGTTCATGGGTAAGTAGTGGAGCAAAGAGCCGGTTTCCTGGTACAGGTAAGGTAGATAGAATTCCAGTGTGGGGAAAGGGATGCCGGCTTCTAATGCTTCAGCATCGGCTTCCAAGGGTAATCGTACTTCCGGGGGCAGATTATTATTCAGAAGCGTGTGTAAGGCATCCAGTGCCCGTTCACTATCACGTGGGAGTGCCTCACGGATAGGTCCAAGCCAGATCTGCTCAACCCGTTCCGTTGAGCGCTGCGTTTCTGGGGTAAAGATACGGATAGTATCAACCTCATCTCCAAAAAATTCCAGGCGATAGGGGGTGTTGGCGTGCGCGGGGAAAATGTCCAGTAATCCTCCACGACGGCTGAATTGCCCCGGCGCTTGTACCACACTTACAGATTCGTAACCTAGGCTGCTGACGTGACGCGCTAGGCCGGTGAGTGATTCCCGTGCCCCAACTTCAATTTTGCGCGCGACGCGGCGAAATTGGCGATAGGGAAGTGTGCGCTGCATCAGGGCGCGAGCAGAGGTGATAATGACAGGGAAAGGTGTATGGGTGGCCGTGCTGGTACGATGGATGGTGAGTGAGGTAAGCACGTGCATCCGGTCAGTAATGGCTTCTGGAGTCCAGGGGGCGCGTTCGTAAAATAACACTGGTGGTTCAGGAAAACGTATCAGTGTCAGTTGTTGATTATGCGTTTCGTCCAACCAGAGATGCAAAGTTTCGTATAAGTGCCGACTGTCATCCACTGTAGGGGTGACAATGACGGTTGGCACGTGCAGTCTTTGGACGAGCGCTGCTATGACGGGCGGACGCGCGCGTGCAATCAGGGCTTGAGGAGGAAGCGTAAGTTCCGCTTGGAGATTATCCTGCAAGGTCGTGTAAGCAGGATGTTCGTATATCCATTCAAGCAGGCCGCGCAGTGATGTTGTCATTGTTTTCTAGTCGCCAGGTCATCCCGGCGCGTGAAAAATCGGAATTAGCTGCTTTGTTATCAGGATGTACGGATTCAAGCCAATTCCGAATCAGATTGCAGGCTTCGCGGATAACATCCCTGGCGAGAAGGGATTCATCTTCGTTAAAATTTTGCAACACATAAGCGGCTGGGTCCATCCGTCCGGGTGGTCGTCCGATTCCTAATCGCAGCCGGGGAAAGGTTTGTGTGCCCAGGTGTTGGATGATGGATTGAACACCACGATGTCCTCCACTACTCCCTTCCGACCGGTAACGCAGCGTGCCGAGGGGGATATCCAGATCATCGTAGATAACCAGGATGCGTTCTGGTTCTACTTTATAAAAGCGGGCGAGTGGGGCTACGGCCTTACCACTTTCGTTCATCCAAGTCTGCGGTTTTCCCAACAGTACCCGGTGTATGCCCCATGGACCGTGTGCCGTTTGGGTGCGGTGTTCTGTACGTGTAAATGAGATTCCAGTTATCTGTGCCAGGGTATCAACAGTTTGAAATCCAATATTATGCCGGTTATGTTCATAACGTGTCCCCGGATTCCCCAATCCGACAATGAGGGCAAATTCTGTCATTGTTTACTTTCTCCAAATCCTTTGGGTTTGTTTTGATTGGACTTGAAGAGATCCAGAGGATGGGAAATCCTCCGCCGGCGTAGATAATAACGTATGGCTGCTTTAATCGCCGCATACAGCCCGCCAAATACGTAAATGAGAATAGCTAATTGTACTCCAGTGCTAAAGGTTTCCTTGACCGAGTCCATAGAGAGAATGGTAGGAATTAAGCTCTCTTCTTCTTCACCTTCCTGCAGCGTGGGATCTACCGGGGCCAGTGTCGCAGTAGGACGTGGGGTCACGGTCGGAGGTTGTTCGACCGTTGGGCCAACAGGAGCGACCATACCTTCCTCTCCAGGGGCAGTTGCCGGTTGTTCGGCGGCGGCAGTGGGTGTGGGCGTTTCGGTGATTTCAGGTGTAGGTGTAGCGGCTTCGTTGAAAATAGTAATATTGTTGGTGAAGTCAAGTTTGGGTTCCGTATTGCCCACTTCGTAAACGGCCAGGGCCAACGTATATTGTCCATTGGGCAATGCTGTTGTATCCCAAGTCGCAAGTGGCCCGTTAACCACCATTGTGCGCTCTCCAAAAACGATAGGAACCCATTGTGAGTTAGCCGTGGGCTGCGGGCCACTGGCATAGAGTACCCCATACGAGTCGAAATTAGGAAGAGAGGCAGTACCGATAATAGTGATCTCGCCACCGGCGATGGTACCTTCTGCCGGCGAAGTAATAGTCCAGATGGCTTCCTGGGTGTGAGGCGCGGCCCATCCGGATTGGCGATATGTAGGGTGAATGAAGATGAGAAGCACCGTTACCATAATGCCGAGATAATTTAACTTTTTGCGCATAATGACTCCTCGTAAATAGGTGCGTTGTACTTTCCGAATACGATGCACCTGTTTTCATCAACTAACTATAGAGCGTGCGTGTTTGCGTTATATAAGACGTTCGCAATTGAAAAGTCTAACACGAAAGAGGGGAATGGCAAATTTGTATTCTGAAATGATTATTCTAAACCCGGCTTGCCAATTTCGCTAAATGCTGCTATGATAGGTATGTTTCGGTTGGGTCAGATGGGGACTAACCACTTGACCAGGGTAAAATCTCCCCAGTTACCGGGTATGGAGACACTAAAATTCGGTTAAAATTATCCGGTGGCGTAGGGAGTCTGGGTTGAAACCCCGTTTTTAGAGTTGTAGGAGGATTTTCTGATGACTGAAAAGGATATGAGCATGAAGGGTTTGAAATTGTTTATCTACGTTGTGGTTAATATCGCTGTCCCGAAGCCGCCGGGATGATATAGTTCACCTGTTTATAATAGACGCGGAATTATAGTTTCCTCTGGCCGCCAGCATTGTGGTGGGTGGAGGCGCGTACAGGTGAATACGCCGGTGTTGAAAACCGGCACCATTCCGGCGAGCGGGCTTCGACAGTGTCGAAGTGGGGGTCTTATTAGTACCCCACATTTGAAAGACAGAACCCCGCTCGTTTTGCGTCTCTATGATGTATGGCATAGTGCGAGTGTGGGCGCAGCCGCCTCGATTGGAGGCTCGGCTGCTGTAAACCCGGTTTTAGTGCCTCGTGCCATTCCCAAATGGGATATTATAAAACTTGGGTTTTCGGGAACTCATACACGATTTGAGGAGCATGATGGTTCAGAAGGTGGATGTGAAACGTACAAATGAAGTCTCTGTGGATTTGAAATATGTGGTGACCGACAGTCGCCTGGTAGGATTATGGCGGTTGATGAAAGGCTTCCGATGGTTTTATATTGGAGCGATGATCGCGATAACCATTGGCGCCTTGTCACGCACGTGGAGTTATCAGCTTTTGCGTGATGTCATTGACGATGTTTTGGAAGAGGGCCTCCGTTTAGATCTGTTGCCGTGGCTCGGAGCGGCTTTTGTGGGATTGGCGGCGCTAGAGGGAGTGTTTTCTTACCTGCGCGGCACGTGGACGGCGAAGACCGCAGAGGGGGTTATCCAGCGTTTGCGGGATTACCTCTATGATCATATTCAGCGATTGCCGTTCTCATTCCACGATTATGCCAAGACGGGGGAGTTAATTCAACGTGCAACGTCGGATGTGGATACGCTACGGCGTTTTTATGCAGATCAGGCGATCGGTATTGGACGGATTGTGACTTTGTTTATCGTGAACTTTGTGATGTTGTTACGGATGAATACGAAACTGGGGTTGCTCTCTATCATTATTCTACCGTTCATTGTGCTGTTGTCTTACTTTTTCTTCGGGCGTGTGTCGAAGGCTTATGAACGCTATCAGGATCAGGAGGCGCAGCTTTCGACGACATTACAAGAAAATCTTTCGGGCGTCCGGGTTGTACGTGCTTTTGCTCGTCAATCTTATGAAATGGACAAGTTTGAACGGGAGAATTGGGAGAAGTACCGGCGCGGTAAGCAATTGTTGGTGATGCACTCGTTGTATTGGCCGATTTCGGATGTGATGTGTTCGGCACAGATGATCCTGGTAATGGCGACGGGCGCGTTGATGGCGATCAAGGGTGAGATTTCATTGGGAACGTACATGGCTTCAACCGGGATGGTGATGTGGATTGTGTGGCCGATGCGTAACCTGGGCCGGTTGATCGTTCAGATATCGACAGGTCTGGTGTCCTATAACCGGGTGATGGATATTGTTAAGCAAGACCGCGAGGATATCGAGACTGGCACGGTAGCGATGGATACCTTGATTCGGGGCGCGATAGCGTTTCAGGATGTGAGTTTTGCCTATGAACCGGAACAGGTGTTGTTTGAACACAAGTCGGATGAGGGTAAAGGGAAAGAGGCAACTGTGGAAGTTGTGCGCGAACCGGTTTCGGTATTACACAACATCAATTTCAGGTGCGAACCTGGTGAGGTAGTGGCTTTGCTTGGGTCAACAGGATCCGGCAAGACCAGCATCATTAACCTGTTATTGCGTTTTTATGAATACCAGGAGGGCAGCCTTATGTTGGATGGCCGGGAACTTTCTGCCTATCCACGGGCCTTACTGCGTCGCCAGATCGGTATTGTAGAGCAAGAGCCATTTCTCTTCTCGCGTAGTATCCGTGAGAATATCGCTTATGGCGTCGGGCGCGAAGTAACGCAGGAAGAGATTGAGGAGGCTGCGCAGGCTGCCGCCATCCACGATATTATTACCACTTTCCCAGAAGGGTATGATACTGTTGTGGGGGAGAAAGGCGTGACACTTTCTGGGGGACAGCGACAGCGTGTGGCAATCGCGCGCGCGTTGCTCAAGGATCCACGGATTCTGGTTTTGGATGATGCAACTTCTTCGGTAGATACCGAGACGGAAGCCTTAATACAAGAAGCATTGGACAAGTTAATGCCGGGACGTACCACCTTTATTGTGGCGCACCGTATCCAGACCGTCATGTCCGCAGACTTGATCCTGGTGTTGGACAAGGGCCACGTTGTGCAATCAGGGCAGCACGCCGACTTGATTCAACAGCCCGGTTTATATCGTGATATCTACGAAATCCAATCGCGGATTGAGGAGGAAATCGCGGAGGAAGTGGCATTAGGAGAAGCAGCGTTGGATGAGGAAGAGAAACCTGCGCTGGCTTATGCGTTAGCAATGGGGTAACGATCAAGGATTAGGAGTTAGGAGTTAAGATAAATAGCTGTCTTGTTTTTTTATCTTTAATTTCTAACTTCTCATTTCTTCCAGGGGGAATAGAGGAACAATGTCTTACCAATTTGAAGAAGAAGAATTCAATACGAAATTTAACGGGCGCGTGTTGTTGCGGATGTTGCGGCAGGTTGCGCCTTACTGGCATTGGGTGCTGGGTTTTATGGTGTTGATTACCATCACCTCAGTTATGGATTCCTATTTCACATACTTGAGCAAACGAATTGTAGATGAGGGGATTGTGGCCGGGAATTATCCGCACCTGACGCGGCTGCTTACGACCTATGGTGGGTTGGCAGTATTGCAGGCACTAAACGTCTTTGGCTTCATTTTCCTGGCAGGTGTGTTGGGGGAACGTGTACAGTATGATTTACGGCGTAAGCTCTTTAATCATCTCCAATCGCTTTCTTTCTCATACTTCGATAAAACCCCGGTGGGTTGGATTATGTCGCGGGTGACTTCTGACGCTAGCCGGATCTCGGAGTTGGTGACTTGGGGCCTGGTGGATATGGTGTGGGGCTCGGCAAATATCATTACCTCTCTGACCTTTATGTTTTTCATCAACCGTCGTCTGGCCCTGATTGTAGCGGCGATTGTGCCGGTGATGATCGGGCTTGCTTTTTGGTTTCGGCAGCGCATCTTAGTACAATATCGTGAAGTGCGCAAACTCAATTCAAAGATTACGGGGTTTTATAACGAAAGCATCACGGGAGTACGCGTGGTCAAAGCATTGGTTCGTGAAACGAAAAATCTTGAAGAATTTGAAGTCGAATCTTCCAACATGTATGAAGCGGCGTATCGAGCCGCATGGCTCTCCGCACTTTTTCTGCCTTTGATTCAAATCATTGGCGCGATGGGGGTGGGCACTGTGGTTGCGTATGGTGGCGCGCAAGTCCAAACCGGCGGCATGACGATGGGGGGCATCCAGGCATTTCTCTCTTACTTGACTTTTATCCTTTGGCCTATCCAGGATCTGGCTCGTATCTATGCGGAGATGCAGCGCTCGGTGGCATCGGCGGAACGTGTTTTTTCCTTGATTGATGCACAGCCGGATGTGACAGATCGGGAAGGGGCGCGTGATCCCGGTTTTATCCAGGGTGAGGTTGCGTTTGAGGATGTGGGCTTCCGCTATGAAGAGGGGAAGGATGTTTTAACCGGCTTCAACCTTCATGTGCGGCCTGGAGAGCGTATCGCTATTGTGGGGCCGACGGGCGGTGGCAAATCCACGATCGTTAACTTGATCTGCCGCTTTTACGAACCTTCCGAAGGCATGATCCGCATTGATGGGGTGGATTATACAGAGTTGACGCAACATGCTATCCAATCGCGGGTAGGCATGGTATTGCAGACCCCTCATCTGTTTTCCGGGACGATCCGGGACAACATTCGTTATGGTAAACTGGATGCTAACGATGCAGAGGTTGAGAATGCCGCGCAGGTAGCACACGCGCATGACTTCATTATGGAATTGGAGGGAGGGTATGACGCGGAAGTAGGTGAGGCAGGGGTATTGCTTTCTGTGGGGCAGAAGCAACTCATTAGCATTGCGCGCGCGGTGTTGGCAGACCCCGATATCTTGATCCTAGATGAAGCAACCAGTTCGGTGGATACATTAACCGAAGCGCGTTTGCAACGAGGAATGGAAGCGGTGATGGAAGGTCGCACAAGCTTTGTAATCGCACACCGGCTTTCTACCATTAAGCGGGCTGATCGCATCCTGGTCATCGAGAAGGGGCAAATTGTAGAGATGGGATCGCACCACGAATTGATTCGCGCGCGTGGGCATTACTATGACCTCTATACGCGCCAATTCCGCCGCGACCGGGAACTTATGTATGGTGTAGAGGATTTTGCATTTGCAGCGTGATATGAGGTGAGGCGGGGGAGTTTTTTATTTGTGGGCTATGCTCGCAAGTGAAAAATCCCTCGCTTTTTGTTGATTATCTGTGAGGTTGCTGTGTCCTGCAAGAATGAGTATATTTGCTAAATCTATCGAAAAAGTTAACAATCTTTTAAAGAAAGATTTTCTTGCTTTCCATCTACCCTGTGCTATCATCGTACATGGAACTTTGTTACTTCGTTCAATGTTTTGAAATACTGTATAACTCAACGAGGTCCACCGGAGGCGCTGATGGAAAAATCGTGTACCTATTCAGAAATTTGGAAATCGTTTCTCATTCTTTTTCTGTTATTGGCTGCGGGCTGTACAGGCTTACCCTCCGGCCCGTCGCCGACAGAATCTCCGACGGAGTCACCGACCGAAGTACCTACAGACACACCGGTACCGACGCCGGTGACTGAGATGCCAGCAGGCCCTTATCCGCCGGTCATTCTGGAACATACTCCTCGCGCCGGTGAAGAAGTGCCACTTGATACCAGCATTGTCTTCAAGTTTGATCAACCTATGGACCGTGAGAGCGTTAAGCAGTCGCTGCGGGTAATGCCGGAGTTAAACGGCGAGTTTGCCTGGCTGGATGAGACGACAATAGCATTTCGTCCCAAGGGATTGGCCTCGGCGACTCGTTATCAAGTCTTTATGAGCCAGGATGCGTTATCCTTGGATGGCCTTCCTTTGTCCAATGAATTGGCGTTTGCTTTCTCTACTATCTCGGATTTAGTAGTGGCGCGGGTAAGCCCTGCCCCTGCGGCATTGGACTTGCGCGCAGATGCGCCGGTACTTGTAGCCTTCAACCGCGCGGTGGTACCGGTCAATTGCGCGGGGGCAAAGGCGGAGGATGCTTCAGGGAATGGGGTGACGTGCCCTCGCCTGCCCTTGACATTTGAACCCCCTGTCTTAGGCCAGGGCAAGTGGGTGAATACATCTCTCTATCGTTTTGACCCGCTCTATGGTTGGGGGGCAGGGCAAACCTATCAGGCCATGCTTGAATCGGGGATGACCAGTGTGGATGGCGCCGAGTTGAAGTCTTCCTTGGTCTGGACATACACAACCGCGCTTCCCTTTATGTTAGATTATACTCCTGGGAATGACGCGAAGAACATTCCGCTAGATGCAGGGGTGCGAATTGCATTTAACACCCCGATGGATGAGGGGATTACTGGTAGTGTTTTTAACGTCGTGGCGGAGAGTGGGGGGGTCATTCCGGGAAGTATTACGTGGGAAAACGGCGGGGCAACGATGGTATTTACACCCACGCAGCCCTTTACTTTGGCAACACGTTACACGGTGAATGTAGGAGAACGCGCGCGCGCGGTGACCAGTGCGCCGTTGCAGAATCCAGGCTCATGGACGTTTACGACAGTGCCTTACCCTAGTGTCGTTACTATATCCCCAGGAGATGGGGCAAAGAATGTGCTCGTCCACGAACCGGTGCGTATCTCATTTGCGGGGAAGATTGATCCCGCGACACTAGAAGCGTATGTGATTATCGATCCTCCGGTATCCGACGAAAAAATCTATAAATATTTTGAGACTGAGACGAATGTTTACCATCTCTCATGGGAGAAGGACCCGCGTACAGAATATTGTGTTTCTTTACTGCCGGGCGTTGCGGATCAGTACGGCAATTTGCTCTCAGAGCCGGACGCGGTTTGTTTTACAACCGGGGATCTTGACCCCTTCATCGGTTCGGCGACGATGTTGGAGGCAGTGACACTGGATGCAGTGGAACCAGCGCGTTTCTATTTCTTGGTGCGTAATTTAAGACAGGCTTCCTTTACACTTTCTGCTTTGAATGAGGCGAATTTTATCCGGGGGTGGCAGACAACAGGTACTACCGTGCGCGAGTGGCGTGAGACCTTTCAGCCTGCGGCAAATGTAGCCGAAGTTATCCCGGTGGATTTGGCGCGCCGTGGCGGGACTTTAGAGACTGGCTATTATAAGTTAGAATGGGATGCCGCAGAGTCACGTGGATGGCGCAATGACGTGCTGATTGCGGTGATTGACTGGCACGTGACTTTGAAATTGGCGCGCGATGAAGCCCTTGTTTGGGCAACAGATCTGCACAGCGGTGTACCTGTCAGCCGCACAGAAGTACGTTTGATCGATGAAGAGGGGTTGTTAATTGCTGCGGGAACCACGAATGATTACGGTTTGGCGCAAATCCCGATTCCACCGCGTGAGGAACTGTGGTCACGGGTGGCTGCCGTTATCGGGGAACCGGGTACTCCTGGCTTTGGAGTGGCATTGACAACCTGGATGGGGGACGCGAATCCGTGGGCCTTTGACATTATTCAGAATACAGGACCGTTTATTCCCTATACTGTTTTCTTGCATACCGATCGTCCTATCTATCGCCCCGGACAGACGGTTTTATTCCGGGGAATTATGCGGGAAGCGGACGATGCGCGTTACGCGCTGCCGCCTAGTGATTTGCCATTACTCATCAGTGTGCGGGATGCGATGTGGGAAGAGGTGTATTCGACAACGGTGACGCTCTCAGAGATGGGAACCTTTGATGGCATGCTGCATCTTGCCGAAGATGTATTGACGGGCGAGTATACTTTGCAGGCTAAGATTCCCAATGTTGAGTTTAGCGAGTGGTCCCTTAACTTTACAGTCGCTGCCTATCGTAAACCGGAATTTGAGGTGAAAGTGATTCCGGCATTTGATGAGATTTTGCAGGGCGAAGATTTACAAATTCAGGTGGCGGCGACCTATTTCTTCGGTGGCCCAGTCAGTGATGCTTCGGTTAATTGGAAGATACGGGCAGAATACTATAGTCCAGCCGATCTTGTTAATGGCCATACTGTTTATGATGTGGGTACATGGTGGCAGGAACCTGAGATTGTGGCAGAAGGGGAGGCTGTAACAGATGCCGAAGGGCGTGTTTTCATCGAAGTTCCTACGCAGCTTCAGCCATTAGTAGATGCATCGGAGTCTGGCCCTGCTCCACAGCGTTGGACGGTTGAAGCTACATTGATGGACGAAAGTGGCTTCCCCGTGATAGGAAAGGGCGCGGTTACAGTACATAGTTCAAAATTCTATCTGAGTGTCCAACCACAGCAATGGGTGGTTCCGGTCAAACAACTCTTGACGGTGGATGTGACGGCGTGGGATTGGAATGGACAGTCTGTAGCGAATCAAACGCTTGAAGTAGCCCTGGCGCGGCGTACCTGGACGTATCGTTCGCCCGTAGAGCCTTTTGGGGCGCCCACTTGGACATTTACCGATACCGTCATTTCGACGCAGCGTTTTACAACAGATGGCGATGGTAAGGGGGGGGCGGAATTTCGTCCGGCGGAAAGTGGTTCGTATGTATTGATTGCAGAGACTGAAGACGATCAGGGTTTTCCCGTTCGCTCTGAAGTGCCGTTAGCGGTCAGTGGGCCAGGGGCAGCGATGTGGCAACAGGAAGAAGGGAAAGTGATACCCATAGCTAATGCTCAAAGTTATCGGGTAGGGGATGTGGCGCAGATTTTGTTGCCCACGCCCTTTACCGATACTTATCAAGCCCTGATCACAGTAGAGCGGGGTGGGATTATAGATGTACGTCTGGAAACTTTTTCCGAGCCAAACCCGCTAATTGAAATTCCAATTGCTAAGGCCTATGTGCCGAATGTCTACGTCTCATTCGTGCTGTTTAAGGCGTCAGGTGCTGAGTCGTCTGTCCCTGATGTGCGTATCGGCTATGTTTCCCTCAATGTTGAGCCGGTGGAGCAATCGCTAAAAGTTGAACTTATAGGCCCTTCGGATGTGGCATTTGATCGGACTGAAGCCTATGCCCCTGGGGATGAGATAGCGCTCACGGTGCGGACTACGGATGCGCAGGGCGAGCCGGTTGACGCAGAAGTGGGGCTTTCGTTGGTGGATAAGGCGATATTCTCACTGCGTGCCTCTAATGTTCCTCCTATATTAGATGCCTTTTATGGCGAGCAACCTTTGAGCGTTATCGGGGGTAATGCTGTCACGATACTCTTTAACCGTGTGGCACAGACGTTGGATCAACTACGTGCTGATGCTGACCGGATGGTGTCTGAACTGACCCTGGGCGGGCTTGGTGGTGGCGGAGGAGTATCTGCCGAAATAGATGTGCGCGAGGAGTTCCCTGATACAGCTTTGTGGGAGGCGCATTTGCGGACTGGAGCTTCGGGTGAGCTTCAAGTTCCCTTCACGTTGCCGGATTCCAGTACGACGTGGGTAGTAGAGGCGCGTGCCGTCACAGAAGATACAAAGGTGGGTGAAGCACAAGCTGAACTGGTAGTAAGTAAACCCTTGCTGGTACGTCCGGTAACCCCTCGTTTCTTGGTGATTGGGGATCGTGTGGATATAGCGGCTGTCGTTCACAATAATACTGATGATGAATTGGCTGTGAATATTGCCTTACAAGTGGAAGGCGTGGTGATTGATGGCGCGAGTGAGCAATCTGTCGCACTGCCCCCCAGGGGACGAGCGCGCATTTCCTGGCCGGTTATAGTTGCTCCTACCGGTGCGGATAGGGCGATGCTTACGGTGGTAGCTCAAAGTGGTGTGTATGAAGATGCGGTACGGGTTGTAATGGGAGGGGTGCCCGGTATCCCGATCTATCGTTACCTGGCTCCCGATGTCGTAGGGACAGCCGGGGTCCTGGATGAGGCTGGCAGTCGTCTGGAGGCTATCGTTGTGCCTTCAGAGGCCGATGATGCCAGTACGTTGAAAGTGCGCCTGGAACCATCCCTGGTTGCGACGATGTTGGACAGTCTGGCGGCATTGGAACGGTTATCTTACGAGACAACCGATGTACTGGTTAGTCGTTTCCTGCCGAATATTCTGATGTATGAGCTGCTACAGATGTCCGCGTCCGATTCATCGAGCGCGGATGACGTTGCAGACTTAAAAGCTCAATTAGAGACATTGGTGTTGGATGCATTGGATCGTTTGTATAGCCGTCAGAATACGGACGGGGGCTGGGGCTGGTGGCAAGATCGCAGTAATATGCATCTCACTTCATACGCGGTATTGGGCCTGACACACGCACAGCGCGCCGGCTTTACGATTCGTGAGGCTGCGCTTGAACAGGGATTGGCATATATAAGTGAAAAACTCACATTGGCTTTGGAAGAAGAAGATCTGTATTCGCATTATGCCTTTGCGCTCTATGTGTTGGCAGAGGCTGAGATTGAACCTCCTGCGAATGCGGTGCGTGTGCTTTATGGCGCGTACGAGGATTTGGGAATAACGGGACAAGCGTATCTGGTATTGGCAATGGGGCGCTTGAATGCCACCGATGCCAGGGTGACGACATTGTTAGAGGTATTGCGAGCGGAGGCTGCCCTTACCGCTACCGGTGCGCATTGGGAGGACACCGATGTGCGCTATTGGAATACGGACACCCGCGCCACGGCTATTGCACTGG
This sequence comes from Anaerolineae bacterium, assembly GCA_016931185.1. Lineage (GTDB taxonomy): Bacteria > Chloroflexota > Anaerolineae > B4-G1 > SLSP01 > JAFGFI01. The sequence goes on from JAFGFI010000135.1 coordinate 28,614, forward strand.
ATGCATTGGTGAAGTTTGCATCGAGTGACCCATTGGTGTCGCAAGCCGTCAGGTGGTTGTTGGTGGCGCGTCAGGGCGATCAATGGGAGACTCCTTATGAGACGGCCTGGGCGATCGTGGCACTATCGGATTATCTCCAGGTCAGTGGTGAGTTAAGTGGAGAGTATAGTTGGGGTATTGCTTTCAATGGTGCCGTGATGGCAGAGGGGGGAGTTAACGCGGATGAAACTGTTGAGCTTCATGTCGGAGCGGAACGTTTGCTCCGCGATCAGGTGAATGTGCTTGAAATTTCACGGGATACCGGTGCTGGGCAGCTTTACTATGCAGCACATTTGGAATTAGCTTTACCTGTGGATCAGGCGCAAACAGAAAGTCGAGGGATAACGGTTGAGCGAGAATATTGTGTGCCGTCTGATGGTGTGACGTCTAATGACGTATTACCACTGGATGACACACAATCTACGATTGTTGAAGAAGTCCCTATAAAGATAATGGAATACAATTTGGATACGTGTGTACCGCCTACTGAAATTCGACCGGGTGATAAGGTCGAGGTGCGCCTTACTTTGACCTTACCCGAAATGCGGTACTTTGTATTGTTAGAAGATCCCTACCCGGCAGGGATGGAACCCATTGATCCGTTGCTGTCTCAAGATGCCGGGATGGATGTATCATCATTTGGCAGTGGTACGCTAATAGAAGGGCAGACAAAATGGTGGCGTAATCCCTTTGAACGGCAGGAATTACGCGATGAGCGCGCGATTTTCCTGGCAGAGGCAATTGATGCCGGGATTTATCAGGTGCGTTACCAGTTGCGAGCCGCTGTATCTGGAACCTATCGTGTTTTACCGGCGGTGGTAAAGGAGATCTATTTCCCAGAGGTATGGGGGCAAAGTGCTGGCAATGATATAGAAATTATGTCTTATCAAGAGGAGGAATGATGTCTGAACGTCAGGCTAAATCTGAAAGGCTCGGGATTATTAGTGAGGGATTTGCACCAACAGCGTTACGTTCTTTAGAAGAGAGCAGGTTGAATACCGGTTTATTGATTGATCTCGCATTGAAAACCCTTTATTTTGGCAGTAATCTGACCGGAGTTGAGCTTTCTAAACGTATGGCTTTGCCATTCCCTAATGTTGTCAGCCAGGTGTTAGATTTTATTAAACGTGAGCAATTGTGTGAGGTAAGTGGAGCCGCTAGCCGTGGAGGGTTTTCTGAAGCGACGTATGAGTATATATTGACACAGAAGGGACGCACTATGGCTCGTGATGCATTGGAACGCACGCAGTATGCCGGTCCCGCGCCTGTGACATTAAATGACTATATCCACTCAATTCGCTTGCAGGGCTTAAAGGATGTAGTGATACATCAGCGACAGTTACGAAAGGCTTTGGCTCACCTGGTGCTGAATGAGCGTACTTTTGAGCAGATTGGCCCGGCTATCAACTCAGGTCGTTCTATTTTTCTCTTTGGCCCCCCGGGGAACGGAAAGACTTCCATTGCTGAAGCTATTGGCACGCTCTTGATGGAAGGCGATATGTATATTCCTTACGCGGTAGAGGTGGAAGGGCAGATTATTAAGGTTTTTGATGAGGTAAGTCATAAACCGCTTGACCAGGAACCGCAGCGTGGTTTGGATGCGCGCTGGGTGCGTTGCCGCCGCCCGTTTATTATTGTGGGTGGAGAGTTGACAATGGAAGGATTAGATCTTGTTTATGATACGCATAACAAGTATTATGAAGCGCCCTTTCAAATGAAGGCCAATGGCGGTATTTTTCTCATTGATGACTTTGGCCGCCAGCAAGTGCGCCCGCGGGATTTGTTGAACCGGTGGATTGTGCCGTTAGAAAAACGCATTGACTTTTTAACGTTGCATACTGGACGCAAGTTTGAGATTCCCTTTGAGGTGTTGATTGTGTTCTCTACGAATCTGGAGCCGAAAGATCTGGTAGATGAGGCATTTTTGCGCCGCATTCGCCACAAGATTGAGGTGAATAATCCCAATTGGAAAGAATATGCGGAAATCTTCAAACGTGTGGCAGAAGGTAAGAACATTCCCGTTGCAGATGCCTCATTGGCGTACTTAATCCAAGAGCACTATATCAAGCCTCGGCGTCTTCCGCGTTCTTGTCATGCCCGGGATATTTTGGATCAAATCATTGATATTGCGAATTACCTCAATGTGCGTCCGACGCTAAGTCAAGAATTGATTGACCGTGCGGCAGAATCTTATTTTGTGGAGTTATGATAAAAATGGCTGATTTCCCAGAAGATTGGTGGTATGGAAACGGACGTCTGCATCCACAGCGTCCTTTGATTTTAGGGCATCGGGGGGCCAGCCACATGGCCCCACAAAACACACTGGCGGCCTTTCATAAGGCATTTGAAGTCGGTGCAGACGGCATTGAATTAGATGTGCAACTCTCGGTAGACGGTGTGCCGGTGGTGATTCATGATGCAACAGTGGATGCGACGACGAACGGCACTGGATTTGTAGCTGAATTCTCATTGGCCCAGTTGAAGGCCCTGGATGCCGGAACTTCTTTTTCCCCCGCGTTCATAGGAGAGCGGATTCCTACCTTAGAAGAGGTTTTAATGGATATAGGAGATAAGCTCCTGATCAATATTGAGTTGAAGGCTCCTACTTCGCGGGCAAAGGGTTTAGAAGAAGCAGTGGTCGGGGTTGTGCGACGGACCGGAATGCAAAAACGGGTTTGGTTTTCATCTTTCAAACCTTACGCGCTCTATCGTTCCCGGCAGTTAGCTCCAGAAATTCCTTGTGGATTACTTTATGGAACACAGCTAAGAACTCTGTTATTGCGTCCTTTTACACCTTACGAGGCTTTACATCCCGCTAAGGAGTTAGTTACTGAAGCAGGGATTCGCCGGGCACATCGCCGTGGATTGCGGGTAGCAGTATGGACGGTGGATGATCCTGACCAGGCGCGACAACTGGCCGAATGGGGAGTGGATGCAATCATCACCAATGAGCCCGCTCTGTTATTGAACTGTTTATAGTTAACATTAACGTGGACCATGCAATGTGGACAGGGGTTGTCGTTTGACGCTGTCGTCAAACTGGCGATAAATGGCTTGTGCGGTAAGTGTGTCCTCGGTCAAGTTCCCTTGTATCCAAGCCATGACTTGATCTCCTGGTAAACGGACGATGTGTTGGATGGTTTGGGTTTCTCCATGTGTCACCAGGGTAAGAGTCAGACTTGGGGGAAGCGTACACCCCATAGTAACGACGGGGTTCAGACTGTCCAGCATGGTCCATAACATTTGTGTGCTTTCTAGTGGGGGTGTGGAGGCGCGGTAGGTGATCTCAAGCCGGATATGGAGTGCTTGTGTAGCCCAATTAATAACTGGGTGTGCTGTTGCCGGGAGTGTATCAAGGATGACTTGCTCACATGGAGTAGGGGGAGTGTATCCCAGGAAGGGCTTGATGGTTTCTGTCGTAGGTGTGAGTACACTCCGGGCAATGAAACTGCCAAGCCATACGATAACGGCGATATCTAGCAATACCCAGGCAAGCAAGATACGTTTTTGTTGCTGTGTCATAGGTGCATAGTATATAACGAATTGGTAAATCTACGAGTAAGGGGTGAGTGTGAAAAGCGAATTGACTGGGAAGGCCACTGATACGCGAAACAAACACGCCATTTCCAGACGGCACAGTGTATCAGGCATCACCAGTGGTTTGATAGCTGCTTTTCTATTGGGATGGGCGCCGATTTTGGGGAAACTTGCTTACCGGGCGCAGGTCGACCCGTTGACCCTGGCCGCGTTGCGTACTTTGGTAGCGGCTATATTTCTGTGGGGGATTTACGCAACGTTTTGGCGTAAGATGTTGTTCATCCGTTGGCAGCATATTTTGGGATGTGTGCTGGTTGGGGTGATCAACGGTCTGGGATCCTTGTTTTATTACAGTGGCTTGGGACGGCTGGATGCCTCGCGCGCGTCTTTGTTGAACGCACTATATCCGGTATGGGTGGTCCTCTTTCTCGCTGCCTCTGGTCAGACAATCCATCGGTTTACATTGTTTCGACTCTCTCTTTCTATGTTAGGCGCTATATTGGTTACTTCCCCCAGTCAGATGTCCAGCATGATGGATTTTTTGGGCGCGATGTTAATGGTAGCCTCCGCCGCAATGTATGGTTGGTATCTGGTTATGGGGCAATGGGTCTTAGCGGATGTTCCTGCCCGTTCAGGAACACTATACATTATCACTGGGATGGCCATCACGGTTGCCCTTGCGCGCGTGATTGTGGGTATACCCATTGTCCCCATTTCGACGGGTGGATGGGGGGCCATTATTGCCCTAGGGTTAACGACGGCGCTCTCGCGGTTGGCAATGTTTCTCAGTCTGGAGCAATTGGGTGGAGTACAAACGGCGATCATTGGCCTCACTGAGTTGGCATTGAGCCTGGGCCTGGCCTTTATCTTTTTAGGAGATCGTCTTACCCTCGCGCAATGGTTTGGGGCAGTGTTATTGTTGGGGGGAGGGATGTTTGCACGCGTAGATGTTGAGCAAGGGGCAACGCCTGCTCCTTCTTTTAACCCAATGGATAGATAATCTGTTGCTTTCTACATAACTATTGGCAGTGTGATGTGGAAGATACTACCTTTGTCTAATTCGCTTTCAAACCAGATTTTCCCTCCATGAAGTTCAACTAGCCCCTGCGAAATATGTAACCCCAGCCCTGTACCACTGACTTTGGTAAGTACAGAACTTTTCGCCCGGAAAAAGCGCCGGAAAAGTCGTAGTTGATCCTCTGCGGAAATTCCCACTCCGGTATCCATAATTGAGATTTTTACAAAACCACTTTCTATCAAGGGGGTAATGCTCAATGTGATCGCCCCATTTTCGAGTGTGTATTTGTGGGCATTGCTGAGCAAGTTGACCAGGATTTGCATTGTACGCTTTTGATCACACAGTACCGGGGGTAAGTCGAGGGGAATGTCTTGGGTGAATTTTTGTCTCTTTGCCCTAAACCGTGATGTAAATTCATTTACCACATTTTGAGCTAAATCTGCGATATTTGTGGGTTGCATATTCAACTCAATATGCCCCATTTCCATACGGGTGACGTCTAACAGATCCTCAATCAGTGCGACCAGGTTATCTACGCTTTGTAATACTAGTTCCAGGCGAGCGCGTTGTTTGTCGGTTAAGGGTTCCTGCTTATTGGTCAAGAGTAGGTTAGCGTAAACTTTGATAGTTGTGAGTGGGGAACGGAGTTCATGGGCTGCAATGGCGATAAACTGAGATTTAATATCGTCGAGTTGTTCCAGCTCAGTGTTTATGGCGGCAAGTGCAAGGTTTTGCTGAGTTAACTGGTGTTTAAGGAGACGTAACTCATTACGCTGTTGTGCCAGTTGTTGTTCAACCTCACCTGCGTTGGAGAGTTCTTCGACAATGTGAAGCAGTCCCTGAATTGTGCCTTGGGCATCTCGATAGGGTAAATCTACAAGATTTAGGTAGATTGTACTGCCATCTGTCGTTTCTCGATTAACCCAGGCTAATTCAAAGCGAGGGAGTTCGCCGTTCAAAATTTCACTCAGGACTTTTTCACCACCAATAAGCTCTGGAACGATTTGGAGGATATGGCGTCCATGTCCCGCTTGTTCTGTTTCCGATAAGATATGGACGGCTCCTTCAATAGTAAGGATATTTAGATCACGGTTGGTGATCATATAGGCGATTTTTCGATCTTGTAGGATAGCTTGCATAATGGCTGGTTCCATAGTAACTCCCTGGATTTACTTCACCAACATATTTCCCATATACCGGAAGAGTGTGTCTACTTCCTCTCCCGTTTTAGCGCTGGTCAGACGATATGAGATATTGTATTTTTTTGCGAATTGCTCGATTTCATGTGGGGATACTTGATGCTGGGCGAGTAGATCGTTTTTGTTTGCCGCAAGTACAAAATGTGCGTTGGGGGTAAGCTGTACCAGATCATCAATATAGACTTGTAGGTTTTCAAGTGTTTCCGCGCGTGTCATATCACATACCAGGACTGCACCGGCTGCGCCCCGTAAATAGCTGGCTCGCATATGGCTAAATTCCTCGCTGCCGGCCAGATCCCAGAGCATAATGGTGAGGTTAACAATATCATTCGCGCGGGGGATGGCTACGGTTTTGCGACTGACTTTAACTCCGATGGTACTGATATATTTATCGTCAAATCGATTGTAGATAAACCTGCGCACTAAACTGGTTTTTCCAACCGCAAAATCTCCTAGTAAACATATTTTCTTTTGCAATGTGAGCATGGTATCCTCTTCAGTATAAGATGTCCTAAAAATCAAACCTAACACGAAATAGCGTTGTGGGTTGACTTTTTCCCTTGAATTGCATTGCCGGTAAGGGGTGAATTTCGATAGTGCTATTGAGATGGTCAGCATCAAGAGCTTCATAAACGGCTTGACTGATCCAGATTTGGGGGGCGGGAGTAACGGCCGTGATGCGCGAGGCCAGGTTGACGGTATCGCCAATGGCTGTGTATGTATAACGCCAACGTGCTCCCACATTCCCTACAATGGCTGGACCTGTATTAATTCCGATCCCGAAATGGAGTTTTGGGGCTTCTGGTGGGTAGTATGTTTGATGTGTAAGTAATGCGCGTTGCATAGCAATCCCGGCTTTGATGGCTTGAGTTGTGTGATCGGATTGATCCTGTGGGGCATTGAAAATTGCCATAATATTATCCCCCTGGAACTGGTTGACGGTCCCCCCTTCTTGGTGAATGGCCGCCACAGCAACTTCTATATGATCGTTGAGTAGCGCCACCGTGTGTTCTGGCGAGAGCGTTTCGGCTAGGGAGGTGAAGTTTCTGACATCGGCAAATAAGATGGTGATATATCGCAGCTCGCCCCCTAGTTCGGGGCGCAATTCTCCTTTGACTAACGCTTCTGCCACTTCTGGTGGCAGGTAGTGATTAAGCATAAATTCCAGTTGTGCATTAAGCCGTGAAAGGCGGTCTCGCAGCAAGCGCAGTTCATTACGATTTTGCATTAGCTCTTGTAGGTATGTGCCTTGTTCTGTGGCATCAGTGACAAGGACAGCTAAAGTGAGTTGTTCATCCTTATCCCAGGCTATCGCAGTCAGTGTAAAATAGCGCAATTCCCCGCTTACGGTAGTATGATTGATATGCTCCAGACGCACATAAGGGATTTCCCCCTGACACACACGCGCCAGTTCAGTTTCCTGTCCGAAGAATTCTGGCAATACATCCAATAAATGTATACCCACTAAGTCATCGGGATTTTCTGCTAGCCATGTCGCGAACAGAGTATCGTGTTCTACAAGTTGATGGTGTGTATCGAAGAAAGCATAGGCTGTTTTTAATGCCTGTAATACAGGTGATGAGAAAGTGTTCATTATGGGTTGACCGTAGGGGTAATAAGATCTATAGATACAGGTTTAATTAACGTGAGCCATTGTTTATGTACCCACCCTACAGCCTGTACATCATTTTCCTGGATCGAGGTCACGCGCACATTGTACCATTCCCCATACTGTGCTAAAACTTCGACCTGATCACCAAGATTGGCAACCATACTGGTTTTTTTTCCATCGGGATCATCACGCAAATAAACATTGCCGACCATGACGCCAGCGTAAGGTGACAGGGTGGGAGTGGGAGTGGCGGTATAGGTAGGCGTAGGGGTAGGTGTGGATGTGGAGGTCGGCGTCGCAGTAGAGGTGTGGGTCGGCGTAGGTGTATGGGTCGGCGTACTGGTCGGCGTGGACGTAGAAGTCGCGGTGGGAGTAGCGGTGTGTGTGGGGGTGAGGGTGGGCATGGACGTAAAGGTTGCTGTCGGTGTAGGCATGGGAGTAATAGACGATAGTTTCATAATCCGTTGTTCTACGTGCCATATCCACCAACTACAGCCGAGTAGAGGAGGCAATAAAACTGTCAAGATGAGCAAAGATAGAATAATGCGTTGTGAAACTGATAAAGGTTTTTTTGTGTTGGATATCTCAGGAGTAAATAGCCTGGATAGTGTACGTTGCGCCGTCCTAATCAGTTGGTCATCTGTGCCATCGTAGGCTTTTAAACTGGCGTAATGCCTTTCTTGGATAGTCGTTAATGCTTCACGCATTTGCTCGCGAAAGTCGGCAGGCTCCACGCCATCAATGACAATCGCCAGGTAAGCGGCCCCTTCGACTTCCAGTAAAATATTCTGGGACTCATATACAATGGCGCCAAGTTCGCCGTTTTCACCGCGGCCAAACGCCTCGCGGGCAAAATCACGGATAGCGGTTAACATCCCACTGACAAGATCACGATCAGGAGGTGTCTCAGCGTCGCTGGTCAGATGATGAATGAGTAACCCTGACTCGCGATGGATGAGGAAGATTTCGTGAATCGCAAAGGGTAGTGAAGAGCGCAGCGCATACTCAGCCTCCGAAACGCCACTTAACCGCGTCTGTAACCGTCGTATGGGAGTTTGAGAAACTAGACTATCGCGGATGCGCTGATCCACAGCTCGCGCCAGATTTTGTAATGCCTCGCTGACTGCTTTGTTAATGGTCTGTCCAATGACAGGCGCGAGCGCATCAATGATATCTTCGCGGGCATGGTAGACTTGGCGGCGGATAGCTTCCCCAATGATTGGCGCGATGGCTTGCGCGATTTCATCACCAGAGTCTTTGATCTGTTCTTCAAGAACTTCTGCGATGACCGGGCTAATCTTATCTACGAGTGCATCGGGCTTAAGAATGACATTACGCAATTCCTCAAGCTCGATGCTTTCTTTGCGTTGTCCTGATTTAGATGGATTGAAGACCATAGATACCTTATTCCGGCGCGGCGATAGTTAATTCCTCCAATAGTCCTGTAACACTGCGTCCCGTCTCTAACCGTGTAGCAACTTCCATTAGCATCGCGGCGAGGGCTTTGCGGTCGGTTTTTTGATCGCCCAGCCGGTCGGTGACGCGCCGCAGTTCGGCCCGTAGATCGTCTTCAGCCTGGCGGACTTCATGTTTGAGCGCGTCGACTTTACGTTCTTGTTGTTCACGGTGTTCGGTGACGGTGGCTTTGAATGAATTGACTTCTCGCTCGTGTTGTGTGTGCATATTGCGCAGCTCGTTGATTTGTTCTGAAAGTCCTCGACTGGAAAGTTCCTGTTGTTGCGCGCGGGTTAGAAGCTGTTGTACCATACTTTCACGCGCACTCAAGCGATCAAGCTCACGGCGGAGTTCATCATTAGCCCGGCGCATTTCGCGCTCTATGTTCTCGACCCGCTTGGTTTGCGTTTTCTCGAATTCACTGATGGTATCCTGTGCCAGGCGCAGGTCGGTTAACATCCGCTCCATTTCACGTCGCAGATCTGAGAAACGCCGATCATATTCTTCCATCTGCGCCCCGAAGATTACCTGCCGTAACCGGTCAACCTCTGCGCCTTGCAACCGTTGGTGCACGTGGTCCGGTCCTAAGATAATCTCCCGCACGCGGTCTAACTCTTGAGTCGCGGCCGGTGTAGGTGATGCGGTCCGCTCAATGGTTGGGGGCGCGCCCTTATTGAGCAACGTTGGGGATTGAGAACTCGTTTCATTCTTAGCTGATATTTGCTGAACCATTGCGTCCTCCTTAAAATATAAGAAACTGGGAATGAGGAAATTGAGTAATCATAAATTGTTCTATATAAAAGTGTTAAGGATATTTTGGGTTAGAAGTAGCCGTGTTTTTATTACTCAGACTCTAGCATACATTAACATGGAATTAAGTCAATGTTTGATTTTATAGGGTAGGGAGTATAATCAAAAATCCTGACAGTGTCAAAGTTTGTTTTGGCAGATGTGCAAATTACGTAATCTGCGATAAACTTAGTAGCATACAGGTGTACACTTAAATACGGAGAACCTAGCAT
>JAFGFI010000136.1 GCA_016931185.1 Anaerolineae bacterium
GGCATCACAAAGCGTGTCATAGCAACATTATCGTCAAGTCCTTAATTTTAGCAACTCGTCTCTAGCACGAGGAGGCTGAGTAGTTACAATCTGCGTTCATCTGCGGTTAAATTTCCATCCAGTAACGATGCGCCTCGCTTATGAATACTCCTTCACGAGTTTATTGATCAAACCGGTAACTATACGGGCAGTCTTATCCCAGGCAAAGCGCCGCAGATTTTCTATTCCATGAGCTATTAACGTCTGACGCAAATTTTCATCGGAGAGTAACCTCCGTAACCCGGCAGCGATGGCATCTTCATCCAATGGGTCGACCAACAGCCCCCCCGTCCCTACAACTTCCGGCAAACTGGAGGAGGAACTTGCCAGCAGAGGAACCTGGCACGCCTGTGCTTCCAGGACCGGGAAACCAAACCCTTCATAAAGCGAAGGATAAACAAAAACACGCGCACCAGAGATGAGGGCTGCTTTGTCAGCCTCAGCAATATAGCCGGGGAACAGCACACGATTCTCAAGGTTCAGATGTTGCACCTGCGTGTGGATAGGATCGGCAAGCCAACCCGTTGGCCCGGCCAACACCAACGTTAAGTCGGGGAAATCAGATAAAAGGCGCGCAAACGCTGTTACTAAACGCGCCAGATTTTTGCGCGGCTGGATACGCCCGATATAGCACACATAATCGCGGTTTGCGGGGATGCCATATCGCGCGCGCGCGGCTGCCAACACCTCAGGTTCACGCACGGGCACGAGGTCACTGTCATAGCCAGGATAGGCTACCGTAATTTTAGCGGCAGGTGTGCCATATACCTGCACCATAGCGTCTTTCGTCGCCTGGGAGTCTGCCAATATATGCGTGGCAACTTGTACATTCCAACGAGTACTGAGATCCAGATACAGCCGCTGCCGCCAGGGATGTGCCTCTGGAAAATAACGATACCCTACATCGTGAACAGTTACCAGGGTACGTCGCGGGCGGGCCAGGGGCAAAACGTGCGCCGGCACAAAAAGTAAATCAGGTGGATAGCGCATCATCTCCCAAGAAAGACGGAGATGCGTCCATAAACGGGGAAAAGGTATAAGACGCATTCCGACACCCCGTGTAGGTATATGAGGTGCCGGAACGCATGGAAAAGATTGCCATTCTGCATCGTGCAAAGGCTGATTTGTATAAAGACATACCCGATAACGTGATGATAATTCTGGCAATAACGCGCGAGTCAGATGATAAGAGTACCCTTCTGTACCGGTAGGGGACTGACTCACGGCGCGGCTGGCATCAATACCAATACAAAGAGGTAACCCTGACAAATTTCCAAAAGACATTACAAAACCTCACTCCACACTTACTTGAGGTATATTCATCGTCCCTACAGGACAAAGTTCAGAAACCTTGCTTTTTACCCCTACACTTTTACCCTTGATAGGGCATAAAGTGTAAAGCTAACTTGAACCCTTCCTCCCAACAGCATAATAAATCTGTCAGGGTTTAACCTTACACCCTCTGTCGCCGTAATGCGCGTATCTCTTCAAGCAACATATCCACCGTGGCAGTTTCAGCCACCGGGCATGGATGTATATCTACCCATGTTTCGAGTTCCTGCCGGGTCGCACATAAAGCTAAAGGATCAGTGGGGTAGAAATGCGGACGCATTCCCAATGGCCGGACATCCAGTCCCGCCAATGCTTCCATCCATGCCTCCCAGGAAACTGTATCAAAGGTTTCCACAAACTGTGGCAATGGCAGCCAAAAAACAGGAGCGTCCTTTAACTCAGGGATTTGGCCAAAATCTCGACGCACGCGCTTAAGATACTCAAGGCTCGAGATACAATTTCGAGGAAGCCAGAGAGGAAGCAATGCGGCCTTACGTACTGCTGCGGGCGCTACCTGAGTAAAAGTTTCTACATACACCCCTTGCGGCTCTACATGCGCTTGTTTAAAAAGTCTCCGCCACAACCGGAACGCCAGGTAGGAAAAGTACTCCGGATGTGGGCCTTCAACCGGCACAAAGTTATACGCATTCTCCCGTGCAAAAAGGTGCAGCCGTTGATGCAAAGGAGGAAGAGTTCCCCACTCAGATTCTGGCATTTCATAAGCTTGATGTCCCTGTAATCCCCAATTTCCTATGGGTTCCATCCCTGAGGTTTGTTGAAGCGCAGCAATTTCGGGATGGTTCCCCTGGATGAAATTCCACGATGGTACACCTCCTAAACCACCCACCTGAAACCAATGTCGTTCATCAATAAAATACATCGGCCAGGCATAACGACAGTCAGTAAAAAAGATAGTGCCTCCAGGTCGCAAATTCTGATAGATAAATGCTTCATAAACATCAGGAAGTTCTAACAGTTTATAACGAACATGGTTAACATTCTTGAGCGAAAAGCGGTCATGGAGCGGGTCATAATGATTAACTACAGCCAGATCGTGGTTACGATGTAGGATGTCACGTACAAATTCAGATCCATTGGCATAGTAAGCCTCTACATCGTCAACAGAAGTAGCATCTTGGAAGCTGGTTGAAAAGCTTTGTGAAAGAAATGGCACGCCCAATGCAGTTGCCAAATGCGCCACACCTCCATTGGGCGCACCAATGATAATCGCATCCCATAAACCACCGACCTTATCCCATGCCGATTCATAAAGCGTAACTGCCCAACGAGCTAAATGCTCAGTTCGCAATTTACGCGACCATTTAGGATCAGCCGCGTTTCCACTGACAAAACGTTCGACTGTGCTGAGCATGGCCTTCTTCCCGCCAAGTGCAACCAGGCGTAATGCACTCTCTTGGAGTTTATCAATATTCCAGACGTTAATAAATTCCCCGCACAAAGCCGCTGCTACAGATCGCATGGCCACAGCAGAAGAATCCTCTTGATTAATCGCCTCCCAGGTTGGATGTCCGAGTTTTTTTGCCATACTGATATGCTCCCAGTCCAAAATTTCAGCTATCTTAGTCCAAGTTGCCCTATAGGCCAAAAATCTTTATGGGACACGGACGAACACGGATTTCACGGATAAAAAACAGAAAAATCCGTCACATCTATGTTGACCGTGTCCAAGCTCTCTAAATTCGTCTAGCAACAACTTGGGTTATCTTATAAACCTGGTTATTGAAATCACGCCCGGCGTATGCCAAAGCCGGGGTTATTTTGCCTCGAATGTTTTCACAAAGTAACCGTAACCAAGGGTATCGGGACCAGGATCAGGAAGAAAATAATGACAACAATCCAACCCAATACCTTGCGTTTAGAATCGAGCAATGTCACATCATTTAAAGGAGGGGGATGTCGGGGTCCCATTAAAAGGCTAACTCCACCCCAAACTAACCACGTTGTACCGGCAAAATTGCCGGTAACAGAAAGATATAATCCCCAGGCAAACATCAAGAACATAAATACCCGCGCCACTTTCCAGGCTTTGCGCCCCCACAGAGCATAAGCAACGTGCCCCCCATCAAATTGCCCAATAGGGAATAAATTAAGCGCAGTGATTAACAATCCAGCCCACGCAGCGAACGCCACAGAACCACCACGACTGGGAGGAGAAAGCCAAATATCCTCACCATTTGCATCTGGCAAAATACGCCCGTGGATTATATATTTGGCGGCCAGGTAAAGCAACGAATTCCCCTCTTGTTGAAGTCCCACTTCCCTAAGAACATTAGCATCCATAAACTTTGAAGGATGCCCGACTTCTGACGTAGCCAGTCCAATGAAGAGCAAGGGTACGGCAACGATTAACCCCCCAATTGGCCCGGCCACTCCAATGTCAAACAGGGCTTTACGGCTGCGCATTGGCCCACGCTGAACAATCAATGCTCCCATTGTACCCAAAATACTCAATGGCAAAGGGATAAAATATGGCAAACTGACTGGCGAATTGTAACGTCGCCCAATAAAATAATGGCTTAACTCATGAGCCGTGAGAATTCCCAAGACGGTCAGTGCAAAAGGCCACCCTCGGAAAATGTTTAACAGGGAAGCGCTCAAATCCGCTTCCTCATGCAGCGCACCAATAAACATAACCGAGATAATGGTAAGCACAAAAAGTACCAGGTTGACCCAGGGATTCCCTGTTTTGCTATCGATAATATGGGGTACAGCCTGCAAAATGTATTCATCTTCAGTTTGACTTAATAAGGGTGTATAGCCTAGCGTTGCAAAGCGCCGTGTAATCTCCTCAAAAGTGGCGTCTGTATCCCTAGTGGGTATCAAACGCACCACGAAATGTACCAGCGGTTTTGCTTCATTAGTGAGCAATTTATACGATTCCACTACCATTAAATCATTTAGAAGATGTAACAACTGCTCAACGGTTACAGAGAACACGTCACGGATGCCGGTATCCGATCCGTAGTTAAAATCATTAGATTCTTCCATTATCTTACCCTGAGATTAAAATGTGACAAAAATACACTCACTGCCAATAGTAGATTTAGCCAAAAATCGACACGCCAGGCACCTATATAGAGTGTCGGGTCTGCGCGTAACCACGTTAACCCCGCAATCCCAACAAAATATAACGTGAGAACGCTATATGCTTGTTGAGGATAATCTACCACAATACCCAATAGAAACAACGCCCACAACGCACCCAGTATCTGTACCGCATAACGCGGCGCCACAATGTGATAAAAATCCGGACTTTCTACCACTAACCAACGAACCCAATCATGAGGAATCCAAATCTCCTGTCCCCAGGCACAATCTGCTTCCCAACACCCCCACCAAGCCGCTGTTGCCACGCAAAGAGCAGCCGGGGCCAACAAACGAAAAAGGTCACGACAAGAGCGTTTACTGACTATAGCCCAAATCCATGTTGCGCACAAACCACCGCCCCAAACACCCACCCCATATAACCCACCCGTCCTTTGAAAATGTAAAATAGCGACAGGGTGCTCAGAAAAGTAACGCATATTGCTTACAATATAACTCAGACGCCCCCCTAACAAAGCACAAAGTGTTAGCAGCCATATCCAACGGATGACATAAGCACGCTTAAACCCATACTGCGGCGCCGATATCCAAAGCCATAACAACGCGCATAGACTCCCTAATGCAACCCAAAGAGTATAAGGGTGAAACCACCATAATCCGATTTTCATAACAGTAACTTCATCCCACCTCGGTTAGATGACAGTATAGCACAGCGTGACAGAAAAAACAAAACCGCGCCACGGCTGTATATGGCCGCGCTTTCCATAGCGCGTTGTCCGTTATCACCCCTGTAGCCGCGCTCTCCATAGCGCGTTGCCTATTATCGCCCCCTGTAGCCGCGCTTTCCATAGCGCGTTGCCTATAATGGTCACCAAGACGAGATATGGAAACCCCGACTACCACGTGTGACCAACATCAACCGTAGACACTGCGAAAATCCGACATCCCCCCTTGCAGCCCATACCGCCACGCGTTTGAATAAGACAGCAACCGTCGTATACTAACTTAGGTTACCACCTATAGATCAAAAATCTGTAACCATTTAGTTTTGTGGTAGCAACTTGGATTATACTAAATGGATAAACATTCCATATCTAAAACAGGGTACTATGGATGCCACTGCGTGGATCGAAACAGGAAACAGTCACAAAGACAATCAAGCTTGGGATAAAGCAATAGCCGCTTATCAGTATGCACTTACCCTTGACCCCACCAACATTGAGGCACATAATGGATTGGGGTTAATTTCTCATTATCTTGGCAACCTGGTAGAAGCCGAGACACACTATCAAACTGCCCTGCGTTATGCACCTGAAAATGTGATCGCGCATTATAACCTGGGGCTTATCTACAAAGCCCGGGGAGATCTTGACTTGGCAATAGAGACATTAGATCATGCCCTGGAACTTAGCACCGATCCGAAACACACAACCACAATTGAAGTGCAGTTGCTGGAATTGACAGGTCAGACGTATCGCAAGTGTCATCGTTGTGGCAACATCAGCACGCTTGGTCACTTTTATAAAATAACTCTATCAGGGAAAGCTCTATGTCCCCAATGCTATAGCCTATCCCTGGAAAAACGTAACCGGCGTCACAATGGATTCTGGTGGATCTTTGCCGTGTTCCAGTTTATTGTTGTGATGTTATGTTCTTGGGGCAGTTCCTCCTTCTTCTACGAAATAATCAACATGACGCTGCTCATCGTATTACCCTACCTGATGCTCATCCCTCACGAGCTTTCGCACGCGGGCGCGGCCTGGTTGCTTAAAGGAAGCATTTTCCAAATCCGTCTCGGACAAGGACCACCTCTTTGGGAACGGCAGATCCATGGGACATTAGTAACCCTGGGACGGTACCCGTTGTCAGGCGCCTGCGCGTTCGCATTCCCGGTGCGCCATAGATTACGGCTCCGTCGTTTCCTGGCAGCAGCAGCAGGGCTGTTAAGCAGTGTGTTTATTATAGTTCTGTTCCTGCCAGGATTCCAATGGAAACATTTATCAACCTCAATCGCCTTACGGGAAATTTTGGTGATCGTTAACGGGGGGTTGATTCTCTCTAACCTGTGGCCCCGACGCGTTAACTTGGGCGATATTGAGACCGATACAGATGGCGCCCAATTGTGGCAAATTCTCACCGGTCACTATACGGCTGAGTTGGGGCATTTAGAATATTTTCTGTATCGGGCACTATATGCACTGAAAGCCCAGGTGTTTGCACAAGCACTAACTGTTTGCGAAGAAGGACTTACCTTGTACCCGGCGAGTACACTGCTCAAAAACACGCGGGCCACCGCTCTCCTAGAACTAGGCTGCATCTCAGAAGCCCGAGCGGCCTTCATCGAGCAACTTATCCAATTTAAAGAAGCCCCATCCCCCCAAGATTTGGGCATTACCGAACTGAACCGCGATATCATCAATGCTATTCTATTGAACAATGTAGCTTACACAACGCTCATTGATGCTCAAAATTTGACAATGACACAAATGGGGTATGACTACGCGCGTAAAGCCTACCGGATGGCCCCATGGGTCAATCAAATCCGGGGCACGTGGGGGATAGCCTTAGTCGAGACAGGAGAAATACAGACAGGGATCGAACATCTCCTAAAAACACAGGAACATCCCACAGCCACAACGCGAGAACGCGCAGTACATTTAACCTACCTGGCTATAGCTCACTGGCGTTCAGGCGCGTATGAAAAGGCGACGGAATTCTTGAAGCAAGCACAGAAATTGAGTGCCGACCATTATGTGGTCCATAAAGCAGAGATGAAAATAACTTCACAATAAATCACGCCGGTGAGATTTTCACCGGCGTGATTTACGATTTACACTTACGCCCCCTCGTCAAACGGTGTAGGACTTTCCTCTGGCAACTCAGGAGTTTCAACTCCGTCGGACTGCCACTCGGCTACATCCTCTGGTTCAGGCGCAGGAGCCGTAGGTACCAGTGGCGCGGGTTGAGGAGCAGAAGGGCGGGCCACGCCAGGCGCGCGCACTATCCCACCGCCACGGGTCAAATAAGGTCGCGTGCCGAAGCGGGTCAACAAAACCGCACCTGCCGCGGGCGGCAAAAGGAAGAAGAACAAGATACTGCGAATAGGCCAGAAAACCTGTGACATTACCATAATGAGCGTCAACAGCACTGTCCCTACCACAGCCGAGAGGACAGGAGTCGGTTGTGACTGCGTCGCAATATTGCGCAGCAATCGCTCGCCCAACACCAATCCCAGGGCCACCCATCCAAACAGCACACCTACCCCCACTATGATCATTCCCACCAAAGCGAAGGGGCTGAGACAGATGGTAATCATTAAAACGCCAAATGCAATTGCTGCGATAAGGAATGTCAGCAACCCAACCCCAAACGCGGTCAATGGAATTTCCTCAATCGTGCGGCCCACACGTTGCGTTTGTTGTGGCCAAATGCTCAAAATGACCAGGGCCAACAACCCCATAATGATGATGTTAAGAAAGCCACGCGCGATCTGACCAAGAACCCGGAGCCAGGTTGGAGTACGCGAAACCTGTACCGAAAATGGCTCAGAAACTGGACTTGGGATTTGGGGCTCCTCCCAATCGAAATCGAATCGATCTAAATCTTTTAGTTCCTCTATCTCATCAAAGTTCTCTATGGGAACGATACTCCCCCCGACAACGGCATCTTCGGCTTGTTCAACCGTACCGATTGCCGAAACATCCCCATCCACATACGCGGTATCTTCCAGTTCAACATAACCGGCAGAAAATACATTGCCATCCACAGTTCCGGCTATTTGCGCGTATCCGGTCACTACCAGGTCACCTACCAGCGTCGCACCCTCTTCAATCGTTGCAGAGCTGAAGACAACCAGGTCGCCATCCAGATACGCATCTTCTTCTACCGTCACGGGACCAAACACAACCAAATCTCCAGATAACGAGTCGCCTGACGATAACGTGTAAGGACCGAAATGAACCCCGCCCCCACCTTGGGGCACCGGGGCGGCCAGCGCACTACTTGGGGCTACCGTAGACAGCGCTACCATTAACATCAATAAATTGAGCACAACGGCATATACTATTTTTCTTAACATTGTTGACCTCCTAAAAAATTTATCATATAGCTGCCAACTTACGTCTGCGACGAGACACCAAAACTACGGCCACCGTCGCCAGCACACTATTGGGCATCAAAAGCAAAAAACCGATAGCAGACACCAAGGTGACGATAGGCACAAACATCTGCCAGGTTGAAAGTAACCCCACCACGGTGCGCATCAACGCCGCCAGCAACAAATGCCGGCTGGCGTACAATGCTAAAAACGCATGTTCGAGTGAAAAAACTACGCCTCCCAGGCTAGTAAAAATCACTATTGCGCTCAGCATCACAATAACAAAACCACCCAAAAAACTCAGTAACTGTTGTAAACGCTGCTTATGTAGCACACGTTCTACCGTGCGCACGGTAAAATCTTGTGGCAACGAGGGTACTAAGGGGGCGTCATACAACAACGTATCCACCTGCACCATCGCTTCCCATTCCAAACGACACGCCGGACACTGTTTCAGATGCGCTTGCCACATTATTTCTTCATCAGGAGATAACTCCCCGTCAAAAGCACGCATCCACCATTCTTCTTCGTATGCGTCACACCACATTATTTCCTCAGTGTACACAGGCATAAGTCTCCTCCGGTTCAAATTGCACTGCTGTCTCCAGGCGGCCGGCCATATCTGAGTGACCTACCATTTCTGAATTGCGCGCCATTTCCAATGCTATCGTCCGGCGCGCCCGAAAAAGCCGCGACTTAATTGCAGAAACACTTAATCCCGTGACCTCCGCAATTTCCACATAAGAAAGATCTTCCCAATAAAAAAGTGAAATTATCGTACGATCAATCGAAGAAAGCGTATTCAACATTGCACGAACTTGTGTTTGTTGCTCCTCGTGCACGAGCATAGCCTCTGGAGTAGGACTGTGACCAGCTTGCCACTCCCAAGCCCCATCATCCCCCATACCATCTAAAGATATAGTGGGTTTACGCCGTCGTAAGCGGTCTATACATTCATTCGATGCAATGCGCAAAACCCACGGTTTGAATGGACGATTGGGATCAAAGGTATGCAAATTCATTACAGCTTTGACCAATGCCTCCTGAGCGGCATCTTCCGCCTCTGTCACAGAACCAAGCTTACGATAACATAAGCTAAAGACCGAAGTTTGATAGGTCTGTATTAACCAGTTAATTGCTTCTTGATCACCCTGCTGCGCTAAATGTATCGAGTCCTCTTCTTCCATTACTTTCACCTGATATGTATACGCAAAAGCTATTAGAGGGTTGCAAAAAAAGGGGCGACCAAAGTCGCCCCTTTTCAGCCATCAAGGACATACGAATGAGGCGCCCCTCCTACTGAGTTCCACCTCAACATGCCCCACGTGTTATCTAAACACGGAAAGGTTGGTGTAAATCTGAAATCAAGAAAGACTCTGGCTCTTCCTCTACATCACTCAACAAAGTTCCCTTCGGCAATTCTTTCTCGACAATCACACCCTCATAAGTATCAATTGGGCCATCAGAGCCTTTAATATCCCCCCGGTAACCAGTACCGGCAGGGATCAGCTTACCGATAATAACATTCTCTTTGAGACCATAAAGCATATCTTCATCAGAACGTACTGCCGCATTAGACAATACCTTGATCGTGTGTTGGAAAGAGGCCCCCGATAAGAAAGAATCGGTCGCCAAAGCCGCTTTGGTGATACCCAACAAGATTTGGCGCGCGCGCGCAGGTGTCTTACCCTGGGTCACCAGTTCACGATTGGTATGTTCAAATAATACGCGATCCGCTAAATCCCCAGGCAAATAATTACTATCCCCGGACTCTGTCACCAGTACACGACTGAGCATCCGGCGAATGATAATCTCAAAGTGCTTATCACTGATATGTACACCTTGAGAACGATATACTTGCTGCACCTCATTAAGCAGGTAAAGCTGAACTGCATCTCGCCCTTGAACCTGAAGAATGCGGTGAGGATTGCGCACTCCTTCATGCAATTGAACTCCTGCTTCTACCTTCTGCCCTTCTGCCACTAACAACCGCGAAGAAGGAGGAATCTCATACTGCTGTTCCTCACGCACCTCATAAGTCAGGATAATATCTCCATCCTCATCGCGCTGAATATGCCCTTTTGCTTTCGCCCGCAATTCTTTAGTTGGACGTCCGTCCGCTTCGTCCAGCAGACTGCGGGCAATCAACGCCCCCTGTTCGACAGCCTCTCCATCTTCCGCCAAAATTTCCCAACCATCGGGAATTTCATAACTTGCCTTCTTCAACTGGCTATCGACAACAGAAACGACTGTTGCATCTCCTTCACGAGTAATATGCACCACTCCCCCGATGTCACAGATCTCAGCTTCACCTCTCGGAGTCTTGCGAGCCTCTAACAACTCCTCAACACGGGGCAAACCACTGGTAATATCGCCACTGGCTGAAGCCGTACCGCCGGTATGGAAGGTGCGCAAAGTGAGTTGCGTACCCGGTTCGCCGATGGATTGCGCGGCAATAATCCCAACCGCCGTCCCCACCTGGACCAATCCGCCGCGGCCTAGATCGCGCCCGTAGCACAACGCGCAAGCTCCATGCTCCAATTCACACGTCATCGGCGAGCGCACATAAACATTCTCTATTTCGTAACGCTCAATCAGGTCCGCCTTATCTTCGTCAATCTCGTCGTTACGCTCGACGAGAATCTCGCCGGTCGTAGGATGGACAACCGGCGAGGCCGCATACCTTCCTAACAACCGTACGGCCATTGATTGTCCTGCTACATCATCACTACGCCGGATCCAAAGGCCTTGACGTGTCTGACAATCAATTGCATTGATGATAATATCCTGTGCCGTATCCACCAGCCGGCGCGTTAGATAACCAGCATCCGCAGTACGTAACGCGGTGTCTGCCAACCCCTTACGAGAACCATGTGTAGAGATGAAATACTCCAACGCGGTCAGCCCTTCACGCAAATTAGAGCGAATAGGCAAGGGGATAATACGCCCTGAGGGGTCAGCCATCAACCCGCGCATCCCAGAAAGCTGCGAAATCGGACCAAACCCACCTTTAGATGCCCCAGAATTCGCCATAACCGCAATTGGGCCTTCGGGATCCATTCGATTTGCGACCGCTTTCGAGACCAGATCGCGTGCCCGCGACCAGATTTCAATAGTACGGTTATACTGCTCTTCCTCGGTAAGCAGACCACGCCGGTACTGCCGCTCTATTTCGGCGACCTCTTTCGTTGCCAACCCCAATAACTCATCCTTTTCCTGGGGTACACTCAGATCATAGACCGAGATAGTCACCCCTGAAACAGTCGCGTATTTAAATCCCATAGACTTAATATCGTCGGCAAACGTGATCGCTGCTTCACGTCCTAACACGCGATAACAGAGCGCAATTAAATCATTGAGATCGCCCTTAGCCAACGGACGATTGACAAATCGCAAAGCATCCGGCACAATACGATTAAAAATCGCGCGTCCTGCCGTTGTCTCAATAGGTGCGTCTAACTCCGAAGATTTGTCATAAATACGCGCGACCTTGATATGCGCGTGCAAATCCACAATCCCCAACGCATAAGCCTTTTCAACTTCGTCTAAATCAGTAAAAGCTTTCCCATCCCCCTTGGCCTTTGCCGAATCCATGGTCATGTAATAGATGCCCATACACATATCTTTGGAAGGGCCAATGATCGGTTGCCCATCTGCCGGCTTCAACAGGTTCTTTGAAGCTAACATCAATTGACGGGCTTCTTCCACCGCCTTACGAGAAAGGGGAATATGGATTGCCATCTGGTCACCATCAAAGTCAGCATTGAAAGCCGAACAGACCAGGGGGTGGAGTTGAATTGCCTTCCCTTCAATCAAGAGGGGTTCAAATGCCTGAATACCCAAACGGTGTAATGTGGGCGCGCGGTTCAACAGAACCGGACGATCCCCAATCACTTCTTCC
This sequence comes from Anaerolineae bacterium, assembly GCA_016931185.1. GTDB lineage: Bacteria > Chloroflexota > Anaerolineae > B4-G1 > SLSP01 > JAFGFI01. Next base: position 12,435 of record JAFGFI010000136.1, read on the forward strand.
AACACTTCCCACACTTCGGGTCGTTGGCGTTCAATTAAACGGCGGGCCGCCTTAACATTTGTCGCGTAGTTATACTCCACTAGACGTTGGATAATAAAGGGACGATATAATTCTAATGCCATCGTCTTGGGCAAACCGCATTGATGCATTTTCAGATCCGGCCCCACTACAATCACCGAGCGACCTGAATAATCCACGCGCTTACCCAACAAGTTGCGGCGGAAGCGCCCCTTCTTACCCTTAAGCATATCGCTCAACGATTTAAGCTGGCGACGCCCACGACGACTCATCGCTTTGCCCCGCTGGCTGTTATCAATAAGACTATCTACAGCTTCCTGAAGCATACGTTTCTCATTGTTAATGATGACTTCAGGCGCACCTAACTCCAACAAACGCTTGAGGCGATTATTGCGGTTGATCACGCGCCGGTATAAATCGTTCAAATCAGAAGTCGCAAAACGCCCGCCATCCAACTGTACCATCGGGCGCAACTCCGGCGGCAACACCGGTAGCGCGGTGAGGATCATCCATTCCGGCTTATTATTACTCTTGAGGAACGCTTCCACAACCCGCAACCGGCGCGTGGCCTTCTTACGTCGTTGCATCGAGCGGCCATAACGCACTTCATGCCACAGCTCTTCGGAAAGCTTAGGCAAATCCAACTTCCCTAAGATCTCGTGAATAGCTTCGGCTCCCATCCCCGCTCTGAAAACCTGGCCCCAGCGTTGGCGAAGCTCCCGATAACGCACCTCATTATAAAACTGCAAAGGGGCAAGACTCAGGACTTCCTCACGCAGTTCGTCATAGTGCGCGCGAATCATAGATACTTTTTCGTATAATTCATCCCGCACTTGCTGTACTTCATCTTCTACTGCCCCGGACCAGGTTGCTTTATCGCTCTGTTTATCACCCAACGCAGAAGTTTGACGATCACGTAACTCCTGCTCCAGACTCTCCAATGCATCCTGCGCCACAGAATTCAGCACTGCATAGTGTTCACGAGTTACAATATCATCAGCCTCGACAATCACAGTATCGGTTGGCCCAAACACAATGGCCTCAGAAGCTACACGCCCCATCATACCATCCAACCGATCCTGCAAACGCTTCGCTGCCATCAAAATCGTTTCCGTGCGAGTATTCAGTTCCTCATCTAGCTGGGCTTTCACCTCATCTTGCTCAGCCTCAATCTTCTCTCGCGCCCGCGTCACACGCCCCTCTAACTCAGCAATCCGCGTGGTTGCGGCATCCTCCATCTTGGCAATTCGTGCCGTTTCCTCTTCATCAATACGCTTTAAAGCGCGTTGGCGCGCGTCCTCATCGACGTTAATCACAATATACTGCGCAAAATAGAGAACGCGGTCCATATTACGTTTGCTAATATCCAACAAAATACTTAAATGACTAGGCACACGTCGTGTATACCATATATGCGCCACCGGAGCAGCCAAAGTAATATGCCCCATACGTTCACGGCGCACGGCAGAGCGCGTGACCTCTACCCCACACTTGTCACAGATAATGCCGCGATACCGAATTCCTTTATATTTCCCGCAATAGCATTGATAATCGCGGGTGGGACCAAAAATAGCCTCGCAAAAAAGTCCATCTTTCTCTGGACGAAGACGACGGTAGTTAATAGTTTCGGGCTTAGTTACTTCTCCATAGGACCAAGATAAAACATCTTCTGGAGAGGCCAAACTAATACGCAACATCTTAAAAGTACGAGCTTCTGTTATACGTTCATCACGATTCATCTTTCCCTCTAACCTCCGTTACCAAGCAGCAAAAAACAAGCGACTGAGTCTCTTTTTCTAGATCACTCAGCGCTTTTTCCGGGCAACTCTGTTTAGGTGACATACCTGTAATAGATTATAGTTCTATTTTAAAGAAAGTCAATCCAAAAACAAACCATACATCCCCCCTCGGCAAGCTAAAGCACGCCACCTTCGCCCTATCCCGGAAGGTTGCACTTCCTCTACTTTGCTGTATACTTTATTTACCACATTATAAGTTAAAAAAGGGAGGAAGTATGCGCTTCCCACGTGCTGCTGGTATTCTTTTACACCCCACCTCATTACCAGGTGGATTTGGCATCGGTGAGCTAGGCGAAACAGCTTATCAGTTTGTGGATTTCTTGGTTGAGAGTGGGCAATCTCTGTGGCAAATGTTGCCATTGGGACCCACAGGCTATGGGGATTCTCCCTATGCCTGCTTCTCAGCCTTTGCCGGGAATCCACTGCTCATTAACCTGAAATGGCTCGCTGCTGAAGGAGATATTGCCCCAACCGACCTGGCGCAGGCTCCTGACTTTCCCCAAAGCCACGTAGATTTTGGGCCTGTCATTATGTTTAAAATGGCAGTCTTACATCGCGCAGCTCGAAAATTCCACGAACTAGCCAGTAGGACACACCGGGCGGATTATGAGCGTTTCTGTATGGAGAATGCAAACTGGTTAGAAGATTTTGCACTCTTCATGGCGCTCAAGGATGCCCATGGCGGTGCAGCCTGGAATACCTGGGAATGGGAATTGGCTTCCAGACAACCCCAGGCTCTCGATCGATGGCGAGTACGGCTGGATGAACAAATTTTTGCCCACAAGTATTTCCAGTATCAGTTTTTCCGTCAATGGGAAGCCCTCAAACGCTATACCAATGATAAAGGCATCCATATTATTGGGGATATTCCCATCTTTGTAGCTTATGACAGCGTGGATGTATGGGCACATCCCGATCTTTTTTACCTGGACGACAACCGTTTGCCCACAGTGGTCGCCGGCGTTCCCCCGGATTACTTTAGTCCTACTGGGCAATTGTGGGGGAATCCCATTTACCGGTGGGATGAAATGGCAGAAAACGGGTTCCAATGGTGGATCGCGCGTTTCAAACAAACGTTGCGCGTGGTGGACCTGATCCGCTTGGATCACTTCCGAGGGTTCGCCGGGTATTGGGAAATTCCAGCGGGAGAGAATACGGCCATCAATGGCGTGTGGAAGAAAGGTCCTGGAGTGCCCTTTTTTGAAGCAGTTAAAGTGGCACTAGGAGATCTTCCTATTCTGGCAGAAGATTTGGGTCACATCACCCCCGATGTAGAAGAATTGCGCGATTACTTCTCGTTCCCAGGAATGAATGTGCTACAATTTGCTTTTGCCACAGATGCGGGTAATCCTTACCTGCCTCATAACCTAACTGCGAATTCCACTATCTATACCGGCACCCATGATAATCAAACTACGGTAGGTTGGTACAAGGACCGCGAGAAACAGGAACTGGAAGCCCTGCACACTTATTTAGGACCTGTAAATGAGCCTATCTATTGGGCCTTAATCCGCATGGCTTACCGTGCTGTTTCCAATATTGCCATCGTCCCCTTACAAGATATTCTAGGATTAGGTGATGAGGCACGTATGAACACACCCGGTAAGTTAGGGGGGAACTGGTCATGGCGCTTCCAGCTGGATGAAATCTTGCCCCAATATAAAACGAAATTATCGGAACTGGCCCTGACCTATGGGCGCAAAGCGCCCGAAGAAAAAATGGAAAGGCCCAAGTGGATGTAAATAAGGAGAGAAGTGAGTAAGGAAGAAGGATAAAAGAAGAATGAAAGACTCTTCGTTTGTGCCTTCTCCTTACTCACCTCTCACTTGTCTTTTTATTCCATACTTCGATATAACACCTGGTATTTTGCATAATGTTCTAGGATACGGCGGACATAGGTACGTGTCTCATAGAAACCGATGAGTTCCACAAAAAGGTCTTGATCGCCGTTAGCCGCCGCCCACCACCGGGCAGCATTTCCCGGGCCACCATTGTAGGCTGCCATCCCTGCAAAGAGATTCCCCTCAATTGCATCTCGTTGTTGCGCCAAATACCACACACCAAAACGCACGCTCACAAACGGACGATATAAGTCGGCCGTCTCATAATCCGGCGGCCACTCCAAAGTAGCAGCAATCTGCGCCCCCGTGGGAGGAATGACCTGCATCAACCCGTAAGCAGCAGCATAAGAGGTCGCAAAACCCTCGAAAAGACTTTCTTGACGCAACAATGCATAGATGAACAAAGAGTCAAAATTGTACGTCTCCGCTTCCTGCTCCACTAATTCACTAAAATAAGTAGGGTAGATCAAACATCCCAGATAAGGTGGCAGATCGCGGAAATCATTGACAGGGGAAAGCTGCCAAACTGTCGCGGCGGCAATAATAGAAGAACGATATAATCCCAGATCGCGATAGTATAGGGCGAGGCGGTATTGTGTCAACACATCCTGGACAGTAGCATCGCGCAGAGACTCTAGCTCAGTACGCCCCTCGTCAAAATGCCCCAATTGTAACAACAATGTTCCACGTTGAAGCCGGGGATCATTAAGCAATTCAGGGGAAAGTTGTCCTAGGTCAGCGGATTGTTCCAATCCGGTGGATTGTTCCAGCTCAAGCCAATTTGCCAACCAAGTTTCAACTTGCTGCTGTCCTGCAACTGTCCCACATACGCGCGCCACGGATGAGGAGCGCTCGTTAGATGATGTGAAATACGTTGCAAACGGCGACAGTCCTGTCAAAACATCCTCGGCCCGCAGACCATAGTAACTCCACGCATTAAACTGCTGCGCGCGGCTAAAAATAGCCGTAGCACTGATCGTTTCCCCGGTCGCAAGATAAGTCTTCCCAAGCCAGAATAAAGCCGCCTGTGCATTGTCATGCATAGGATACCAGGTCACTAAATCGCGCCAGGCCATTTGCGCGTTTGCCAGATTTCCTGCTCGATAATAGAGCAAACCGGCGCGAAAACGCGCGTTAGGGGCATCTTCATCATTAGGATAACGCGCTGCCAGGTCTTCAAAAGCTGCCGCCGCACTCTCCAGTTGGCCGGTATCCTGTAACAACACAGCAGCTTCCCACAGTGCCTCCGGCGCGCGAAAGTGATCGGGCAGTTGCTCTGCTAGTGCACGGTAGGCTACGAGTGCCTCCTCCGTACGATCCAAAGCCGCCAATGTCTCAGCTTTCCCAATCCACGCGCTTCCCCAATATGCATCTCCAGGATGTCCATCCAATAATGCCTGGAATTCATCTAATGCTAAGCTGTAACTACCGGCTTCCAAAAAGGACAATCCGGCGAAGTAATGAGGTTCCCCACTGTGCTCTGGGTCCCCCTCAATCACACGATAAAACGCTTGCACTGCTGGGCCATAAGCTTCAGCATAATAATCAACCTGCCCGCGCAACATCTCATCTACAGGATTCCCAGCATCTACTAACTTAATGAGAGCCTGGTAAGCATAGTCCTCCCCTGGATACGTTGCCACAAGCGTCTGCATTCGCTGGTAGGCTTCTTGAGCATCGCCAAACAACAACGCGGTATCGGCTGCCTGGTACATAATGCGCGCGCGATAGGTGGAGACTTGAGCAAAGGACAGAATAGCATCATAAGCTGCTAACGTTTCTGCATAAGCTCCCTGCATACTATGCGTTAACGCTATCTTCTCCCAGAGAAACGCGCGGCGCGAAGAAGTATCCGCCATTTCTAAGGCGGCTGTGTATACATCCAGAGCCTCTGAATATGCCCCCGTCGCAAAATAAGCATCACCAAGCCACTGCCGGGTATAAGGAGCGAGCACCGGTTCCACCTGCTCAACAGCCTGATAGTGAGAGATAGCAGCGGCACCATCTCCCAATTGCTGCAAAGCCTCGGCCAGATAGAGATGTGCGGCACTCGCGGACTGTGCCAGTCCGTAAGAATTTTGTGATTGTGGGGAAACAGTCTCAGTCCACGCGACAAAATCCTGCAACACTCCCACCGCATCGCTAATCTGGTCACGGGCCAGGAGAGTTTGTCCCAATCCCAACCACGCCGCGCCCCGTACCGCGTCATCTGTTGTCAAGGATAACAACCGGCGATACTGCTCTTCGGCAGTTTCCCAATCTCCAATACGATAAGCCGCCTCCGCTTGCACAAGCAACTCAGCAGGCATAGGGGTGGGGGTCGGCGTCGAAGTAGGGGTTGGTGTAGAGGTAGGAGTGGGAGTAAGCGTGGGGGACGGCGTTATCGTCGGCGTCGGCGTTGACGTCTCTGTTGGCGTAACCGTAGACAGGAAAGGGACGCTTATCGGCAAAGCTCCCTCCTGACAGCCCACCCATAATGGTAAACTAGCGACCAAGAATAAAAATACAAAGCGCATGCAAGCATCCGACACAAATCGTTTTCTCATACGTTGCTCCTGGAAAGGACACGATCAGAGATCGGTCCGGCTGGAAAGGTTCCGGCCTTTAGTCAATCTCCGACCGTACCAGGCTTGGCAGACAAGAATGTCTGTCCCACTTACGACACAGCATTGTAAACACGTTGATAGGCACGCACTGCGCGCTCCCAGGAGAAACGGGATAACATCGCAAAACCGTTTACGATCATCTGTGCATAATCCTGGGATGGTATACCATCACGATGATGTTGATAAAGGTCTATAGCATCCTGCAATGCCCAATTCGCTTCTTGAACCATCGCATCGAAAAGGGGTGTACCGAGACGGTCTTGCATCCGATCCCCTCTTGGTCCATACTCACATGCAACAATCTTGCGCCATCCCGCAATGATATTGGCTTCATCAAGATCGGGTTCGCGGAAGAGTATACCGGTCGGCGGGGCATTACGAGGATGAAAATAATCGGTGCGCCGGCGCACCGCGTGACTCCACGTTCCACCGGGGTAAGGCGCGATCTGTTGCACTAAACCACCGGTGGCACGTGCCACTACGGGCGTTCCTACAGCATATCCCTCTGTCGCTCCTCCAAAAGGTTCATAAAGCGAACACATCACCAGGAAAGAACTTCCTTGCTGCACCTCACGATATCCTTGCTCAAGACGAAAGGGAAACACTTTAACTTCCCCAGGTCGCTCCTTAGCCAAAACGCGAAGAAAACGCAATCCTTCCAACCCTTCATCTCCCGGAATCGGCGTAAAGATGTATTTAGCTGCGCCAGGAGGTAACTGGCGAATGGCCGCCGCCGCGACATCATACCCCTTCTGCCGAGGGTCATCACGCCCGAATAACAAAAAAATCGGCCCTTCGAACTCCCCGAGACCCGTTAAAGTCCCCCAAGCAGCCGCGGGCTGGTAAGCCTCCAAAACCTGTACCATAGCCTCACGCCGGCGACGTTTTTCCGCCAGGAGCGGGCCATAATCGCCCTGTTTTCCGGCCGCAATCGCGAATTCAGGAAAGTCCAACTGCGCAAAGAGGCCGTTATCCACACCCACAATACCCTTTTCCCGAAAAGCGACCTGCAAATGCGGCGCGTATACCTGCGTATGAAGCGGGTCCTGCACCAATTCCAGCGCGAAATTCTCGGAGACTGTACACAACGGGCCATCCAAAAAGGGCATCATCGCGCTCAATACTGTGGGAGCGCGATCAGAGAACAACCCCAGTGGAGAGTCCTTAGGCAGTGGGAAATCATAAGGGTTATGAATGGTCAATACACACCGGGCAGAAACAATCTCTGGATCCTTCTTGACCGTAAACGCAGCACACGCCGTTTGCCAATCCTGGAGGTTCAGTAACAAGTTTTCGGTATATCCCAACGCAACCAATGCCCTGGGCACCGCCGCGCTAAAAAAGAGCGCGTCTTGCAGCAATTGATCGGGGTTGGCAGGGTTCATATAAGGATTGCATGGTGTATCCCAACTTGGCGGGTTACCGCAGTCACATGGCGCATTAAAGAAAGCATCTGTATCCAATAAATACATAGCAAATCCGGCACTATCTACATATTCAAACAGACGCACTTGGTGTACATCCTTTCCGAAAGACACAGGGAAAACATACGAAGTAGGAGTTAGTAAATTCATCCGTTTCGTATTACACCGGGTAATATACTTAAAAAAAGGCGCGAGGGTTAGACAACCTCCTTTTTCCCGTTTTGCCATATACCGTGGCAATATCCGCATCACAGCAGCCAATCCTCCTAAGGGAGCGAACTCACTTTCAAAAGTCACAAAGACGGTTGTTCTTCCATCACGACGTAACTTCGTAGTTTGTAGGCCCGCCATACTACCTCCCACTTTCAGTAATGTGCTACTTTATAAAATTGTACTTATACCATACCGCAGACAGACTATAAAGTCAAGATAACAGTTCGAGTATAGAACAAATTATTGAGGGATATGGGCAAGGTTCAGAAACCTTGCTTTTTACCTTTACACTTTTACGCTTGATAAGGCATAAAGTGTAAAGGTAACTTGAACCATCCCGGGATATGTAACCACGATTCCCAAATCGCGCCCCCGATGCGCTAAATGGATTTCTGGAGGTATTGATCTTATAAACATACCAGCACCCTGGACTCTATCCAGGGCGCTGGTTGCGTTAAGGAAAAAGTTACGTAACTGCTCAGGCTATCTACTCGTTGTCACAGCGGCGGCCTAAAGGCCGGTAAAGAGAGTGATTTTTCGTTGCCGTGCATAGCACGGCAACGAAAAATCACTCTCTTAAATTGCGGCTTCAGCCGCTCCCAATGGATGGTAACAACTGGCTGAGCAGTTACAAAGTTACTTAGCGTTTACGGAACACCGGTATATAAACGAAGTATACTGGGTCCAGCCAGTCCGGTACACCATCCCCGTCAGTATCATCAGGGGTGCTATCATGGTTAGCATCATATTCATCCTTATCAAGGATACCATCATCATCGCTATCCAGGTCTAAGTAGTTGGGAGTGCCATCGCCATCCACATCATTATCCTGACAATTAGGTATTCCATCCCGGTCGCTATCCAGGTCACCGTTCGCACAGAAGTCATCGTTAGCATCCGCCGGATTATTATACTCGTCCTCCGTTAGAATACCGTCATTATCATCATCATTATCCAGGTAATTGGACGTGCCGTCGCCATCACTGTCGTCGTTGGTTGGGTCGCCATCTTCATCGGGGTCTTCAGAGGCGGTCGGTAAACTATCGCCGTCATCATCAGGGTCATCGTAGTTTGCGTGACCATCCCCATCGGTATCCCCGATATTGGTCTCCAGGTAATCAGGAACGCCATCCCCATCTGTATCCAGGCAATCTGTTCCCCCAGGACATTCCTCACTGTCAGGAATACCATCACCATCATTGTCCGGGTCCAGGTAATCAGGAATGCCATCGCCATCGGTATCCGGGCACACAGGGCCACCAGGACACTCAGTGGCTGTCGGGATGCCATCCCCATCATCATCATCGTCCATGTAATCGGGCGTCCCATCCCCATCCGTATCCCCAGTGTTAGATTCCAGGTAATCAGGAATGCCATCTCCATCTGAATCATCATTAGTAGGATCGCCATTCCCATCCAGGTCTTCATCTTCGGTAGCAATGCCATCTCCATCATCGTCATCATCTAAATAATCAGGGACACCATCTCCATCCGTATCTATACATGCCAAACCTCCGGGACACTCTTCCGCCGTTGGGATACCATCGCCATCATCATCGTCATCCATATAATCAGGAGTTCCATCCCCATCTGTGTCTCCGGTGTTAGATTCGACATAATCTGGGATACCATCCCCATCTATGTCGTCAGGAATCCCGTCCCCATTACCATCGTACTCGTCTTCGTCAGATATTCCGTCATTATCACTATCATTATCCAAGAAATCTGGATCGCCATCTCCATCACTATCGGGACACACCGGCCCATTAGGACACTCTTCTGACGTCGGAATGCCATCTCCATCGTCGTCATCATCATACTGATCGAACTTGCCATCCCCATCCGTATCCTCATTGTAGGGTTCAAGATAATCGGGAACGCCATCCTTATCACTATCGGGCAACGAATCAGGACATGTATCAGGTTCAGCTTGTCCATCCATGGAAAGATCCTCACATCCTGCCTCTTGCATATCACTCCGCCCATCTCCATCACTATCGTCATCCAAATAATCCGGTGTTCCATCACTATCCACATCCGGGCACGTGGAACCACCAGGACATTCTGTAGCGGTAGGAATACCGTCGCCGTCGTCGTCGTCATCCAAGTAGTCAGGTACTTTATCTCCATCTGTATCCGGACATGTAGAACCATTGGGACACTCACTCTTAGATGAAATCCCATCCCCATCATCGTCATTATCCAGGTAGTTAGGAAGGCCATCCCCATCCGTGTCATCATTAGTGGGATCCCCATCCCCATCCAGATCTTCATTCTCGGTCAGAATCCCATCCCCATCATCATCATTGTCCAGATAGTTAGGAAGGCCATCCCCATCCGTATCACAATCAGGTCTGTCCGGATCCATTGGACAATTCGCGCTGCCCCACTCCTCACTATCCGGCACACCATCTCCATCGCTGTCGTTGTCCATATAATCCGGGGTGTTATCATTATCGGAATCCGGACAATCCGTGCCCCCAGGACATTCCACACTGTTGGGAATTCCATCTCCATCCGCGTCAGGATAGGGAAAAACCGGTCCGACTGTTTGCACAGGAAGTACATTCCCATCGATCTCACTCTGCACACCCGCGACGTTCCCCCCAACTTCGGGGTATCCTGACAACACCTCAAAAACTAATTCCAATTCCTCAACCGCGCCAGGAGCTAACGTCCCCAGGTTAAAACGCAACATAGGCAGTATGCCTGACTGCACAATGCCCACATATTGCAACCCTACGGGCACCATATCCGTAACTACCACGTTCGTGTGTATGGCAGAAGAATTGTTAGCCACGGTAATCGTGTAAGTAATCCGCTGACCCGCAGTGAAGGGTAATTCCAGACCAGGGCCTACCTTTTCAATATCCAATGGTTTAAATTCCGAGAACAGTACATCATAACCCACATCGCAACCAAAAAAGCCGGGGTTGTAGTTGCGGATCTTGATATAGTAAGTTCCATCTGCCGGCGCCTGCCACCTAATTTGTGAGGCATTCGTACTCCCATCATAGTCATCATTCTCTGCCAGTTGCGTAACACCATCGTCCTCGAACAGCGTCATCACTGTATCGGCAAAGTAACCACTGGGATCAGAGACAGGATGTAGATTTGTGGTCTGAATCACATAAATCACCCCGGCTTCCGCCTCAAACTTCATCCAGTCCTTATCCATCCATTGATCAAACGTGTGCCCCGGCTGCCCGGCCGTCGTCAATGTACTGGCATTCTCGAAGTAATCATCGCGCGTTGCCCCCTCATACGGATCAGGTGTAGGACATGGATCCGCCGTCACGCTGTTTGGATCCATCAAATCGGCCCATGGTACAGGAGGTGCGGCATATACCGGCTGTCTCCCCCCCACTGGCAAAACCAACAATCCCAAAACCATCACAACTATCCAAAGCAAGGTCCTCTTTCGCATCATCGTATCTCCTTTACTTAATTTAAAATGATATAAGCTTGAATCCAATATCCCCAATTTAGACATGTACCCCTCCTTAAAAACTATTTATTTTTTACTCCCTGATCGTTATAGGTAGATATACATAATATTTCGTTTCCGTCACCACTATCGGGGTAAACGAACCAAGACCACGTTCATTGCTGCTCACAAAAGCGCGATTAACAATCTGATGTCCTTGCGCATCTGCATTCACAGCTACCTGGAAAGTTACAATCACATAATCGTGTACCTCCAGGCGATTTAACTTTACTACGAGTGGATCTGGCTCCACAATCGTCCCCTTCGTCGTCTGGGCCGAGCCGGTGATATACGTAGTGTACAAGGGAATGTAATCGGTGATTACGATATTGGATTGCACCATATTCATCTTGTTCCACACCAAAATCGTATAAGTAATTAAATCCCCAGGAGTTAATGCCAATTTCCTCCCTGTATCCGCCAATTTAGTCAACCCTAAGATTTCCTGATCCACAGCTAGGGCATAACGTCCTCCACACACCAGTGCATAGCGCGGGTCATAAGTGTGGTCAAAGTGGGTCACACGGATATAATAAACACCAGTCCGAGGCGCAACCCACACGATTTGCGATGCTTTGCTACCTGTCTTGTAATCATCGTTCTGACGCAACATCGTAGCGCCATCTAAATCGTACAAATGAAGTACCGTATCCACATCGGCATCCAAATATGCCGTTGTGATGGTGTACACCTGCCCGCCCATCGCGCGGAATGCCATCCAGTCCTTATCGTTTAACATCCCAAATGTACGGGTAAGGAAATCCCCATCAGTTTTAATTTCAGAAGCTTCTGTGTAGTAATTGTCGGGTTCATAGACATCCGGCAAATGACACATCGGTGTCAGTACACTGATGTTGTAGCTATTGCCACAGACCGGCGCGCTGTTAGGATCATAGGTCGAATCAAAGTGAGTAACACGGACATAATACACCCCATTCTTGGGTGCGGTCCAAACGATACGCGAAGCCTTACTATTGGCGACGTAATCATCATTCTCCTCAATCAGTGTCGCGCCGTCCTGATCATAGAGTTGTAATACGGTATCCAACGCCGCCCCCAGGTTCGACGTGGTGATCGTGTAGACTTGTCCGGCCACCGCCTCAAACCGTACCCAATCCTTATCGGCTACCATCTCGAAGGAGCGCGTCACCACACGCCCATCCACCATAATTGAACGCGCCTGTGTATACAGGCTATCCGGTTCATAACTATCGACCTCCACTACACAAGGCGCAGCCTCGACTGCAATTAAGTAATAGTTACCACACACATCTGAGAACAGTGGATCATAAGTTTGGTCAAAGTGCGTCACTCGCGCGTAGTACCAGCCATTGGCGGGTGCAGTCCACACAATGCGCGAAGCATCGCTTCCCCCTAGATAATCATCGTTCTCATACAACACCGTCGCACCATCCACATCGTAAAGCTGCAAAACAGTATCCACATCCGCATCCAAATGTGAGGTGGTAAGTGTGTACACACGCCCCGCCCAGGCATAGAAACGCACCCAATCCTTATCATTCACCACGTGGAATGTGCGTGTTAGGACTGTTCCATCCGTAGCAATTTGCTCCGCTGCCGTATAAAAGTTATCTACCTCGTAATCATCCACAGGTGTGAAACACAGGTCTGGATCACGATAATCTACATCACCACCGCTATTGACATTACCGTCCTTGTCCGGCAACTCTGTTGAGTCGGCAGGAACGGTAATGCCATCGTTAGGCACCCAGCCACCGATATTGTCATCAAAACCATCGTCCAGGCCATCCTCATCACTATCCACACCCGTTGGCTCTCCCCGGTCACTCTCTTCCTGATCGGTGAGTCTATCGTTATCCGAATCCAGGTCCAGATAATCCGGTTGATCTGTAGCATCGGTATTGGTCACCGGCACAGGTGTCCCCCCGCTATCGGGATCATAGGCATCATCCAGCCCATCACCATCACTGTCATTTCCAGAGGGGGGGATATAAACAACAGTAGGTTGTGCCTCGATATTATCAGGGATACCGTCATCATCTGCGTCAATATCTACATAGTCGGCATAGTTATCCTCATCCGTATCCGGCACATCCAGCGGGTCACCCGGTGTCTGGCCCGACAGCACAGTCGGGTCTACCACATCCGGCAGGCCATCATTATCATTGTCAGTCGCATCATCAATCACACCATCATTGTCTGTGTCCAGGTCATCTCCACCCGCTTCCGTCACGTCCGGGATACCATCATTGTCGGAATCCAGGTCTTGATAATCATGATGGCCGTCATTGTCCGTATCCGGTATATCCAGAGGGTTACCCGGTGTCTGGCCCTGTGGCACTGTCGGATCCACTATATCCAACAGACCATCATCATCATTGTCGATGGAATTGTCTATTACCCCGTCATGATCCGCATCTAAATCTCCTCTACCGGCTTCCGTCACATCTGGAATACCATCGTTGTCGGAATCCAGATCTTGATAATCATGATGGCCGTCATTGTCCGTATCCGGTATATCCAGAGGGTTACCCGGCGTCTGGCCCGATGGCACAGTCGGGTCCACCACATCCGGCAAACCATCGTTATCATTGTCGGTCGCGTTGTCAATCATGCCATCATTGTCTGTGTCCAGGTCATCTCCACCCGCTTCCGTCACGTCCGGGATACCATCATTGTCGGAATCCAGATCTTGATAATCATGATGGCCGTCATTGTCCGTATCCGGTATATCCAGAGGGTTACCCGGCATCTGGCCCTGTGGCACTGTCGGATCCACTATGTCCAACAGGCCATCATCATCATTGTCGGTGGGATTGTCTATTACCCCATCATGATCCGCATCCAAATCTCCTCTACCGGCTTCCGTCACATCTGGAATACCATCGTTATCCGCATCTAAATCCACGCAATCGGGATTACCGTCATGATCCGTATCTGGCACGGGTAGCAATGTGCCGCCTGATGGTCCGGTCACATCTGGATCCACTACGTCCATCAAGCCATCACCATCCACATCTTCAGTTGAATCAATGACGCCGTCATTATCAGTGTCGTACTGACTGCCGCCAGCTTCGGTAATATCTGGAATGCCGTCATTATCAGAATCTAAGTCAAAGTGATCGGGAACGCCATCTCCATCTGTATCCGGGCACACACTCCCAAGACATTCTTGCACGTCGGGGATACCATCATTATCATCATCCAGATCGATGTGGTCTGGAATGCCATCGTCATCATGGTCAGGAGCGACTACACGCACAATCTTGAATGCATCATCGTGGTACACAGCATCATCGTTGTAGGCTAAAGACGCGTGATTATCCTGCCAATCGTTGTTAGACGAACCGCGCTCAGTGAGAACATAGACTCCTACAGTCTCAGTAGGCGGTACGGTGACGACCAAAATAACTTGGATAGTACTGGTAAGTGTACCAGAAATACCCAGGCTTCCCGTATCAGGAATACCATCAGTATTGGTATCAGCCGACATATATACAATATCATTATTATCCAGCCGGCCATCGCCATTGCTTTCAGTAGCGACGGTGATCCAGTGAGTTGTTATTAACCCTGTGATATCCGTGTAGACACCTGTAGGATTAAGCATCATGGATGTAGCTTCGCGCAGGACGTGTACGTCCCAACCGGCGGGAATACCGTACACCGTGATATTGCCGCGATCCTCACGATTTGCCAGGTTACGCCAATTCTGTACAAAGTAGAGTGTCATATCAGGGCCTACACGGAGTTCCAAGGGATCAGGTGTTATTGTCCCACCAGTGAGAGGATTAATCGAAGTGAAATCGTAGGCAACATCCCAAACCCTAGCATCCAGCGTAGAGGTCGCGGTGATTGTAATGGTATCCAGTGTATTAGCGACAGCCAGTGATGGAACTTGTACAACGACCGTGATCGCCACACTCCCATCAGGTGGCACAGCAGGCACCACAGTTGTTATCACACCGTTTACATAGAGCGTCACAATATAACCCTGGCTAGAACCGTAAGTCAAGTTAAATGTATCGGTGATATTCCCTGTATTCTGCAATTGATGGGTATAGGTTATTGTCTCGCCCGGATAAGCACCTCGTGTATTATCCGGCGTAAGTTCAACTGCCGGATATCCCCCAACAATAGTGGTATTTATCGCACTATCTTCGACTGTCGGATTTGTCTGTGATGTCACCGTTATCGTTGTCTGATCCACGATGCCCGCTGTTGCCGTACTTGGCACAGTGACACTAACAACCACAGTTGCACTCTGACCGGGATCAAGCGTAACCATATCCAGATTGCTGATTACGATATAACCCTGATTGCTGCTAACAGTAATTGTATAAGTATCCCGCGTATTACCTGTGTTTTCAATAGTATGCGTGTAAGTCACTACTGTCCCCGGAATGCCAGTGCCACTGTTATTGGGTGTAATCACCACGCCAAGTGCGGTTGCTGGGGCGAGTACCAGATTTTGCGTGTTCGTTGCCCCCGGCGTCAGTGTAGGCATCTCTGTATTCGGCGTATAACCGCCAGCCGAAGCCGTTACCTCAGCCGCACCACCCTCCAATGGATTTGCCACTGTGCCAGTAAAGGTGTACATTCCACTCGCGTCTGTCGTCGTAGTGTAGATGTGTCCCACACTATCTGTTACTACCACCGTCGCGCCGGGAATCGGGTTGTTGGTCACACTATCCGTCACCGTGCCCCGCAATACCGTGGGTTGAATACTTACGCCCACCGTACTCGTTTTCCCATCTACATCTTGATCATAACGGTCACGTCCGGTCGCCGTGACCACATTCGTGCATTTCGCCGTGATCGTGGTCGCACTAAATGTCAGTGTCAAGGTCAATGTCTCACCGGGTAGCAGCGGCGGTTCATCGGGAATTAAGGTATTCCAATACACCTGCCCCGCGCTCTGTTGCGTAGGTGTAGTATTCCACGTCAGCAAATTCATACACGCGCTATTGTACGTATCCGTCACAACCAGCCGCGTAATGGCGTTCGGGCCAGTGTTGGTAATCGCCATAGTGAAGGTCATCACATCCCCAAGCGGCACGGTCTGGAGACCCGCTAGAGCAGCCGGGGCCATAAGTCGCTTTCCTACTGCGATTTCCGGCGGCTCCGCCACAGTTACAATCGTTTCATCTTCTTCATCCGCCGGTACCGGGTCGCCGTTTTCGTCGATTGCACCTTCGACACGCGCGGTGTTAACCGCCGCCGCGCACGGCCCAGCCACTGTAAATGTCACGTCCACAGAAGTGGAGAGACCCTGATTTAACGCCCCTAGATCATTCCATAAAACGATACCACCGCCGGCCCCAGTAGCTGCCGGAGCTGCAGATTGATAGGTTAAGCATACCGCACTATAGTTATCTTGTAATGGCAATGAAATAATATCTGTTGTGCCACTATTAGTGATAGTAATGCGATAAACTACCGTATCTCCCACGGTTACGGCACTTCCACCAGGTGAGAGTTTGGTCTTTTGCACCGTCACTCCGGGCTTGGTAATCGTCACCGGCACGGGAGGTATGTCATCCGTGGGGCCGCCACCGGTAGATACTGCCGCCCGGTTGCCGCCATCACACGCTGCTATCGCCTTGAAATATACTTCGATAGTCTTGTTATCGCTTACCGCCAACGGCCCGATGTTGTTCCAGGTCAGAGTCGGTGAAGTCACTGTATTGGGTGCAATACTGGCGGATTGATAAGCCAAACATGTATCACTAAATGTGTCTGTCACCCGTACTGTTGCCAGTTCAGTATTTCCGGCATTACTCACCAGGATATCATAGCGCACCGTATCCCCCACCACAGCAATACCATCCGCTGGCGAGACTAATGTTTTGCCGATGGAAACACCTGGCGCACTGTTATCTACCACCGTAGCACTATCATTGCTTGTATCTCCATCATCATTGGGATCTACATAATTGACCGTCAACTGGTCACCCGCGCCAGCATAGAGTATGCCGTTGTTATCATTGTCGCCGTCGCTATCATTCGCCGTGACACACGCTCTGAAAATGCCGGTATTCGCGCCTGTTTCGGTCAGTGTGACTTTCTCGCGGTCACCACTGGCACTGGTGATAGTCACACTCACCGTCTCCACCGTGGTTGCGCTAAGGTTTTGATCACTGTCCGTCACCTGGACGCACACAGTTTCATTAGGCACATAAGTACCTGTAGACTCACCACTCGCGTCCTGAAATTGGGTAACGCTAGGTGTACCCGTATCATCCTCGTCGCCGACAAAGAGAATCAGCCCGCTGTCTGTAAGGCCCTCATAACCCTCAAACGAGGTCATCGTGACGGTAAAGATTCCTCGACAGTTAGGAATCTGCCAGGGATATTCATACGTCTTGATAGCCCCTGCACTTACCGCCGCATAAGTATTCGTCATCACCACCGTTTCGGCACTACCACATGAGGAACTGATAACCAACGTCGCCGTGACAATGTCATAAAAACCAAAGGGATCACTCACTTGGCCCCGGATATAGACCGTCTGCCCAACAAACGCACTGTCTATCGCTGCGCCACCTGGGTATGCCGCGTCATATACATTCAAGCTGTCCAGGTTAATGACAGTATCAGCGGGTAACTTCACACGGGAGGGGTACGTTGCACTGTCATAGAGGACATCAAACGCCACCCCCGATTCATTATTAGTGAGGGTCAGCGAGACGCCCGATCCCGCGCTGACGGTGATAGCCTCCGTCGTTGCTCCCATCCACACCAGAGCATAAATGCCACTCCCCAAGTCCGTCAGTGTGGGATTATCCATGGTAACAATCGTGCCACCCGGATAAGTTAATACCGCCTCAATATCCGGTGAACCGGGCATCGTTCCACTGGTCACATCCACATACACCGTCGCCGAGATAATATTAGGCGGTTTGGGCATTTTGAAATCCGCCGCCATCGGTAAGGTTTGGGTAAAAACGGTTGCCGCAACACTGTATTCAATTTGAATATTATCGAAATACAATTGATCCCCCTCTGTACTCCAATTCACACTATTATTGATAAAACGAATCGTAGTATCATCAGAGATATAAGATGAGATGTCGTAGCTAACAGAACCGTTGTCCCAGGTACCATCTGCATAGGCATCATCCCATCTTTCCAGGAGTACAAATGGCCCAGAAGAACTTGCTGAGACCTGTAAATCCACCCACTCGTTCGCTTCCTTGCCATTAGCCGCCCAATCCATAGTTAAAGTCGCGGAGGATGCACCTGATAAATCAGCACTACGTCGAACAATATCATTCAAATCGGATCCATTAAATCCAAGCCAATAGTTTTGGTCAGGTGTAGTAACAACACCATCGAAAACCTGAACCTGACCCGTAGTAGGGCTACCACCATCTCCTGATTCGACCCAATTGGTAGTCCAGTTGACAGTACCATCATTATTATCGTATTGTTGCGCGTCAAATTGATCCCGTACCGTTTCTGTGCCGCCCCCGCTCGCGTTTGCCGTCGTCGTATCCCCCGTTGCCACCGGGTCAATACGGTCGAGACCCTGACCCGGCTCAGTCAGGTAAAGATACTTAGCCTCCGTCTCCGCCGCGATCTGGATCGGCTCCGGGGGTTCACACACATCATCAGGGGAATCGGGATCCTTATACTCTGCCGTGATTAAATCCCCGGCCAGTGCATACAGTAACCCATCCTCCACGGCTTGCCCAAAAGTATCCGAAGACTGGATACAGCCCGTAAAAATCCCTGTGGCCAGACCGGTTTCAGTCAAAAGCATGGTCTCATAATCATCATTATCGAGATTAAACGTTTTCGCGGTGATCGTCTGCAATGTCCCATCATCCGTATTTTCATCCGTATCCTGGATACGCAAGCAAATCTCCGCACTCTCAATATACACTGTCGTTGGCGCACCAGTGCTATTCGTCGTTGTCAACACACAATCCGTGCCCCCCAACGGCGTGGAAACTGCCGAGAGCAAAAAACCCGCGATGGTATCCACTTCTGCTTGATTCTGAATAGCAGGAATGCCCGCAATATCATCCGTCACTACTACCTGGAACGTCAGCGTGAACACATCCCCAGGATTCATCGTCCCAAAGTTATAGCCACCCTCATCCAGCGGGAAAGGAGTTCTAGGTAAAACATCATCTGGGGGATAACCCAACAACCCATTAGTTTGCATCGTCTCCGTCACATAGGTCACAATGGGCATCGTGCCGCTCACCGGCAATGTATCGCTCACCACCACATCAGGTAAAATCACCGTGCCGTCGTTACGCACGGTGATGGTATAAAGCAGCGTCTCGCTACCTTCCACGAAGCCATTGTTAATTAACTCTGCGAACAACACCACATCCTTGCGCGCCGAAACCGCCGGCAATGGCAACACCGTGTACCCCATATCCAGGTAAGGATTGCCGGGTTGTGCCACCGACGAATCCTGCCCCCAGGCCGCTGCAATCAACGCGCCATTAAGTGTATACAAATGTGTGCCCGTCTGATCATTATCGTTGGTATCAAAAATTCGTCGCGCCTCAGAGGCATTCATTGTATAGGCCACATCATACTTGTCGCCTCTAGGATCCGTATTAGCCCCGGTCGTAGGATTGCCATCAAAATCCACATACAATGTTGTCTGCTCGGCTGCTACCACCCAAATTGGGCTGCCGTTTGCCGCAGGCGGGTCATCTGCCGTGCCAGGGGCCCAGCCTACCACAGCTTCTGTAGTCAAGTTCCCTTCAGGAATCAGCGAGAAGCCCCAGTCATAAGCTGAATTATCCGAATCACTGTCCATCGTCCCTACACCGAAGAAAGGATTGCCATCGGTCGTATAAAAATGCGCGCCAGTGTTCTGCGGCATCGAATAACGATATGTCTGCCCGGCTGCGATATCAAACGATCCAGTTCCCCCCAACGTCTCATAATGGATCGTAATTGCTGCCGCATTGGGATTATAGAGAAATACATGCGCGGGCGCGCTTGTACTCGTCGTCCAGAAGGGACTATAAGTGCTATTACTCCACTGTTCCAGGGGATAAATCGTGAACCAGCGTGTCTCGTAACGCGCGCCAACGTCGCCCGTCAATACATTCACGATGATTGGCTTATCTGCCATCACGTGGGCATTCGCATTAACGCTACCGTCCACAAAGTAAACCTCGCCCTCATTAAGCGTCTGTGTAATATCTGTAGATCCGTTGCCATCCCGATCAATCTGCACTTGAGTGCCATTCTGCGAAGCCGTGACCATCAAACCGGTATACTCAAACATCGCGTCCGCGCTCACATTCTGCCCCACCGGGATTTTGAATTCCAGACCCCAACGCTTTACTTCAGGAGCTTCTACTGCATCTGCCATTACCGAACCGGGGTTGGTAGGCCACGCTGCGCGCGCGACCACAGCGTTCTTCGTCACACCGATCTTGTCGCGGCCATCAAAGAGAATCGTTGTGGGATTGCGCGGCAGAGGTACATCATTTTCGAGAGGGATCACATCCCCACTGTCCAAAACATCACAGGCATCTGAGGCACAGCCAGGAGGCGCGCCGGTACTGACATTACCATCCCCCCAAACCTCGCTACTGGCCTGGGTAGGATTCGCCATATCCAACTCATAACCGTCCTCCCAATGGTCATAATAAACCAATGCATCATTACCAGTTACAACAATTGAGACCACACTGCGAATTGTGGAACCCGTACTGCTGTATAAGCGCAACAACATTGTTCGCAGTTGCGTCTCCGGCAACGGCACAAAATAGATTTGTACCGGAGGCGGATTAGCGGCAAAGGCTATCGAGTTCAATGCCACACTTAAAGCTACTGCCATCGCCGTCGCCGTCAATATAGTCAATCGTCGTCCAAAATAAGGAATTCTCTGGAAAAACTCAACTGCGGTTATTGCTCGTATTAACTTATTCATCTGTCATACCTTTCTATTGTCGCTTACTTACGGGAAGTTTAGGTTTATAATAGATTTACTTATCCAGGTGAACTTACAGTCAATCTACTTACCGTAAACTACGTCTTACACAGCCTCAAACTGAAAAGGGTCACTTTACTCCAAATCCCAAACACCGCACCACCACTAACGCTATATATACCATAATAGCGATCTAGTGTTTGAAACACGTTTGAGAAATCTGGGATCTTACTAGGATAAAGGTACTATTGACTCAATCCCTTAACCGAAATGCAACCAATCCTTAATTATTGTAATAGAATTATTAAGAAATGTCTATAAGAAAATTTCTACTTCATAGGTAGAAAAATTCTACCTATGAGAGAAAGAAGAGGAGAACGTAAATACTAAAATCATATATAACAACATAACAAACAAGCAAATGCCCCCTAATCGTAAGAAAAACGTATGCGTTTAGTTTTGTGAGCAAACGGCACCATAGAAAACGGTAATCGCTCACAAAACTAAACGGTTACAGAAAAACGTCACTATTCCGTCAAGCAAACTACCAGGATTTCTGCTAATGTATCCATTGATCCTGTAGAGATCCACAGGTGATTTTTTGTTTCAATTCTGATATACTAAAGCTAGTCGCTATTTTATGGTTCGGTTGTCTCTTTTTTGCACTCTAGGAGTGCAAAAAGAAAGAAAAAAGCATATAGCTATGTTAACCGATGAAATGCACACGATAACAACACCCCAGAACCCCCATCTTCCTCACGTTTGGCTGCAAAGGGGGATGAATTTGACCCTGGCCGGGCTGTGGCTCTGGCTCTACCACCCTGTCTTTTCCTATTTTGCCATTATTTATGCGCGGGAGGATTTTCGAACCAATCAATTGGCCCTGATTGGAGTGGGAATATTACTCTTCACCCAGATACGCAAAGGACAAATATACCTGCGCCTGGAAACCATACCCCATTTGTATCCGCCCGCACTGGCATTGGCTCTGGGGGGATCGGCGCTGTATCTGTGTGTAGAACGTTATATTGACATCAACATCATCTCCGCGCTCTTATTTGGCCTCGCCAGTTATGGACTTACCGGGCTATGGCTATCGCCCTCGCGTTGGCGACAAGGACTGCCCGTCGCCTTGCTATTGATCGGAACCCTCCCCTTTGGTGAACATCTACAGACTTTCGTGGGCTATCCGGTGCGTGTCCATACTGCCGCCATCGTGCGCAATGCAGTAGAAAGTACCGGACTCACCTCCATAGGTATTGATACTATTTTGGTCTTTGAGAATGGCATCTCTAAAATTGACCTCCCATGCAGTGGTGTGCGAAGTCTGTGGACGGGCATGTTATTCTTTATCGCCGCCACCTGGATCGAGCGCCGCACCTTAAACCTGCGCTGGCTTGTATCCGCAGGCCTCTTCATTGGAATATTGTTCGTGGTCAACCTGGTACGGGTAGGAACCCTCGTCGTTGTGGGACAGGTACTTGGCTGGACATTGTTCGCAGAAATGCTCCACATCCCATTAGGTATCCTGGGATTTGGACTTGCGTGTGCCAGCGGATTGTTGATGTGTAGAACGGACTTTCCAGTCTATCAGCAACCCCGTAGAACAGACTTTCCAGTCTGTTCACTTTTAACGCCATTCCTGCTAGGCGCGGTCGTCACGATGTCGCTCATCTACACCCC
>JAFGFI010000137.1 GCA_016931185.1 Anaerolineae bacterium
ACAAGCCCAGGTCATGTTCGCTAATGCGTCCCCGTGCCTCAACAGCAGTGGCTTCGGTGATGATGACGCCCACCCCTCCGATAGCCCGCGCGTGATAGTGAGCCAAATGCCAGTCGGTGGCTTGTCCATCCTCCCCGGCGCAGTACATGCACATCGGGGACATCATAACCCGATTGCGTAGGATGAGGCTACGCAGCGTTAAGGGTGAAAAGAGATGTGCCATTTTATTCTCCTAGTGCGATTTTTAACTTTCAACAATGGTTTGTATTGCCGGGCGACTGCGTATCCAGAGCCAGATAAGTTGGGTGATCCAGGCGGCGTTGAAGGCTATAATGGAAACGTAGAGACCGGGAAAGCGATTAAGGATTATGCCTATTCCCATCACGGTTACGATGGCAACCATATAGAAGGCGACAGCTTCGGTGATACTGCGAGTATGCCGGGTGTGGACAAGGAGGCTTTGATACCAACTATCCAATGTTGCCATCGCCGGCAGCAGCAGGGCAAGCCACAGAGCGCGACGGCCCATCATAACCAGGTTGGAGGGCAACGCCATCACGCTGTCGAACCAGAGGTGAGAGAGTGAGGTGCCCGCTACCCCCAAGATCAGTATACTACTGACGATAAGTAAGATGCGCGTGAAACGCCGCAAAACCTCTAAGGTATGCGCGTCCTTGACCAGGGCGATCACGACTTCTTTGTAAGCGACGCCGCCACTGCGCAACATAAAGAGCAAGCCATTGACGACAGGCCATGCGGCCAAAGAACTAAGCGCGTCCGGCATCCGGCTCATCCCCATACTGCCGATGGGTTGGACGAGCAGCGAAATGAGGGAAGTAAGCGCGAGGGGCACGTAGAAGTTGAGGAAACTACGGAGTGTTAATGGTTCCCCGGCGCGGGGTTCAAGACGAAGCTGCATATTGAGAATAGGGCGCACGCGCAGGCCCGCGTAGAGTGCTTCGGCAACTACCCCGGTCGCAACTGCGCCGGAGGCGACGACGATGCCGGGGATGAGGACGATATTGTATATATTGAGCAGATACCCGGCCGTTAAGATAACGCCGTTTGCCAACAGGCGAATGAAGGTCCCGGTTCCCACGGCGCGCGAATGTCCGAAGCGGATCATGACCCCCTGGTGAAGTCGCCGGTACGCGATCGCCCAACTCCAGGGCGTCATTAGGAGCAATCCAATCTTTCCCGGGGCGATGGTGGCTTCCGGCACGCCGATGATGGTACGCACGACAAAGTAGTACAGGGGCGTGCAAGTAACAAACAGATGGAGTAGCGTGAGGAATATTCCGGTGTACATCATGAAGCGGCGCAATTTCACATAAGCATCCCAGTCTTTGCTGAGTGCAGTAGAGGCAGGCAGGAGCATAATGATAGGCGCTTCGATAATAAGGGCGAGAGGGAAGACGATGCCGCCCCAGGCCGCCAGGTTGACCTCGGCGTTGGCCAGGCGGGCAACGATCGCGCTGTGGGCCGGGCCTTCGACACTCATGAGTAGCCAACTGGCTGCCAGCGGCCACCACATTTGCAAAATTTGAGAAAGGGTTAGTGATGGATGTTGGGATGTATTCATGGTTGTTCTGAAGTAGTCAGTTTATATTCTTGTCCTGTGAAAGTATAGCGCTTTACTTCTTCAAACTCCTGGATTTCTCCCGCGTTGGGACGGGTGCCACGGGTAGTGATGACCAGATCATAGTAAGCCGGATTGTCCCCGGCTACGAATGTTAACTCTGACTCGTATTTCCATTGGGTTGTGGTATCATCGTCGCTCAGTCGCCCCCCGGCAGTTTGTGCAAGTAATACACTTTTGAGACTGCCAGCGACTTCGGTAATCAGTACGACGTGGGAACCAAAGCCTCCCGTGCTGGCATATTTTTGCTGGAAGAGTGCTCCATAAACATCCGGTCCGATTTGCACAAACTCGGGTTCAGGTGCGCGTCCGAACGCTCCAAGTTGGATCAGGGTTGGCTGCGCGATATCCAATTGCCAATCGTTTCCTGATTTGGAGAAAACCGCCCCCCCGATCCTGGCCTGACAGGCGTGACAATCTGCCCCCGGCACCTCGGTGAGGATCAGATATTTTTCCGTCCCGGCCTGTTGGAAAGATTCCGCGAGCAGAACGTTGATGGTGATAGATAGGGTATAGGTATCGCCGTAGAGTAGGGGAATGGCCTGCGCGACATCGAACGGGCCGCGCAATACCGGCTTGGCTTGCTCTGATCCTCGTTGAGGGGTAGCAGTAGGATAGAATGTGGCTTGGGGGGCGCGCGTGAGGGTAAGCGTAGGCGTGCTTGTCAATGTGCCGGTAGGGGTGATAGAGGAAGTAGCTGTGGGGATAGGGGAGGGCGTGTTGGTGGGATAGGGGGTTTTGCTGGGACCGGGTGTAGGGGAGAGGGTAGGACTGGCGGTAAGGGTTGGTGCTGCTGTGGGAAAAGGCGTCCAGGTTGCAGGCGGCACGTTGCGTGTCACCGGTGGCTGTGCAGTAGCCGTTGAGGAGGGTTGCATCCCGGAGGTTAGCGTACAGGCAAGGGTCAATAGACTGCATACCCAACAAAGCAGCAACATTTTAGTTTTCAGCTTGGGCCTCCCTTTCGTTGTTGTCTGATCGTTTAGACCACAAGTAGTTTAACCGATTGTAGAAAAAATACCAACCTTCTGGGAAATTGTAGTATCCGGCTTCCCGAAAGGTTCATTCATTTGCGTACTGGCTTTTTATGTCTATTATAATGGTGTTGGAATAACACTAATTTAATGTGCTGCTTTAGCGGTTTATTTTATACGAGGAGGTTACGTACAATGTTGGATATTAGAGCAATTGAATCTTATCTGGAGCAGGATGCCGAGTTTTTGCTCGCGCATAAATGTCAGACGGTAGCCAAGGAGCAGCTTCACCTGCCGGGGGTCGATTTTGTGGATCGGGTGTTGGCAGTCGGCGACCGGCCTACCCCGGTGCTGCGCAATATGCAGTCTATTTTTGATCACGGGCGGCTCGGTGGTACCGGGTATGTCTCGATTCTGCCGGTCGATCAGGGAATTGAGCACTCCGCCGGTGCGTCTTTCGCGCCCAATCCGCTTTACTTCGATCCGGAGAATATCGTTAAATTGGCGATAGCGGGTGGTTGTAATGCTGTGGCTTCAACGCTGGGCGTATTGGGGGCGGTAGCGCGCAAGTACGCGCACAAAATCCCCTTTATTCTGAAATTTAACCACAACGAACTACTCACTTATCCCAACAAATATGACCAGGTCTTCTTTGCACAGATTGAGCAAGCGTGGGATATGGGCGCGGTTGGCGTGGGGGCAACGATCTATTTCGGCTCCCCGGAATCCGGCCGCCAGATTGTGGAAGTGAGTCAGGCATTCCGGCGGGCGCATGAGTTGGGGATGGTGACGGTCCTCTGGTGTTATTTGCGCAATTCCGCGTTTAAGAAGGATAAGGATTATCACACAAGTGCCGACTTGACCGGGCAAGCTAATCACTTGGGCGTGACGATCGAGGCGGATATTATCAAGCAGAAGTTGGCGACGACCAATGGCGGGTACCAGGCGATGAATATAGGGGAGTCCGGTTACGGCAAACTGGATAAGAAGATGTACACCGACCTGTGCAGTGATCATCCTATTGACCTATGTCGTTACCAGGTGGTGAATTGCTATATGGGTCGCGCCGGACTGATCAACTCTGGCGGTGCATCGGGCAAGAATGACCTGGCCCAGGCCGTGCGTACTGCCGTCATCAACAAGCGCGCGGGCGGCATGGGCCTAATCAGTGGGCGTAAAGCGTTCCAGAAGCCGATGGTCGAGGGTGTGCAAATCCTCAACGCGATCCAGGATGTTTACTTATGTGAGGATGTGACGGTAGCCTGATGATAGACGAATGATTGTGGGTCAATCGCTTGGCTTCAGGGCCATAAATGCTTTTTTGATGTCGGTTTGCAATCTTTGGGCAAGCCGTGGGTGAATGGCCTGGAAGTGTTCATCCAATTGGTGTAGGATATCATATTCGGCCAGGATGCCGGCCTGGTGACTGGATGCCGGTTCGAACTTTTTGCGCCAACCATGTTGAGTGACATAACCTAATTCATAGGCATGCGCATCCTGGCCCACGATGTCCATTGCCAGCCACCGTTCTGGATTGTTCTTTGAGTCTCCCGCAATGTTGCGGAGTATATCCCGGACGTTCAATCCATTGTCTTCTGGTGTGATCTGTGGCATAATTCTCAAAGAGAAGAACTGTTGTAGGATCTGCGTCTTAGCCCATTCCGGCGGCTTATGTAATGCTTGTAGGATATGGGTTTCCAATGCACCCAGGGACGTTGTGGGTTCTTCGCCCGGAGTCAGGGAAAACAGGGGGATTTGCTGGGCGCGGAACAGCAAAATCCGCCGATTTGCCAGCGTGTAGTGAAGTTTGACTGCGTCTTGGCTGATTAAACTGAGCAGGGTGATGT
Organism: Anaerolineae bacterium; assembly: GCA_016931185.1. Classification (GTDB taxonomy): domain Bacteria; phylum Chloroflexota; class Anaerolineae; order B4-G1; family SLSP01; genus JAFGFI01. Next base: position 4,458 of record JAFGFI010000137.1, read on the forward strand.
AAAAAATATGGTATGCATCCTGGCTATGAAATAGTGCGCTGATGCTGGCAGGATAGCGCGTTGCTCGGGATACTTTGAGTGAGAGAGTGTGTACTTCTGTTGTCGTGACTTGGGAAATTGGAATCCCGAACAATGTGCCGCGCCGCCATTGTTGACCGGTTGTCTTGTGGGTGAGCGTCGTTTGTGTGCCAAACGCGAAATACAGCCCTACGACGGCGGCAGCAATCGCTGTACCGTTGAAGAGGAGCGCGACCAGTAGGATAGGAATAAACGAAAGAAGATCGGACAGGTCTGCTCCTGCCATACAGGTTATCAAAATGGTTAGTGGCCCGCCTGTAAAAGATAGGCTGACAGCTAGGATAAATAAGCCTAGCCCGATGCCCAACGGCCCGCCATGTCCCTTCTCTATGTTATAGGGGCATGCCCCATATTCTCGCTGTGGGCACGCTAACAACTCCGGCCCCACCAGCCGCCCACAACGTTCACACTGCATTGCTTCGCCCCACTTTTCCACTTCCATTTTACCCACTCCTCACATCTTGATTCTCAACACTTTCCTGTGGTTCACGTTTGTCGTCTACCGTCTACCGTCTACCGTCTACTGTCTACTTTTCCCAGCGGCGCAACATAAATGGCAAATTCTTCCTCCCCATCCACGCGCAGTACGGCGTCCATAAGCTCCTGATTGTAGGCAGCGATGGCGCACATCCCCGCGCCAATAGCCGCGCACGCCAAGTAGAGGCTCTGGCAGACGTGCCCTGCGTCCAGGGCGATAAGCTTAGGCGACATCAAACTGTAGCGCCATTCTGTGCGATAGGGGATGGCCGTCCAGACAAAGGTGACTGCGCTACTGCCCACGAACTCTTGGCCGAGACTGGCGGCAATCACGCTTTCTACCAGATCGGGAGCTGTGTAGAGAAAACATAGTTGGTGATCTAGGGAGAGATAGCGATAGAGGCCGGGATCCACGCCCTTCACCCGGTTGATAAGCAAATACGTCTCAAAGGGATGCCGCGCGCCTGCCGAGGGCACGGTGCGGTAAAGCCTGGTCTGGTGGACAAGCTGCCGTTTGCCCTGCGTCGCCCACAACAGGAAAGAAAGTTCCTCCAACGTGAGGGGCATGGACGTATAGGCCCGGTGGCTTTTACGTTGCCGGATGGCATCCAACACGGAGACTTGATCCCCCACAGTCAGAGCATCAGGAGGCACAAGGTCAACGCGCGGTGCGCCAGCGGGAGCGGGTTGTTGTAAGGGCGGTTGCGGTAGCCCCTGCTGCTGGTCGGTGGCCTCATCACGCATCTTCAGCCACAAGTCACTTTTCATAAATTTACGGTCCGGTTTTTCGTGTTTCATACGTAACTCCTTGTATAAAATAAAAACAAAAACGAAAGGTAATTGCAAACTTGTTCTGTTGTAGAGTTCCAACACAGTTTTTTTCACTTTTGTTCAGTGATGGGTGTTCCCAGAAGTCACTCATTCGTGTTTTCCTACAGGTAGATCTATGAGTATATATTTCTCAAACGCTGTAAGTGGCCGGTTGAGAAGTACATATTCGGCGCAGCCTGGTATATCCGGTTTTCCCTCACTGCGGGTATACCCATCTCCGGCAAAAAGCGGGTTGACGTTGAGATCGCGTTCCAGGAAAATACGAACCTCTTTGGCGATACCAGCACCTGCCATAATTTGCGTGTAGGGCAGTGTCTTGAGTGTTTCTCGTGTCTGGGCAATCCTGGCGCACCATTCTGGATAAGCTGCACTTACCAGATCAAGCAGATGATCCCAGGTAGCAGGTTGGGCCAACATAGTAGCCACGGATGCTTGTATTTGTGGCAATATCACTAACTTGAAGATCGTCCCCTGGGCCAATAGCGTATTGATAAAGGCTTCAGGATACCCAATGTACCGGAGAATGTCTCGCCCAGACTGTCCGATCAAGTCCGTGAGTCCCCCCGCATCCAGCAAAAACACGACGCGCCGTTGGGGATCATCGCTGAGCGTGGTGAAATGTTCAGGACGTGTACCGCGCAACACTCGCCCTACAAAGCCGGAAAAAGTGCGCGTTGCCCGTGTCCCGCTGCCAAACAGAGTTTTAAAATCTTGAACATAAGCGTCGAAGGATGCCATTTTCATAAAATCCGACTTTCTAACCGGTATTCAACAATATTTAAAAAAGATGCCCTTCTTTCTTTTTTTGTGTGATATGTGGTAAACTTGACCGCATTGTTGCCGGGTGGCAGCCGCCGGATGACAGCTGCTTCTCCTGGCCCATTAT
>JAFGFI010000138.1 GCA_016931185.1 Anaerolineae bacterium
CCTATAGCTTGCTGTTTCCCGTTATCCTACCCCTTCCCTAGCATTTGTCAAAACTATAGCTCTATTTGTGCCGCAGTGTACTAGTACGACTACGTCTATGTCGTGGCTCGCCAATAGTGTCAATGCGTGTTTCCCGTCGCCCACCACCTGCGGCGTATAACCGTTATGCTGCAAGATAGTGGTCGCAATAGTTTGCATATCTGGATTATCTTCTACTACCAATATTTGTGGGAATGGCCCGCAAAGATGCCTACATAATCGATCTTTTACCATCTTTATTTAGTATGGATATTCATACCAGTCCAACAACCCCAGGGGTGTAGCCGCCCCCGCGTAGATCAGCAAGGATGTGTACTTATCCGCGAAGACGCGGCCACCGCCTTCCCCGTCAATTACCGCGCCGCTAGGATCGGCGTATTTGGCGCGCTGTCCGGCGCCGGAATCGGGGGACATTGCAGCAAACTGGCGCGTGGCAATTTTGAGATAGCCAATGTCGCCTGTGATACGATAGGCGTGTGTGAGGGCCTCCAGCAAGTGATAGGTAGGCGCGGTGCGGCGTAAAGAGGGTAGCTCTTTATAGTAGGCGATGCCGTCTGGTCCTATACAATGCGCCAGCATATCGTCCACAGTTTCAACGATCAGTTTTTTAATGCGCTCGGCGCGGTCGCCGTTGTCCTCGATCAGCAGATAACGCGCGAAGGAGTTGATGGTAAGGGAGATCATAAACGTCACCCGTGGCATCGAGTGGCTGGTGTAGGGGGCCAACAGTGCGCCGTATGCATCATACCAGTCAAGGTAGAGGTCTGCCAGGCGGCGTGCTTCATACTTCCATTTGTCTTCGCCTGTGCCGATGTACATCCCCACCAATGCGCGCAGCGCCCATCCGCCCTCGCGGACGGAGGTGGCGCCGGGGCGGCGCATCTCAGGGCGTTGCAGGTGGCGCAGGATATTCTCGGCAACGCTGTGAGCGGCTTCCAGGGCCTCGGTATATCCGGTGAGGAAATAAGCATCCAGGAAGCCTTCGGTCCATTCGTGGGAGGGTGTTACCCCTCCGGTAACGTGATAGCGGGTGTGGATTTTCAGGCCGCCGTGATACAGTGGGTTGGGACTGTAGTGGCACAGATCCACATCCAGCCAGTGGCGCGCGCTGACCAACGCGGAATCGAGCACGCGCCGCTGCCCGGTGAGCGCATAGTAGAGCGCGCAGGCATGGGGCCGGTCATACTCGTTGTTGACCCACACGTTTGCTCCTTGCCCCCGCCCCTGATTTGTATAACCCGCGTCGGGCGCGTCCCCAAAGTGAAACATGCCCAGCGCCTTGGGCCGGTTGTCGTGCAGTCTGTTGAGGACGGTGATCAAACGGTCAGGGATTTGTTCGGGGAAGAAGGCTTCGCGCCACGGGTTATGCTCGCGAAACCATGCCCGCGAGAGCGCGGGCCGGTCGGGAAGTTGGAATTGCAGGCTGCGCACACTACATTCCTCAATGGGAGTGTCATGGGTGTGGAAGTGAAGCTGGAGGCGATGTGTCTTTGCCATCCCCTGGAACAGCGGCGCGGGCGGCGCGTCTTGGGGATAGAGCGCGCAGGTGATACCCTCTTGGGTCACGCGCAGGGCTTTGGGGAAGTTCTGGTGTGCCTGGTAGATGGAGAGCGTCATCCCTCCCTGCGCATTGCGCCAATCCACCCAGAAATCGCCGTAGAAACTATCAATGAAATGCTCGTTCTCCTGGTACAAGATCGTTTCGGTGCTGAGGCTCATTTCCAGGGGGGCATCTTCAGAGGTCTGGATCGCGGTGCGGTAATAACCCTGCCCGAGGGCTAATTTAGCGGAGCCGGCTTCGGCAGATTTGGTGTTATTAGCCTGGAGATTCATCCCCAGGTGGGGCCGGAAGGCCAACTCCAAACCTTCCAATGATAGTTCTGCTTCTTCTTCGGCGTGGATGAACTGGTATTCAACCTCGATATAGGGTTTACCGGCATAAGCCGTAATGCGTCCCCGGAAGTCGAGATAGGGTACCTGCGCTCCGGTGCGATGCTTGCCTTTAACCAGAATCACCGCCTTCAGCGGCCCGGCTTCCTCGAGTTCCAGGATTACAGGGCCGGATAGTGTGGTGAGATCGCGCCCATTATGACGCAGGGTGAATCCGCTAAACGGGACATCGGTCCATAATGTAGCGCCATTAAGGCTGACATCCTGCACAGGCAAGAAGCCATCATTGGGAACAAGAAAGGAGAGGGGGCCGGTGTTTATTTCGATGCCTCTGCCGGTCTTCTTGACGGTAAGACCTGTCTGGCTTTCTGAAACCCGGCGGGTCTCGTCAATTTCAAAATAGAGCGTTTTATCGGTGTTGCCCAGCAGATTGGGCTGGAAGTGAACCAGGAGCCACTTAATGCTGCTATCGGGCCAGGTCGCCAGTACGCGAGATTGTACGGGCAATAGCGTTTCCCCATCGCGGATGATGAGGGCTTGTGGATCGCTTAATATTCCCTCTGCAAAAGGGATGCTGACGGTTACAGGTTCCAGGACGCGGTCAAACCGTGAGATTTTTTCAAAGTATAGTGTATTCATATAACCTCCAAGAGGGGATAAGTAGACGGTAGCAAGTCAACGGTAGACAGGAGAGGCTTTTCCCGTCTCCTGTTTACTGTTCTTAACCAAATTTTAAGCGCATCACGAGATCCCTGTAGCCGATGTCCATCTGTTCGGCGGGGAAATCGGTGATGCAGTAAGGGTTTTCATAATGTCTAAAACCACTGAGGGGGATCTCTTCTCCATCACGCAGGAAAGAGCCTTCCCATCCAAAGCTCAGCGTTTCGCCACGCAACGTGGCGATGCGCGCGGATCTGGACGGCACATCGAAGGTAATGTCTAGCGCGAGAACTTTTTCTTGGAATGTCTCAAAATTACCGTCCAGTGTGGCGCGCCCCATCTGGCAGACCCAGACGTTGTGCTGCCCGTGGGAACGTAACTCGCGGTAAGCAGTGTCGCCTGTAGTGATCAATTGTAAACCTTGTGTAGCAGTAAGGGCCAGGTAGCCGTCGCTTTTTTGAGCGAAAGCCCACGATACACCCGCCGCGTTTGTCTCGATGGCGTATGTATCAAAGGCGTGAATGGGGAAGTAGGCGTGGGTGAAGCCCATCCAATCATCTTCCGGCAGCATGTGGACGGCGATCAGTACATCTTTCCATTGCGCGACGCGCGGCAGGATATAATTACCGTGCCAGAAGTTGGGACGGTGCGAACCTTCCTCGCTGGCGCAGGGGGGATGGGTGACAAAGACCGTTGCTCCCGGCCCCAGGGTGGCCTGCCAGATGTGCTGCTGGTAGCCTTTTTCACCGGGATGGTAATCCTGCGCGGAACATAGCATATAGTCGGCGGTTTTATAGGTTACTTTGTTGACCCCTTCGTGTTGGACATTGGGGGAAGATGTGAATGTACGCGGCGCGTGATGCTCACGGTTCCACATTTCTTCCGGTAGATCGGAGGCGATGTCCTGTAAGAGCCTGGGAAGTTGGTAGTTTTCCAAACAGGCCATACTGACGGTACCCATAATGCGCGCGTTAAAGACTCCCATGCCCCACAGCAAATGTGTGATCCCTGATGTGCCTTCCAGGTACCCCCCCTTGATCAGGGGGGAATATGTGCGCCCGTGAGTTGAGCCGAAGACGCCCTTATAGGAGTTTACGGCAATGGTGAAGAGCAGTTTATCTATCAATACCGATGCCATTTCCCACACGGCGTCGGTTTCGGCCAGGTCGGCTAGATGGGAAAGGGCCAGCAAGTCCTCTTCAAAGTAGCAATTGGAGTCCCACTCACTGAAGCCCCGGCTGCCGCGCTCGCGCATCCAGGCCAGGGCCAGTTGTTCTCCTTTCTCGCGGTGCCATTGCCCCGTTTGCCCTGTGTTGGTGAAGATGTGATCTGGATAGCGTTGGCCCGCCAGGATTTCGCACGTGTGAAAGAGGATGCTGTGATTTTCGGTAGTGTAGCACATTGCGTCGCTTCCTGGTTCGTCGTGCCAGTATTTGAAGTTGAGGATGCAGTCTTCAATAGGCTGTTTAAGATCTGCGGGAAAGCCGGGATTGTCGCTAAAGCGATAGATCATCCCTAACAGACCTGCCATATAGAAATCGCTGCAATCTTTGCGTTGGTTGATACCCGCGATGGTGTCGGTGAAGGTGTCCATCTTGAGCCGTGACCACCAACCGATTGCCATTTTGGCAATTTCTGAAAAGATATTCGATTCTCGACGCGCGGCCGCAAGCAGCGCTTCGCGGCGGCGCTCTGGATAAGTACTATAGGGTGTGTCGAAATGACGGTTGCTACCAAGCCCCCATAGATCAAGCTTCCGCGTGATGCGCATATTGCCTTCATAGTATTCCTGTGCCTGGGGCATCAGAATAAGATGGTATTGGCTTTCGGGGAATTGGTAAGTGGCTCCTAGTTTTGCATAGTTTCCGGCAGCGCCTGTCCGCCGTCCCTCGGCATAAATGTGTCCTTGCACTGTCTGTAATCGTAAGGCGATACTGGCAGAAACATCCAGCGGGTGTTCTGGGTCATCCTTGGCCGGCCATTTGACAACAATTTCATCGTCACGCGCGTATACATCCTGTTCCAAGTAAGCCGCTTCAAAAACTTGTTCCAGCGTGTTGCGCCGTTCTATATCCTCAATGGTGGTCGGTAGCACAACACTCATCTCCGGTGACTCTGTCATTCTGACTGTTGGCCGTTGGTCGTCAGTCACTGGTTTTTCGATTCTTAGCGCCATCACATAAGGGCACTCACGGGCTGCGACTTCCTCGAAGCGTATGAGAATTTCGTTGCGCCCTTCGCTCAGATGCGCGGGGAAACTGAGGTTGCGCGGGTCTTGATGGTGAAAGTGTTCCTGGCGATGGATGTGTATCCCGTTGAGCCACACGTCCGCCGGTCCGTTGGTGGTTAGCGTAAGGATGCTCTCTTGATCTGTCGTATTTTCGATTTGGGCGTAGGCCCAGGCACGTAAGTAGTGGCAGGTGTGATAAAAAGCCGAAAGATCTACAAAGTGATCTTCCCGGCAACGGGTATAACTCCACGCACCCTCGTAATCCCCGATGGTAAATGTACCTTCGGTCAGTGCGCCACGCTCCACGGGCATCTCTGTGATCCCTGAATCAACTTCGTGATAGTGGCGAGCAATTTGAAGTTTGTAGTCTGCTCCTGAAAAGCGTTCCAGGTCTTTGACCTCAATAGCTTGAGGCCCGGCGACCAGCCAGTTGTGGATGTAACCATTTTGAAGTTCGTAGTGAATATAAGCGATAGACATGAAAGTGTATTTCCTCCTTCGTAAATAGGTGCGTTGCACTTTCTGAAGTGTGATGCACCTGTACTTGTTATCCTCAGATCTTTGCTCTTTGACGTTTGACGTTTGCCGCGCGTCTTTTAACCCATATTGCGTAGCCCAATAATAGAGCCCCGCCGGCGAACTCGCCGATCAACAATAGGAGAGCGAATTGTCCCTGTATCCCCTCCGCGAGCCAGGAAATCAGATCACAACCCAAGAGAACAAGCAATTCAATCCCGGTTGTTTTGGTGAGACGGCGGAACAGATCCTGTTCTTCTGCCCCATCGCTGAAGTAGCCTTCAATAGCGAAGATGAAGATCAAAAATGCAATCCCGCTTGCGATAAAATAGAATTTGTCGTAAAATCTGGCGCGCCACGCGCGCGGCATTGAATCTCGCACATAAAAAGTTGCCAGGATGGCTATCAGGCTATCTCTGCTGGCTACCATAAGCCAAAACCCTAATATACTGCTAAGTATCCAGGCGAAAAAGACAAATAGTTTATTGAGAAGCTTTTGTTTCATACCTTGACCTTCGTGGGTTAAACTAAATTTCGCGTACTTCATTATTATAGCGCAATTCAGGCTAACCATAAGGGGAGTGGTTTTCCTTTTTGATGTAAGTCACTGGTATAGAGTAAGCGGTAAGTATCATGGATGTAATAGTGGCCGAATTGCTTTTGGGGCAGGACATCCAGCAGACGGTCGGCCAATGTATCGGCCATGGTTTCGTCCAATCCGGCATTAACGGCGTAATCAAAATAGATGGCCAGGTCACGGTCGGGTGAGGATGTGATCTGCGTGACGCCATAGTCCGTTGGGGATTGATGAACCGGTGAATATCGTTCAAGCAGGAATGCCCCCGGAGAAGCAGAATGGATAGCATCTTGATGTGCGTAGACGAAGTTGACGGTTTCTTGCGCGTGTTCCATCGTTTCCCCGGGAAAGCCAAAGAAAAAGAACGTGTGATTCCAAATACCGGCGGCTGCACTATCGCGCAGGATACGACTCATCACTTCGACTTGTGTCCCTTTGTTCATCCGCCGGATGGTGGTTTCGGAGGCAGTTTCCAATCCAAAGAGTAACATCCGGCAGCCACCACGGGCCATGCTTTCGAGCAGCTCTTTCGAGAGCGCGTTGTCAAACCGGACACATCCGCACCAGTGAATAGGATCGTCCAGATTTGCAAGGTGTTCGGACATAGCGCTGAGATTACGGGGGGTGATGGCCTCGTCGGCAAAGAAGATATGATGCGTACTGTATTTGTCGCGCAAGGCGACCATCTGCTCTACTACCAGCTCGGGCGCTAGTTGGCTAAACCTTTCTGGCCCGCCATATCCTACATTGCAGAATGCGCACTTGCCGTGATAGCAGCCATGCGCGCTGAGAAGTGGTAACACGGGGCTGGGAGTTAAGTAACGGTTTAGGGGCAGCCCATCGAAATCCGGGAGCAGATTGGGGGGAGGGCACGTTTGTACAGCAGTGCTTCGTATGTTAAGGGTATTTTGTCCCCCCTTATCTTTGTAAATCAGATTGGGAACTTTTGACAAATCTCCGTTACTACTTAACGCCTCAGCTAAGTGTAGTAAGGGCACTTCCCCGCTGAACACAATTGCACTGTCAATGAGCGTGAAGATTTCTGGCGCTTTGATCAGTTGTTCCCGCAGCATTGAAATGTGCGGGCCGCCCACTGTGATGTGGGCGGGGAGCCGGATCGTTTTGACGAGATGTGCCAGGGTCATAGCGGCCAACATTTGGTTGAGTGTGGGAACGGAGATTGCGATAATGTCGGGTTGTAGGGTTTTGATCTCATTGAGGATACCCTGGCGGAAAATACTGAGAAACATGTTGCGCTGCGGGTCGCGCGCGGTTTGCAGTAGACTGCGGCTGCTGTCTTCCGGTGCAGGGGGTCTATAGCTCGTTAATTCTAATGCAGCGGGATAGAACGGCAGTGAAGCCAGGTTGAGGCTCTCAACAAGGGTCAGAAAAGCAGGTAGGCTGGTATCTCCATCGAAAAAAGCCTCACTGCGGAAAATGGCTTTTGCCGGTTCTACTTGGTCCGCCAATGTCGGCCCGTGTGCAAGCGCTGACCGTAACATTTCCGGGGGGAGTGGGGAGCGGCGCATCCTGCGCAAACGGGTAAGGGTGTGTTCGAGATAGGTGCGTGTTAATACGGTATCAAAGACTTCGAGGTTAAGATCGCGTTGAATGACTTCAAGTCCCTGGGCACGCAAATAAGCTGTGAGTGTCGGCAGCGCCAAATGCGGCATTGCCGGTATCCAGTGAGGGGGGAAAAGTAATAGGATTTTCATATATAAACATCAAACGTCAAACGTCAATGGTTAACCCATTTTTGACGTTTGACGTTTGACGTCCTATTTGCCATTGTACAGCAAACAGCGTACCTTGTGGCCCGGTTCCACCTCGACCATCTGCGGGTCTTGCCGGTCACAGATACCGGGCATCATTCTATCACAGCGCGGATGAAAGTGACAGCCCCTGGGCAACGCGTATGGATCGGGCACCATGCCCCGGATCGAGGCCAACCGCTTCCGGTCGCGTGTCGTCTGCCCCAGGCGCGGGATGGACTGCAACAACGCGCGCGTGTAGGGGTGCTGCGGATTGTAGAACACCGTGTCCACGGCAGCCGACTCTACCACCTTGCCCATATACATCACCACCACGTTCTCGGTCATCTGCGCGATGACACCCAGGTTGTGGGTGATGTACATAATCGCCATTCCCAGTTCCTCCTGCAAGCTGCGCATCAGCTTGAGGATCTGAGCTTCGGTGGTGACGTCGAGGGCAGTGGTCGGTTCGTCGGCGATGAGTAGACTGGGATGGCAGGAGAGGGCCATGGCGATCATGGCGCGCTGGCGCATGCCGCCGCTGAGTTCGTGGGCATACTGGTCAATGGTGCGCTCAGGCAGGGGCATACCGACCAAGTCCAGCATCTCGATGACGAGTTCGCGAGCTTCTTCCTGGGAGGTGCGCTGGTGCAGGATGATGGCTTCCATGATCTGATTGCCGATGGTGTGAACCGGGCTGAGAGAGGTCATCGGCTCCTGGAAGACCATGGCGATTTCCGCGCCACGAATGGCGCGCATCTGGTCGCTTTGGGGGGGGAGTTGGGTGAGGTCGAGGATGTCGGTATGGTCGTTGGTGCGGCGGTGATAGAGGATCTGGCCGTCAATGGTCTTGCCGGGTTTGGCGACGATGTTGAGGATGGAGCGCGCGGTGACGGACTTGCCGCAGCCGCTTTCGCCGACGACGCCGAGAGTCTCGCCACGGCGGATGTCGAACTCGGCGCCGTCGACGGCGCGGACGGTGCCTTCATCGAGATAGAAATAGGTCTTCAGGTTTTTGACTTCAACGAGTAGGTCTTTCGTTTCCACTGGGTATACTCCTGTTCAGACTACCGGGCATAGGGGTCTGCCGCGTCCCGCAGCCCGTCACC